>NZ_DASUFR010000076.1:0-112463 GCF_036274455.1 Nocardioides sp. | reverse complement strand
CGCCCGCGGTGTCACCGTGGTGACCGGCCCCAGCGGCTGCGGAAAGTCGACCCTCCTCGACGCGCTGGCCGGGCTGCTCCCGCTCAGCGCCGGGACCGTGACCGCCGACGGAGCTCCGGTCGGCGGCCCCGAGTGGCAGCGGCAGGTGGCCTGGCTGCCGCAGCGGCCGCAGTTCGTGGCGGGCACGATCGCCGACAACCTGCGGCTCGGCCGCCCCGAGGCGACCACCGCTGCCGTGTGGCGGGCCCTGCGCCTCGTTGCCCTCGAGGAGCGGGTCCGGGCGCTGTCCCACGGTCTCGACACCACCCTCGGCGAGGACGGCACCACCCTCTCGGCGGGTGAGCGGGCCCGGCTCGCCCTGGCGCGGGTGGTGGTCGCCGACCGCCCCTGGGTGCTCCTCGACGAGCCCACGGCGCACCTCGACGACCTCACCGAGCAGGTCATCACCGACGCCCTGGTCGAGCTCGGCCGCCGGGGTGCGGTGGTCGTGGTCGCGCACCGGCCGGCGCTCGTCGACGTCGCCGACCACCGGTTGGAGCTGCCTGCGCCTCCGGCTCCGGACCCGGAGCTGCCGATCCCGCTCGCCCGTGCGACGGCTGAGGTGGAACCCGTCCCGGCCGCCGACGTCGTGCTGCCCCGGGCACGGTTCGCGGTCGGCACGCTGCTCTCCGCGCTGGCATCGGCCTGCGGCGTCGCGCTGACCGCCACGGCGGGCTGGCTGATCGTCCAGGCGTCGACCCACCCGGCCGTGCTCACGATGCTCGTCGCCATCGTCGGCGTGCGTACCTTCGGGCTCGGGCGCCCGGTCCTGCGCTACGCCGAACGCGTCCGATCCCACGACGCCGCGCTCCGGCTGCTCGCGCGCCGGCGGGTCGAGGTCTACGACGCCATCGTCCCGCTGACGCCCGGCCGGCTCGGCCGGCGTCGCGGCGACCTGCTCACCGCCGTCGTCGACGACGTCGACGGGGTGGTCGACCGCGAGCTCCGGGTCCGCATGCCGTGGCGCAGCGCTGCGATCGTCGGCGCGCTCGTCGCCGCCGTCGCCGCGCTGGTGCATCCGCAGGTCGCGCCGGTGATCGCGGCGGGCGCGCTCGCCGGCGGCGCCGGCGCATGGTGGCTCGCACGGCTCGGGGCGAGGTCTGCGGAGCAGAGAACGGTCTCGGCCCGGGCCGCGCTGTCCGCGCGCGTCGTCGAGGTGGCCCAGCTGGCTCGCGAGCTCCGCATGTGGCAGGCGGCCGACCGGGTCGTCGGGGAGGTGGCTCGGTGCAGCGACCGGCTCGGCGCGGCGGCGACCCGTGCCGCCGCCGGTGCGAGCGCGGCGCGCGCGTGGGTCCTGGCCGTTGCCGGAGCGACCATGGCCCTCGTGGCGGCGGTCGCCGCACCCGCGGTCGCGGACGGCACGTTGTCGGGGCCGATGATGGCGCTGCTCGTGCTCACTCCGCTGGCCCTGGCCGAGGTGGCGGCTCCGCTGGCCGAGTCCGGCGCCCTCTCGGTCCGGACCGACGCGGCCGCGGCACGACTGGCAACGCTCGAGCACACCGCGCCGGCCGTCCGCGACACGGTCGCCGCACCGGCGCCGACCACCCACGACGTGCTCGTCGACCGGGTCCGCGGCCAGTGGGGGCAGGACGCGCCTGTCACCACGGAGTGCTCACTGACGCTCGCCCCCGGCGAGCGGGTCGGGATGGTCGGCCCGTCGGGCTCGGGCAAGAGCACGGTCGCCGCCTTGCTCGTGCGGTTCCTCGACCCGGTGTCCGGGGTCGTGCGCCACGGGGAGGTCGACCTGCGCGACCTCGCCCTCGACGACGTCCGTCGCCTCACCGGCTACGTCGACGACGACCCGCACGTCTTCGCGACCACGCTGGCGGAGAACGTCCGGCTCGCCCGGCCGGGCGCCGGCGACCAGGAGGTCGCCACCGCCCTTGCACGGGCCGGGCTGGGGGGCTGGGTCGCCGCGCTTCCCGACGGCCTCGACACGTGGCTGGGCGACGGCCACGCCGGCCTGTCCGGCGGTGAGCGAGCCCGCCTGGCGATCGCGCGGTCGATCCTCGCCGACCAGCCGGTGCTCGTGCTGGACGAGCCGACCGCCCACCTCGACCACGCGACGGCGACCCAGCTGGCGCACCAGCTGCTGGAGGATCGGGGCACCCGGGCCGTCCTGTGGATCACGCACAGCGACGTCGGCCTGGACCTGGTCGACCGGGTCATCGACCTGGCGCCCGCACCCCTCGAGCTCGACGGCCGCGGCGGCCCCCGTCAGGGGACCCGACGCAGCTGACGGGGGGCGGTGCCGTCGGGCCCGACCGGCGTCGCGAGCCGGACCTTCGCGTCCACGGCGATGCAGCCGTCCGGGCGGACCATGACCGGGTTGAGGTCCAGCTCGGCCAGCTCGGGCACGTCGACCGCCAGTCGTCCGAGCGCGGTGACCAGCTCCGTCAGCCCCTCGAGGTCGCCGGCAGGAGCCCCGCGGAACCCCTTGAGGATCCGCGCGATCCGCAGCGACTCGATGGCACGCCGGGCCTCCGGCGCGGTCACCGGGGGAACGAGGAAGGCGCGGTCGTTCCAGACGTCGGTGGCCACGCCACCGGAGGCCACCATGACCAGCGGACCCATGGACGGGTCGCGGACGACGCCCAGCGCCACCTCGGTGCCGGAGACCATCGACTGGACCTGCACCTCCGGGGCGTGCCCGACCGCGGTCCGGAAGTCCCGGTAGGCGTCGCGCACCTGGCCGCGGGTCCGCAGACCGGTGCGCACCAGCCCGAGCTCGGTCTTGTGCACCACACCCGGGTCGGTGACCTTGACCGCCACGGGGAAGCCGGCCGCGACGGCACAGTCAACGGCCTGCGCGGCGGAGTGGGCGGAGCAGCCGAGCAGCGGGATGCCGTACGGCGAGAGCAGGTCGCTCGCCTCGGCGGCGCTGAGCCACCTGGTCCCGGCGGGGCCGAGCAGCTCCTGGGCGAGCCCGCGGAGCCGGACGACCTGCTCCGGCGGCGTGGGCTCGAGGACCGGTCGCTCCATGGCGAGCCAGTCGGCGTACCGGACCGCCCGGCCGAGCGCGCGAAGCGCCGAGGCGGTGGTGCGGTAGGTCGTGATGGGCGAGCCGGCGTGGTCGGGCGCCGGGATGCCCCCGAGCGGGACGGCGACCACCGGGACGTCCGGGTTCGCCGGGCGCACCCGCAGGAGCTCGGGCATGGTCGCGCTGCTGTCGGTCACCCCGGTCGCGACCGGGACGACGAGGACGGCGTCGACCTCGCCGGAGGTGAGGACGGTGCGCACGAGCTCCGCGAACTGCTCGGGTGGCACGCCGGCGCCGGCGTCGACGGGGTTCCCGGTCCCGGTGGTGCCCTGCACGAGCTCGCCCAGGCGCTGCCGCAGCTCGGGCGAGAACTCCGGGACGTCGAGCCCCTCGTCGGCCGCCGCGTCCGCGGCCAGGACGCCCATCCCGCCGGCGTTGGAGATGATCGCCAGCCGTCGTCCGCGCGGCAGTGGCTGCTGGGTGAGCAGCACCGCGGTGCGGGCGAGGTCCTCCGCGTCGCGGCACCCGATCACGCCGGCCTGCGAGAACAGTGCGTCCACGCCCACCGCGGGCGTGGCGGCCGCGGCGGTGTGCGACGCACCTGCCCGGCTGCCACCGGCCGACCGTCCGCCGACCACGGCCAGCAGCGGCTTGCGCAGCGCGAACCGGCGGGCGAAGCGGGCGAACTTGGCGGAGTTGCCGAACGACTCGAGGTAGAGCGCCGCCGCCTTGACGTCCGTGTCGTCGTACCACGCCGCGAGGAGGTCGTTGCTGGAGACGTCTGCCTTGTTGCCCAGCGAGACGAACGTGTGCACGCCCAGGCCCAGCTCCCGGGCCAGGTCGAGGAGCACGATCCCGACTCCACCGGACTGGCTGGCGACCGCGAGTCCCCCCGGCGGCGGTACGGCGTCGCTGAACGTCGCGTTGAGGCGGACGTCCGGCTGGTTGCACAGCAGGCCGAGACAGTTCGGCCCGACGAGCCGCACGTCGTGGGCGCGCGCCAGCGTGGCGAGCTCGTGCTGCATGCGCGCACCTTCCTCGCCGAGCTCGCCGAAGCCCGACGAGACCACCACGGCCGCGCGCGCACCAACCGCGACCGCGTCGCGGAAGACGTCGAGCGCGTGGGTGGCGGGCACGCAGATCACGACCAGGTCGAGACCTCCCGGGACCTCGGCCAGGGAACAGTACGTCGGGACGCCGGCCAGCTCCCCGGCACGCGGGTGGATGGCCGACACGGTGCCGGAGAAGCCGGATGCCACGATCGAGCGCAGCACGGTCGCCCCGATGCCCGTGCCGTCGGAGCGCACGCCCACGACCGCGACGGACGCGGGGTGGAGCAGCGGCGCCAGGGACCTCGCCTCGGCGTGGAACTCGCGGTCGTCGGCACGCCGCGCCGACTCCGCGGTCACACCCGTGCCGAGGGTGAGCACGACGGTGCCGAGGTCGAACGCGCGCTTGCGGGTGTAGCCGGCGTCGGAGAAGACGGTGAGCATCGCGTGGTTCTCGGTGAGGACGTCGGCCTCCAGGGCCGTGAAGCCGCGGGCGAGGGCCAGGGCCGCGACGTGCTCGAGCAGCAGCGTGCCGACGCCGAAGCCGCGCGCGTCGTCGGCGACCAGGAAGGCCACCTCGGCCCGGTCCGACGACATCGGCTCGGCGGTCACCAGCCCGATGAGCCGGCCGCGCCGCTCGGCCACCAGCGCCAGGGTCTCCGGGTCCGCCAGGACGTGGTCGACGTAGGCGTGCGCCGTCCGCCGGGCGGCCGAGAAGAAGCGCAGCCGGATCGCCTCGTCCGACACGTTCTCGTGCAACAGGTGCAGGGCCCGGCCGTCTGCGGGCCTCAGGGGACGGATCACCGCGATGGAACCGTCGGCGAGCAGGACGTCGGCGGGCGCTGGGAGGCTGGTCGTCGTGGTCACCGCGCCTGCCTCCGCGAGAACATCGTGGCCTCGAGGTCCCAACCGTCGCCAACGCACCGACCGGTCAGCTCTGTCCATGCGAGCCGGAGCTCGGTGCTGCGGTCACCCGCAGCCCAGGGCCGGGGGGCCGGGCGGCCGGGGACCTCGGGCACGGCGTGGACGACCTCGCCCAACCCTCGGGCCACCACGCTCCACCCCTGCCAGTAGGTCTCGTCCACCAGGTCCACCTGGAACGCGATGCGCTGACCATCGGCGTACCGGGCCACCAGCCCCTCGGGCCCGGTCCGCACCACGACGGTGTCGTCGCGGACGATGTAGTTGACCGGCACGGCCTCGGGCCCGTCCGGGGTCATCAGCACGACTCGGCCGAAGACCGCACGGCGCAGCAGCCGTTCGCACTGGGCGGTGTCGAGCTCTCGGAGCAGTGGCATGCACCCAGCGTCGAGCCGGCGCCCGGTCATCGGGAGGGCCATAGGTCCCGGCGGCCCGGGCCTGACGGCCGTGGGCGCCCCGAGCGCTGGTCGCGAGGCTGGGGGCATGACGAGGTTCGGCGTGCCTCCCGGCGCGATCGTGGTCGGTGTCGACGGCTCGGGTGACTCTGATCGTGGGGTGACGTGGGCGGCCGAACAGGCGTTGCGCGAGCGTCGGACGCTCGCACTCGTGCACAGCACGGACCGGAGCGTACTCGGTGAGATCCGGTGGCTGGACCGGCACAGCATGAACCCTCAGCAGCTCCGGACCGCGTTGCAGGAGCTCAGCCGCGCGACCCTCACCCATGCCGCCGAGCGGGCCGCCGCCCAGGTGCCCGGCGTCGAGGTCACCACGGCGCTGGTCGACCTGGACCCACGGGTCGCGCTGGAGCAGCTCTCGACCGAGGCCCATCTCGTCGTCGTCGGGTCGCGGGGCCGGGGACCGGTCGAGTCCGCCCTGCTCGGGTCGGTCAGCGCGTCGATGGCCCGCCACGCCCACTGCCCCGTGATCGTGTGCCGGCCGTCCGCCGGCCCGCTCCAGGGTGAGGCGAGGGTGGTCGTCGGTGCCGACGGAAGCCCCGCCTCGCGCCCCGTCCTCGAGTTCGCCTTCGCGCAGGCTTCGCTCCACGGCCTGCCCCTGACCGTGATGCACTGCTTCTGGGACGCCGTCATGGCGGCGGCCGGCCCAGGGGCCGTGCTGCCCGTCGACCGGTCCGACCTCTCCGACCTGAGGCTGCTGCTGGCGGAGTCGGTGGCCGGCCTGGCGGCGAAGTACCCCGATGTCCGGGTCAGCCAGGAGCTGGCTCGGGGCCTGGTGGACGACTGCCTGGCCGACCGGACACCCGACGCGGCGCTCCTGGTCGTCGGCCGTTCAGAGGTCCACGGCTGGACCCGGTTCGTCCACACCTCATGCGCGCTGGCGGTCCTCGAGCGCGCACACACGACGGTTGCCGTGGTGCCCGAGTCCACCTGAGAAAGGAACAGCCATGAACAACACGCCCACCAACGCCATCGTGGTCGCCGTCGGCCCCGACGGCCACGACGCCGCCGTCGCCTTCGCGGTCGCCGAAGCCCGCCGGACCGAGCGCCCGCTGCACGTCGTCCATGTGCTGGAGCGGCTGACGGCGTACTCCTTCGTGAGCCACGACGGGATCGTGGAAGCCGCGCGGGCCACCCTGGACGAGGCGACGGCGCAGGCCGAACGGCTGGCCGGGCAGGACGTCGAGGTGACCTCGGAGCTGGTGACCGACGGCTGGATCGTCGACGAGCTGGTCAAGCACACCGAGGGAGCCTCGCTCCTGGTCCTCGAGCATCGGGCGCTGACCCGGGCGAACGGCGCCTTCGGCGGATCGACCGTCCACAGCGTCGCGGGTCGCGCCCGGGTGCCGGTCATCTCGGTGCCGAAGGGATGGCTCGCCGACGGGCCCGTCAAGGGAGTGGTCACCGCCGCCGTCCAGGACGCGACCGAAGCCGCGGTGCTCCTCCGCGCCGGGTTCGTCGAGGCCGAGGCACGCCAAGCCCGGCTCGTCGTGCTGCACGCCTGGTGGCTGTCCTCGGGCTACGACGTCGTCGTGGTCGACGACGCCATGCGCGAGGAGTACGAGAAGGAGTTCCGCCAGGAGCTCGAGCCGGTCCTCGCTCCCCTGCGCGCGGAGCACCCGGGCGTGGATGTCGAGGTCATCGTCCGGCACGGGCCCCGGGTGGAGGCGGTGCTCGACGCAGGCGAGGTCTCCGACCTCCTGGTCCTCGCCCGGCGCCACCACCTGCTGCCGCTCGGCAGCCACCTCGGCCCGGTCGCGCGAGCCGCCCTGGGCCACTCCACCTCCCCGGTCCTGGTCACCCCCGAGGCCGGTGCCCCTGCCGCACAGCAGTACTCCGAGATCCTGGCGACGATCGGCCGGCGTCCTGAAGCCGCGAGCTGAGCCACCAGGAACATCACCCACCTCCTCGCGCCTCCCCACCGGCGTCGAGGACGAGCAGGCCCCGGACGCCCCCACGTCCGGGGCCTTCCTCTTGGGCGGCCGCGCGCGCAGAACGCCGCATCCCGGCTTTGCCGAGGTTCTCCGGCATCAGGTGCCGATTCCCCTCCGCAGACCCACTGACCGGCGCTGGTGGTGCCCACGCGGGCACGTGCGGATCCATCAGGCGAGCCCCTCCTGCACGCCCCGGATGAACGTCCCGACGACGGGGGACCTAGGTCTGGCCAGGTCGGGCTCCTCGGCCCTGCCGGCCGAGCACCCCCCGTCCATAGCGTGAATGTCATCCCGGAGAACTGGATCTCCGCCGCTAGAGAAGGAAGTGGAACATCATGCGCTCGGCATTCGACAAACTCATCTCCTGGACCGGCCTGGCCCTCTCCCTCACCCTGCTTGCCGCAGGCGGCCTGCTCCTGTGGGCGAACGTCTTCATCGGCAACCAGGTGCACGACCAGCTGTCCATGCAGGACATCACGATGCCCTCCGGCGAGGCGCTCTCCAGCCTGCCCGAGGCTGACCAGAAGGCTCTCGAGCCCTACGCCGGAAGCACCATGGACACCGGTGCCGAGGCCAAGGCCTACGCCGACCACTACATCCTCGTGCACATGAACGAGGCCAGCGACAACCAGACCTACTCCGAGGTCAGCGGCCAGTACCTCGCGCTGTCCGACGAGGAGAAGGCCAGCGCCGAAGGCCAGGCCCTCGGCCAGCTGCGTCAGACGCTGTTCATGGGCAACACCCTCCGTGGCCTGCTTCTCTACGGCTACGCGTTCGCCACGATCGGCACCATCGCCGGCATCGCCTCGATCGTCGCCTTCGGCGCCGGTGCGATCCTGCTGGTGCTCGTCGCGCTCGGGTTCTGGCACGCTCGCCGGGTCGAGCACACTGCCGAGCGCACCGCCCCGGTGGGGGTGCCCCAGCACGCCTGACCGCGACGTCAAGAACCTCCCGGGAGCCCAGGGGCTCCCGGGAGGTTCCACGTCTGTCTCCAGGCACCCAGATCCGATCCGACGCATCTGCGTCCCGATCCTGCGTTTGTGCTGGTGGACGCATCCCAGTCGCCGGCGACGCCGTCGAGGTGGACGGGGCAGTTCTCGAGGTCACCGACATGGTGGGGCCGAGGATCACCCCACTCGCCCTCCACCCCGTGGCGAAGCCCGGATGAGCCGGACTTCGAACCTGCGTGGGCCACCCTCCGGCTCGTCAGGATCGGATCAGAGACCCGCACCTACGGTCCCCGCATGGCCAGCCGCACCGCGCCGCCTCAGCGTCGGGCAGCCGGCCGTGCGCCCGGTCCACGCTACGAGCGCGTCTGGACCACGACAGCGGTCGTCACCGCAGCGGCGTGGATCGCGATCGCGGTCCTGCAGACGCCCTGGGCGCCACTGTTCGCCCTGGCCACCGCACTCGGCGCCTACGGCGGGGTGCTGTTCGTCCGCGCTCCCCTCGCCACCGGGCGCGGCCGGCGCCAGTACGCCGCCGCGGCGCTCGCTGTCGCGGGGGTGGTCCTGGTGATGGCGGGGGTCCGGCAGCACTTCCTTCTCGGGCTGACGGTGTTCTCGTGGCTCGCCGGCTCGTCTCCGCAGGTGATCCGCTGGGTCGCCGGCGACTAGCCTCCGAACGCGCGGCGAGGCCTCGTCAACCGGCCTCGCAGTGGGTCCGGAAGGTGGCGAAGACGTCGTGGAGGGGCGTCGTCCCCGGGACGCGTCCGGTCTCCCGGAACCACTCCACGCCCAGGACTCGCCGCTGGACCGGGCGAGGCAGGTGCAGCAGCAGCGCCAGCGTCCGCACCTCGTCGTCGCTCGCGGCCTGGCTGACGTGGGCCCGGAGGGCTCGCAGCTTCTCGTCGAGGTGCGGCCGCACGTCGACCCGGTGAGTCAGCTCGTGCCGGGGTGTGAAGGCGCTGCGCAGGTCGGGCAGCCGCGGCACCGGCAGGACCACGGCCGCACGACGCAGAAGCCGGGTGGCACGGAGCAGCAGCTCGCGATCCACGGTTGCCTCGAGCACGACCGGCGTCTCGGCCATCCGGGCGGCGATCGTCCCGACCTGGTGGACCTGGACGTGGTCGGGGTGGCCGTAGCCCCCTGCGGCGTCGTAGGTCGTGAGGACGTCGGCGCGCTCCTCGACCAGGATCGCGGCCAGCTCGAGGGCCACGACCTGGGGATCGAGGCTGGCGAACGTGCCCGGCTGCACGGGCGGCTCGCCGGCGACGGACCCCGAGTCCGCGTGACCGAGCAGCACGACCCGGGCCGCTCCGATGGCCGCGGCGGATGCCGCGAGCTCGTGCTCCCGGCGCCGGCCCAGCTCGGCCGCGGTGGGCCTGCCGGCGGCCAGACCGGCCTCCCCGGAGGTGGCCACCACGATGACGACCCGGTGTCCGTCGGCGGCGGCGCCGGCGAGCGTGCCCGCGGTGAGCAGCGCCTCGTCGTCGGGGTGCGCGTGGAAGGACACCACCGTGAACGCCCTCTCGTCGCTCATCCGACCAGCACCCTGCGCGTCGCGAGCCTCGCGCCGACCGGGGACGGTGCAGCGGCCGCAAGGACGTACAGCTCAGCGGTGCGCTCCAGCGCCTGGTCCCACCCGAACCTCGGCAGCACGGCTCGGTTGTGCAGGGCGATCTCCGTGCGGAGCGCCGGGTCGCCGAGGAGGGTGAGCAGCTGGTCCGCCATGCCCCGGTCGTCGTCGCCGAGCAGCCCGTCGGTTCCGTGCTCGATGAACGTCGCCACGCCGGAGCGCGCGCTCGCGACGACCGGAACGCCGCTGGCGCGGGCCTCCAGGGCAGCGATGCCGAAGGACTCTCGATGAGCCGGCGCCAGGAAGACCGAGGCGTGCGCGAGCTCCCGCCGGATCTCGGTGCGCTCGAGCGCGCCGGTGAGCCGCACCCGGTCGGTGAGCCCGTGGCGACGCAGGTAGCGCTGCACGCGACCTCGTTCGGGTCCGTCCCCGACGATGGTGGCGGTCAGCTCGGTCCGGGCGGCCACTCCCTCCAAGGTGCGGACCAGCGGCAGCGCCCGCTTCACCCCGGTCAGCCGCATGACGCTGAGCACGTGGGGCGGCTCCGGGTCCGTGCGCTCGCCGAACGGGGTCCAGCGGTCGAGGTCGACCGCGTTCGGCACGATCTGGACGGGAACGCCCAGGACGGCTCGGACCGGTTCGGCGGCTCGCTCGCTGACCGCCGACCAGGTCACGTCCCACCGGCGCATCCCGCACACGTCACGAGCCAGCTCGGGCAGCCGGCCCACGTGCGTCCACAGCGAGTGGACCGTCACTGCCGTGGGGATGCCGACCCGCGCGGCACGGCTGGCCGTGGCCAGGGCGAACGGCGACACGATCGAGACGTGGGCGTGCACCACGTCCGGAGCCTCATGGAGCAGCCACCCATGCCGGTGGTGGTCGATCCGGCGTACGACGTCGCCGGCCGCATCGGCGGACGCAGTGCGAGCGGCCACGGCGACGTCGTGGCCGGTGGCCTGCTGCCTCGCCGCGAGGTCATGGACGTGCAGCTCGATCCCGCCGATGGTCGGGAGGTAGCTGTCGGTGACGTGCAGGATCTTCACGCCGCCACTCGCTGCCGCCAGGTCCAGCCGGCCAGGAGCAGCCCGCCGACGGGGATCTCGAGCCCGAACGTGAGGGCTCTGTAGAGGAGCGTCCCGGCCGCCACGCCGGCCGGGTCCGCCCCCGGAGCCAGCAGGAGCGCTCCCGCGAGGCCGACCTCGACCAGGCCCAGCCCGCCCGGCGTGAGCCCGGCCAGGGTCGTCAGCCGCTCCACGCAGAAGCCGATCAGCACGAACGGCAGTGCTACTCCGGCACCGGTGACGCTCAGACAGGTTGCGAGGAGGGCGAAGAGCAGCAGCAGGTACGCCGCCATGCCGATGCTCAGCCGCTGCCACGCGGAGCGGACCACACCGGCGACGTGTGCCCGCAGCCGTTCGGCACGGTCCCCGAGCCGCCCCAGGACGCTGGGGCGGGCGATCACCGCCGACGCGAGCGCGCCGACCAGCGGCAGCGCGATGACCGCTCCGACCAGGAGGTGGCGGAGCCCGGCCGAGACCGGTAGGCCGAGCACCAGCAGCGGCACCACGAGCACCGGCAGCAGCAGCTTGGAGACCACGTCCCAGAGGTTGGTGACGACCGTGTACGACGCGAAGGCTCCCGGTGTGAAGCCCCACCGCCGGGTCATCCGGTAGTTCAGCGCGACCCCGGCGACCCCACCCAGCGGCAGGACGTTCGCCACGGCGCTCCCCGTGAGGCTGAGCAGCAGCGCCCGGCCGTGGCTCAGCCCGGGGAGGGCGGCGGTGAGCGTGACCGTGTGTGCGACCAGGCCGGCGAGCCACAGGACGAGCAGACCGGTCAGCGCGACCGACGGTACCGAGACGACGATGGCCGACACCGACCGCCACGGAGCGCCGGAGACGATCGGGAGGATCACGAGCAGCAGCCCGGCACCAGCCACGACACCGCACACGTAGGTCGCCCAGCGGACCGGACGGGCGCGCTGCCATCGGACCGGAGCGTCGCCGACCGGTCCCGCGGTCGGCGGAAGGGCGAGGTCGAGCGTCACGCTGTGCAGCGTCGTGTCCGGTTCCTGATCGCAACCTGACGAACCCGCGGCGCCGACCGCCGGCTGTCAGGTACTGATCAGGTTGCGGCCCGGACGCTGGGGTGTGGTCGCCCGCCGCCTCTGGATCATCACCGGCTGCTTCGCCGCCGTGGCGCTGCTGCGGTCGTGGCGGGTCGGGATCCCCGTGAAGGACCCTGGCGGAGCCTTCTTCCTGACGAGGGTCGCGCTGACCGCCGGCCTGTTCGCGGTCTTCGCACTGATCGAGGCGTTCGTGCGCACGCCGCGCGGCGAACGGACCCTGCGGACCCTGTGGGCGACCCATCGGCGCCGCTGGCCGGCCGGCCGGCTGGCCGCGGCGTGGTCCTGCCTGCTGGCCTACCACGTCGTCTACCTCACCTACCACAACCTCAAGTCCTGGGACGTGCTGAACGCACCCAGGGACCATGACCTGACCGCGGTCGACCGCTGGCTGTTCCTGGGTCACTCCCCCGCGGTGCTGCTCCACGACCTGCTGGGGCAGGGCGCCGCGGCCTACGTCCTGCTGGCGATCTACGAGGCGTTCCCGACCCTGGTGGTGCTGGTGGTCGCCGGCAGCGTCTTCACCCCTCGCCTGCGGGACGGAGCCACCGTCCTGGCCTCGCTCATCTGGGTCTGGATCCTCGGCACCGTGTCCTACTACGCCGTCCCCTCGCTCGGGCCCTTCCACGACCGGCCGCAGGACTTCGCCGGACTCCCGCACACGAAGGCGACCACCACCCAGGCCGTCTACCTGGCCCAACGGGACCACCTGCTGGCCCATCCCCACGCAGCCGACGCGTTCGCCCAGGTCTCGGCGTTCGCGAGCCTGCACATCGCCGTGACCACGGTGATCATGCTCATGGCGGCACACCTCGGTCACCGGCGGACCGCCCGCGTCCTGGGTGTCTACCTCGCCCTGGTCTGCGTGGCCACGGTCTACCTGGGCTGGCACTTCGTCGTGGACGATGTCGCCGGGCTGGTCATCGGCTGGGCCGCCGTCCGGCTCGGGATCTTGACCACGAGGTCGAGGCCCGGTCGCGACCGGGCGGCTCACCGGCGCGGCATGGTCACCACGAAGGCAGCGCCGTCGGCGCCCGGGGCGAGCTCGATCTCGCCCCCGAACGAGCGTGCGACCCGCCTCGCGATCCCGAGACCGAGACCGGCTCCTCCGGTGCCGTAGGTGGCGCCCGGTTCGAACAGGCTCCCCCGCAACGGCTCGGCCACACCGGCACCGTCGTCGGCCACCACGAGCTCGACGTGGTCGGGGGCGTCGCGTGCCGTGAAGGTGATCCGGTGGTCGGCGTGGCGCACCGCGTTGTCGATCAGGGGCGCCACCGCCCGGACGACGAGGTCGCGCGGAGCGGCGATGCGTGCCGTGGACGTCGCGGTCCGGTCGTCGACCGACAGCCGGCCGTCGAGCGGTCCGGAAAGGCTCGTCATCACCTCCGCGACCGTGCAGGTCTGCTCCTGCCCGGCGACCGCCCCTTCCCGCGCGATGTCCAGGAGGGTGCGGATGACCGCGCTCATCTCTCGAGCCGCCACGGCGATCTCCTCGAAGTCCTCGCGGTCCTCGGGGTCCTTCACCCCGCGCATGAGCGCCAGCCCCGCCGAGCCCTGGATGCCCGTCAACGGCGTGCGCAGCTCGTGCGCGAGCTCGGCGGTGAGGCGCTGCTCTGTGCGGATCGCGGAGGCGACCCGGTCGAGCAGCTGGTCGAGGGTGTTGCCGAGGGAGGAGAGCTCGTCGCTGGGCGGGCCGAGCGCGAAGCGGTGCGTCAGGTCGTGCTCGCTCCACTCGGTGGCGCGTTGTGCCATCTGGGCGACGGGCTCGAGCGCCTTGCGCGTCACCCGGAGTGCGACGAGCGCGGTGATGGCGACCACCAGGACGCCGATGGCGATGGTCGCGAGCAGTGCGTAGAACTCCGAGCGTTCGTAAGGGCCCGTCTCCTGGCTGACCACGATGACGCCGCTGTCGCCGCTGGGCGTCGTGAAGGGGACACCGATGAGGCGCTCGTCGTCGCGAGGCCCGCTGACGGTGCGCCGTACGTCCGTGGTCGACAGGTCCTCCGCCCGCGCACGCACCTCGTGCTCGACCGACCCGGCGATCAGGTCGCCGCTGCCGTCGAAGATCTCGATCCCGGGCTCGAGCGCGTCCCGCGGGACGCTCAGCCGGTCGGCGGACGCCTGCTCGATGACCGCGATCATCGCGTCCGCGCGGTCGTTGAGCACCGTGCCGATGTCGCGCTGCGCCGTGCGGGCGAGCAGCACCTGGATGCCGACCCCGACGAGCAGCATCGCGATGCTCATCACCGCCACCGTGGAGAGCACGATCTTGCCGCGGAACGACCGCGGCCCGAGCCGGAAGGTCCTCACCTCAGGGTGTAGCCCACGCCGCGCACGGTGACGAGCTCCTGGGGAGCGTCGACGTCCCTCAGCTTCCTGCGGATCCGCCGGATGTAGGAGTCGATCGAGTTCTCGCTGACCTGACCGCCACTGGGCCAGGCCGCGGAGGCGATGGCCCGGCGGCGGACGACCTGCCCCGGACGCGAGGTGATCGCGGCGAGCATCCGGAACTCGGTCGGGGTGAGCATCACCTCACGGTTGTCGAAAGACATGGAGTGCCGGGCCGGGTCGAGCGACAGCTCGGTCCGGTCACTCGACGTGCTCGGGGGTCCCCGGCGCGCGAGCACCTCGACCCGCGCGACCAGCTCCAGGGGGTCGAACGGCTTGGGCAGGTAGTCCTCGGCGCCGGCGCTGAAGCCCGCGAGCTTGTCGTGGACGGCGCCGAGCGCGGTCAGGAACATCACCGGAGCCAGCTGGCCGTTGGACTGGAGCGCCTGGCAGACATCGCGCCCGTCGGCATCGGGCAGACCGATGTCCAGCACGATCGCGTCGAGCGTGTCGTCGGTGCCGAACAGACGGACGGCTTCGCCCCCGTTGTGGGCGACCACGACCTCGTGCCCGGCGAGCTGCATCGACTTGATCGCCACGCGCCGGATGGCTGGATCGTCCTCGCACAGACCGATGCGGGCCATGGTGACCACCTCGTCGTTGCTCGGTTGCGGCCGATGTGGGACCACGGTGCTCGCGCGAACCTGACCCGGACCTGACGAACCTGACGAGCCGCCGTCGATCAGCGGTCGGACCGGCGTGCGGGCGCCCTCAGGACGGGCAGGGGGTGCCGCGCGGCAGGGCGTACGGCGCCGCGATGCTGTAGGTCCCGGGCTGCGTCACGTGGAGGCGCACCCACGGGATGCGTCGCGACTTCGTCGCGGGGACCTGGCCCAGGCAGGAGCCCGCCAGCTCGGTGTCGGGGACGCGGCGTCCCTTGTCATCGACGATGCTCAGCCAGGGCGACCAGGCGATGCGCAGCACGGTCGACCCGGCGGTCGGCATGTGGACGGTGAGCCCGGCGGCGTTCCAGCCGACGAGGGTGGCCGGTGCTGCGGTCATCGGCGCCGGGTCGGTGACCGCGTAGAGGGTCCAGATGCGGTCGGACCAGATGCGGGTCAGGAACGGGAGCCCGGCGCGGACGAGCTGCGACTCGCGCAGCCCGGCGTAGTCGGCCGTCGAGGCCGGGAGGACGACGAACCGCACCGCCCATGACCGCAGCCAGCGCTCGTACTGGTGGGCCGTGAAGGGCTTCTCGGTGCGGTAGAAGATCGGGTTGCGCGCCACGTCGGCCTGGCGGTTCCACCCGCGCGCGAGGTTGACGTACGGCGCGAGCGCGCTCGCCTCCAGGTGGCTCGTGCTCGGCACGACCTCGACCCGTCCGAGGTCTGCGTTGCGGGCGTCCAGCTGCGCCACCAGGGCCTGGACGTGCCCGTCGAGGGTGGCCGCGGACGCCGAGCCCCGGATGTCCTGACCGGCGATGAACACCTGCCAGCCCGTTGCGATCACGATCGCGAGACCGAGCAACACCCGCCCTGCGGGACGCCCGAGCCGCTGGGCGGCGGTCGACGTCCACCACCTCCCCGACGCCGCCGCGACGAGGACGACTCCGCCGAAGAGCAGGGACATCCGTGAGACGTTGGTCCCGATGGGCGTGGGCACGATCCAGACCACCAGGACCGCGGCGGCGTAGACGGCGCAGCAGATCCGGGCGAGCCGCCACGCCCGAGGGAGCAGCGCCCACCCGGCGCCGGCGAGGACCAGCGGCAGCAGCGCCGTGCTCCAGGAGAACGGCTGCACGCCGAAGAACGGGAAGACCACCGCGGTGACGGCGATGACGACGACCGGGGCCACGCCGAGGGCGAGCGATGCCGGGCGCCGCCCGCGCAGCCACAGCGCAGCCGCCACCAGCCCGAGGAAGAGCCCGGCCACCGGGCTCGACGCCGTCGCGAGCGCCGCCAGCAGGAGGGCCAACGCCCCCCGGACCCGCCGCACCCGAGGACCGGAGCCGAGCCGGTCGGGCCATGCGAGCACCACGGCGACGGCCGCGAGCCCGAAGACGATGCCCAGGCCGAAGGTCACCCGGCCGGAGATCGCGTTGCCGGTCAGCGCGATGGCGGCGTAGACCCCCGCCCAGCCGGGCTGGGTGACGGCAGGGACCCGGCCGAGCATCAGCGTCACCAGCGCCGCGGAGAGCGTGCCGACGACGAGCATCGTGAGCCGGACGCCCAGCAGCCCCATCACGTACGGCGAGATCAGGCTGTACGACGCTGGGTGCATCCCGCCGTACCACGCGAAGTCGTAGGCGCTGGTCGGGTGGGCGGCGACGAAGTCGGTCCAGGCGTCCTGGGCCGCCAGGTCACCACCGGTCCCGGCCAGGAACCTGATCCACAGCAGGTGCAGCACGAGCGCGCAGCCCGTGGCCAGGAGCACGGTCCGCGCACTCGCCCCCGAGGCGAGCGGTGGAGTCCGGCGGTCCACGGCGTGCACGGAGCGGCCCTCCTGCTCGAGAACGGACTCCACCTGTTGTCGCACCCTGCACCTGATCACGACATGACGGGCAGCAGACCCAGCACGGTCATGCCACACGACTGGGTCGTCCTCGACTCTAGATGACTAATTCCAAGGGATCGTGCAAGCGAGCGGCGCTCAGCGCCGCGCTGGCAAGGCGCGGCCGCGATGTCGTACTTGGTCGTCCAACGAGCGTCCGCAACGCCGCCAGCGTGGATGCTGAGCGTCGCGTAGCGTGCGAGCCCTTGGAATTAGTCATCTAGGCCACGCCCTGGCCTCGGCCGGACCGGTCAGCCCGAGGACTCGCATCGGGACTCCTCACCTCGATCCTCCTCCGCACCGACCGGTACCCGGGGGCACCAGGAACGGCCCCGCGAAGCGATGCGTCCGGACGTCGCTTCGCGGGGCCGCCTGGGTTTGGCCGCTCCTCGTACCCGTTCATGGGCCCAGCGGCCGAGGTCTCGCACCGGTGAGTGCCGGTGGGAGTTGGAGGCGGAGACCATGCCGCCAGATACATGGCCGGGACTCAGTCGAAGCGAACCCTGCGGGCTGGCACCACGGCCTGGCGGTACTGCCGCTGCAGCCGCGCCAGCGTCTCGTCGTGCAGGCGCCACTCGACCGAGGCAGTGGCGTCGTCGACGAGCACGACGCGCAGGTCACGGGCGTAGGCGTCGGTGGCCGTCGCGGCGATGCACGACTCGGTCGAGACACCGGCGAGGACGAGCCGGTCCACTCCCCTCTCGCGCAGCCGGCTCTCCAGCGGAGTGTCGTAGAAGGCGCTGTCCCGGGTCTTGACGATGCAGAGGTCGGGCTCCAGCAGCCCGTCCAGCCGGCGGGCGCCCTCGGTGCCCTCGATCGCCATGCCCTGGTCGTCGTCGAGCATGTTCAGCGCCCACGTGCTCCTGTCGCGGGCGTGCACGGTCTGGGCCTCCACCACGAGTGCACCGGCAGCGCGGGCGGCGCGGACCAGCAGGTTGCTGGCGGCGAGGACGTCGGCCTTGCAGCGCGCGAGCTCCGCGTCGGCGAAGTAGTCGTTCTGGAGGTCGATGACCAGCAGAGCCGTGGTCATACGCCCGCCGCCTTCAGCTCCTGCAGCCTCACCGGGTCGACGCGGATGACACCTGCCTCCCAGTCGAGCTCGTCGAGGTCTGCCAGATCTACGTACACCGAGTGCCGGTGCAGCCACCGGACCACCGTGCGCACCAGCCAGGGCCCCATGTCGGGACGGCGGTCGTAGCCGAAGTAGGAGCCCGGGCGCCCCTTCCCGACGACCAACCCGACCACCTTGATCCGCTCGCCGGGGTCGGACGTCTCGCGCTCCAGGCGGACGTCGAGCGGCCGTCCGAGCCTGACGCCGTCGAGGTCCTGCACCGTCATCTGAAGCAGCTGGTTCAGGCGGCGGCTGCGCTCCCCCCGCCGGACCAGCAGTCCCTCACGGCCAACCGTGAGCTTGACCGCGCTGTCCAGGTGGTCCACGAGCTCGAGGTCGATGCGGTAAGGGTCGTCACGATCGGCCATGGTGGTGCCGAGTCGGCGCCAGTAGTCGTGCAGGACCCGGCCGACCCGGCCGTCGCCGTAGCGCGGCGCCAGTGCCGCTGCCCCGACCAGGAGGCCGCTGACTCCGAGCACGCCGTCCGCGAACACGGTGAGCTCGAGGTCGTCGACCTTGCACACCATCAGGTCCTCGGCGTCCACCACCTGCCGGTCGAGCAGGTGCAGCACGGCGTCCAGGGTGCCGGTCAACCGGTCGGGCTCGCTCGTCGTCCCAGCCACGTCACGCTCCCATCCGGGTGATGATCATGAGCGGGATGGCGGCCAGCGCCGCCACGCCGATGAGGACGAGGTAGACCGAGCCGAGTGTGTTGGCCAGCCGGCCGTTCGCGTAGGCGCCCATGTAGTCGGGGTCGTTGGCGACCACCAGGATCGGGAAGTAGGTGAGCGGCAGCGCGACCGCCGAGAAGACGACGGAGAACTCCGTGACGAGGATCGGATCGACCTTGGTGAGCAGGATCGCGGTCCCGGCCAGCGTCGCGAGGAGCAGCACGACGTGGAACCGGGCCGCGACATCGGTTCGCACGTACTTGCCCCACTGCCACCCTTGGTATTGGGCGATGCTGTAGCCGACCGACAGCCCGCACTCGCACGCCGCCCCGAGCGTGGCGGCCACGAAGCCGATGAGGGCGACGGCCAGCCCGATCTTGCCCAGAGCCACCGCGACAGGAAGGCCGACCTGGCCCAAGGTGTCGACGCTGGCGTCCATCGGCCCGAAGACCAGGGCCGCGCAGGCGGCGATGGAGAGCGACAGCATCCCCCCGAGCGGGAAGCCCACCAGTACGTTGAGCCGCATGGTGCGCAGGTCCTTGGTCGTCCAGCGTTCCTCCACCCCTCCGGACGAGAAGAAGAAGACCTCGTACGGCGTCAGGGCGGCCCCGAACAGGGCGACTGCGTAGTAGGCCCACGTGCGCCACTGCTCGTCGCCGGGCTTGTCGACCACCGCCATGCGATGGAACAGGTCCCCCCAGTCCGGGCCGAGCTGCCACAGAGCAACACCGAAGACGACGAGCCCGAGTCCGAACAGGCCGAGGACGTTCTCCATCACCGAGAACCGCGCCCGCCACAGGATCAGCCAGATGACGAAACCGACGAACGGGACCAGCAACAGGTAGTTGACCGACGAGACGAGCTGGAGGGACAGCGCCACACCGCCGATCTCGGCGGCGAAGGTGAGCAGCGTGACCGCCATCGAGGCCACCAGGTTCGCCATGCCCATCCGCGGTCCCAGCCGCTCGCGCACGATGTCGAAGGTGGCCCGGTGGCTCACCGCGGCGACCCGTCCGGACATCTCGGCGAAGACGCAGATGCCGATGACCCCGACGACGGTGATCCATCCGAGCGCCAAGCCGAATCTGGCCCCCACCTGGGCGTTGGTGACCAGGTCGCCGATGTCGACGAAGCCGCCGATGGCGGTGAGGATGCCGAGCGCCACCGCGAAGAGCTGCTTCACCGACTCACCCCGCGGCCGCCGGCGGGTGCTCGAGGTCGTCCTCGAGCTTCTTCAGCGCCTGGGCCGCGGCCTCCAGCCGGTCCGCCAGCGCTTCGTAGCGGTCGCTCTCCCGGTCCACCACGGCGATGCGAGCGGTCGACACCAGGCTGCCCGCCTCGTCGATCTGGCTGGTGACCGCCTGATAGCGCTTCTGCTCGGCGCGCGGAGGCTGCCGCGTGCCGATGGCGTCGCCGGCCTTGCCGACGCCCCTCTCGGCATCGACCAGCACGGTCTGCAGGTAGCGGTCGAAGACGCGGCCGCGCCGGTTCTCCCGCAGCGCCAGCTCGGCGGTCTGCACCGACGAGGAGGCGTCCGACACCGCCCGCTGCGCGTCGATCCGCCACGAGTCCCCGTCCGGCGTACCGGGTGCGCACCCCGCAGCCGCCGAGGCGATTGCCACGAGCCCGGCGGCGGCCGCGACGTGCCGCCACCGGCGCGGACCCGTCACCTCGCTACTTCTTGGCGGCGGCCTTGCCGCCCTTGCTCCCGGCCTTCTTCTTCTGCGCCGTCGTGCCGCCCTGGCTGCTGTCGCCACCCTTCCCGCTCTGCTTGCCGCCCTTCTTCGAGGCGTCCGGGGAGTTGGCGATCCTTGCGGCGCGCTGCTTGGACATGCCCTTGTCCTTCAGCGCTTCGTACTGCTTCTCGTTCTTGACGTTCGCCGACTTGCTGGGCATGGCAAAACCTCCTCAGGGGTGGCGGTACGCGCGTGCTCCTACGAGATCACCGCGTCGATGGTCTTCTTGAGAGCGCTCGGCTGGGACGGCTTGCGCGGTGCGCGCTCCTTGGCGAGGAGCAGGTTCGCGCCCAGCTCCTTGAGCCGGTTGCGCCCGAGGCCCTCGCGGACCTTCGGGAACCACTCCTGCTCCTCCTCCTCGATGTGGTGACGCACGTTCTCGATCAGGACCATGGTCTTGGCACGGAACCGCTCGTCCTCGGGACTCATGGCGGCCAGCTCCATCACCAGGACGTCGGCGACGTGGTGCTCCTCGTAGGACTCGAGCACGTCGTCCTCGAGGTCCGGCAGCAGCTCACGCACCCTCGGGTACATCACCTCGTTCTCGATGTAGGTGTGCACGGTGAGCAGCTCGATGATCCGGTCGACGAGCCGTCCTTGCTCCTTGTGCGCGTCCTCGCCCGACCTCTCGAACTCACGGAACAGGCGCAGGACCTCTTTGTGGTCCTGCTTGAGCAGGACGATGGCGTCGGTGGACCCGTTCGTGTTCTTCGTGGTGGTGGCCACGGCAATCCCTCCCGATGTCGCGCATGGTTGCTCAGGAGGGGTACCCACTACGGGCGGTCTGCAGGCGGACCCAAAGGATGAGGTCGACGAGTCGGCTCCCGAGACCTACCGGGTCGCGGCGTCAGGACTATCCGTCGCGAACCCGTGCCGGATAGCCCAGCCGACGGCGTTCGCCCGGTTCTCGACGCCGATCTTGCGGTAGGCGGTGCGGATGTAGGTCTTCACCGAGTTGATGCTGAGGAAGCACGTCTCGGCGATCTCCTGGTTGGACATGCCCCGGGCGATCAGGGAGACGACCTCGAGCTCGCGAGGGCTGAGTCCGAGATCGGCCCCGAGCCGGCTCGCCCTGACCGCCGAGTCGGCGGAGCCGACGATCGGGTTGGGGCCGGTGTCGCCCTCCTGCCAGTCGGTCCCGGCGGAGGCGACGGCGGCCAGCAGCTCCTCCCCGTCGGCCCCGATCGAGAAGAACCCGTCCGCGCCCGCATCCAAGGCCTTCCCCAGGAGATCGGGCCGGAGGTCGCGGCCGACGGCCAGCACCTTCGCGGTGGTCATCTCGACGAGGTAGCCCAGGGCCCTGGTGTCACCCTCCAGCAGGGCCATGACGTCGTAGAGGACCACGTCGGGATCCGGGTGCTCCGGGCGGGTGGGCAGCGGCACCACCCGCACGACATCGGGACGCCTGGCCAGGATCGAGACCAGTCCCTGACGAACGATCTCCTGTGGGCTGTAGACAGCAACGCGGAGGAGCGGGCCGGCCATCTACAGACTCCTTCCTCGCGGGCCGACGGGAGTGCGTTCCCACATGCATATCCACCAGCTCAGATCTGATCAAGACCTGACACGGACCCGGCTTTGCCGAGGATCTCCGGCACCAGGTGCCGATTTCCCTCCGCAAACCCACCGATGCGGCCCCAGTCGGCTGACCCGGGGTCACGCACAGATCGGCGGCCGCCTGCCGGCCCATGGCCGCGCCGCCTCGAGCTGGCCGGCGAGCCGGAACAGCCCGGCCTCGTCGCCGTAGCCGCCGAGGAAGTGCACGCCGATCGGGAGACCGTCGGCGTTCCACCACAGCGGCACCGACATCGCAGGGTGCCCGGTGAGGTTGGCGACCACGCCGGCGTACGCCACGGTGGCGCCGCCGGCCTCGAGGGCGCGCAGCGGTTCGTCGTCGGTCGAGGTGATCTCCCCGATCCGCGCGGGCGGAGCGGACATGGTCGGTGTCAGCCAGGCGTCGTAGCCGCCCAGCCAGGCGGCCACGCCACGGCTGAACCGCTGGCACTCCTCGACGGCCAGGAGGTAGTCGGCGGCACTCACCTGCCGGCCGAGCTCCCAGTACGCGCGGGTGAGCGGCTCGAGCTCGCCGTCGGCTGGTGGGCGGCCGAGCCGACGGGTCCAGTAGGCGACGATCCAGGCGGTCGCGGTGTTGAAGACGGTGCCGATGGCCGACCCGACGTCGGGACCGAGACCCGGCAGCTCGGCCTCGACGACGTCGTGGCCGAGACCGGTCAGCAGCTGTACGGCGTCGTCGAGCGCCGCGACGCAGTCCGGGTGCGCGGGATCATCGTCGAACCGGCGGGTGCTGAAGCCGATCCGGAGCCGGCCGGGATCGGCGCCGACCTCGCTGAGGAACGGCCGGCTCGGGGCCGGGACGGAGTAGGGGTCGCCCAGCGCCGGACCCGAGACGGCGTCGAGCAGGGCTGCGCTGTCGCGGACGCTCATGGTGAGGGCGTGCTCGATCGCCCAGCCGCTGACGGCGTCGCCGTACTCTGGGGCAAGCGGCACCCGAGCGCGGGTCGGCTTGAGGCCGAAGACCCCACAGGCGGACGCCGGGTAGCGCAGCGATCCGCCGAGGTCGTTGCCGTGGGCCGCCGGGACCATCCGCGAGGCGACCGCGGCGGCCGACCCACCACTCGAGCCGCTCGTCGAGCGGTCGGGGTCCCACGGGTTCCTCGTGGGGCCGTGGAGCAGCGGCTCGCACGTCGGCACCATGCCGAACTCCGGCGAGTTGGTCTTCCCGAGCACCACGACACCAGCGCGGCGCAGGCGACGGACCAGCTCGGAGTCGTAGTGCGACACCACCCCGCGCAGGTAGCGCGACCCCTCGCTGAACGGCACTCCCTCCATCTCGGTGATGAGGTCCTTGAGCAGGTAGGGGACGCCGGCCAGCGGTGCGTCGGTCCGGACCTCCCGCGCCGCGGCACGGGCCTGGTCGTAGACCGGCGCCACCACCGCGTTCAGCCTCGGGTTGAGCTCCTCGATCCGCTCGATCGCCCACTCGGTGAGCTCCACGGCCGAGACTTCGCCGACACGCACCAGTGCCGCCTGCGCCACCGCATCCAGGGCGGTGACGTCCCGGTCGGCCATGCCGCTCAGCGCCTGAGGTCGCGGAAGGCGTCGAGCAGGGTCGACCGGGCCTCCGGCGAGAGGGTCTCGACCGGGACGGTGCCGAGCAGCTCGAGGGTCTCGCGCATCTGCGCGATGTAGCGGGTGCAGGGGTCACACACGGAGAGGTGCTTGCGCACGCGACGCCGGTCGCGCCAGCCGAGCCTGCCCTCGAGGTAGTCGGTGACGAGCTCGACCATCTCCTGACACGTCAGCGCGGCCATCTCAGCTCCCCTCCAGGTACGCCGCCAGTCCGGCGCGGACGGCGGTGCGGGCACGGTGGAGCAGTACCCGCTGGTTGCCCTGCGAGATCTCCAGCATCTCGCAGACCTCCTCAGCGGTGTGGCCGAGCACGTCGCGCAGTGTCAGCACGATGCGCTGCCGGTCGGGCAGCGTGTCGATCGCCGACTGCAGCTCGCCACGGACCTCGCCGGCCAGGACCGATCCTTCAACGGCCAGCTCGTCCGGCCACGCTGCGGGGGCGGCTCGCCAGCCGCCGGGGTGTGGCTCGCCCTCGGCCTGGAAGAGCGCCGGGTCCAGGCTCGGTCCCGAGTCCTCGCCGGCCACGGTGCTCCACGGCAGGGTCTTGTGCTCCTTCACCCCGCGGGTCTTCGCGGTGTTGACCAGGATCCGGAACACCCACGTCCGGAGCAAGGACCGCCCCTCGAACCGGTCCAGCCCCTTGATCACCGCGAGCCAGGTCTCCTGCACGACCTCCTCCGCGGAGGCTTCGGTCGAGACGAACCCGCGGGCGACTGTCAGCATGGGTCGCGACCAGTCGCTGACCAGCCGCGTGAACGCGGCCTCGTCACCCGCACGCAGCGACGCGAGCAGCTCGCTCTCGTCTCCCGCCACGCGGGAAGAGTAGCGATCATGAGCGGTACTCCGGGTTCTCGAAGTCGAACCGGGTGCCCGCGTTCCACTCCGAGCGCTGGTTGCCGTAGCCCGGCACTCCCCCGGCGTCCTTCAGCATCGTGCCCAGGTGCATCAGGTTCCAGGTCATGAACGTCGTGTTCCGGTTGGTGAAGTCGTTCTCGGGGCCGCCGCTGCCGGGGTCGAGGTACGACGGGCCGGGGCCGGCCTCGCCGATCCACCCGGCATCGGCGTTCGGCGGGATGGTGTAGCCGATGTGCTGGAGGGAGTACAGGACGTTCTGTGCGCAGTGCTTGACGCCGTCCTCGTTGCCGGTGATCAGGCAGCCGGCCACCCGGCCGTAGAAGAGGTACTGCCCCTTCTCGTTGAGCTCACCGGAAAGGGAGTACATCCTCTCGATCAGCTGCTTGGTGATGCTCGAGTTGTCGCCCAACCAGATGGGCCCGGCCACGACCAGGATGTCGCTGGCCAGGATCCCGGGGTAGAGGTCCGGCCACTCGTCGGTCTCCCAGCCGTGCTCGCGCATGTCGGGGTAGACGCCGATGGCCACGTCGTGGTCGACCAGCCGGATCTCGCTCACCTCCACGCCGTGCTTGCGCATGATGGCGGCGCTGGCGTCGACGAGCCCCTGGGTGTGGCTGCGCTCCGGGCTGCGCTTGAGCGTGCAGTTGACGAAGGTGGCCTTCAGGCCGGTGAAGTCGTGGTCCATCGGGATGCTCCTGTCGGGCGGTTCGGTCAGATGAGCTCGGCGTCCTGCTCCACGCAGAGCAGGGCCGGTCCGTCGGCGGCGAACAGCTCGGCCATCGCGGCGTCGAGCTGGTCGCGATGGGTGATGCGGATCCCGCGGGCGCCGCACAGCTCGGCGTAGGCCGCCCAGTCGGGGTTGGTCAGCGAGGTGTGCCAGACCGGGTAGTCGGCGGCCAGCTGCTCCTTGCTGATCTTCCCGAGCGCGCTGTTGTTGAGCAGCACGTGCTTGACGGGGATGCCGTGGTGGACGGCGGTGGTCAGCTCCATGGCGTACTGGCCGAATCCGCCGTCGCCGGTCACGGCCACCACCGGCCGGCTCGGGGCGGCGGCCCACGCACCCATCGCGGCCGGGTAGCCGAAGCCGATCGAGCCGAGGTAGCCCGACATCAGCACCGGCTGGCCCTTGGACTCGAGGTAGCGCCCCAGCGAGTAGGCGTGGTTGCCGACGTCGACGGCCACCACGGCCTCCACCGGCAGGTGCTCGGACAGGGCGGCGAAGACGGCGGCCGCGGAGACCCCTCGCCCCCTGTCGTCGGCAGCACGGCGAGCCTTCTCGGTGCGCCAGATCTCCCAGCGCCGAGCCACGTCGTCACGCTGGTCCTCCGCCTTGGTGCCCGCCGCCCGGATCGCCTCGGCCAGAGCCGGGACGACGACGGCGGCGTCCCCGAGCAGGTCGGCGGTCACGGCGTCGAAGCGACCGATCGCGGTCGGAGTGTCGTCGATCTGCACGATGCGCTGCCAGGGCGCGATGCCGGTGTGGCTGGAGAACGACGCGCCGACCACCAGGAGCAGGTCTGCCTCATTCATCAGCCAGCTCGCCACCGGAGTGCCGCTGCGTCCGAGCACGCCGGCGCCGAGCGGGTGCGTGTCGGGCACCAGCCCCTTGGCCTTGAACGTGGTCAGCACGGGCGCGCCGAGCTGCTCGGCCAGCGCCACCACCTCCTCCCGCGCTCCGCGGGCGCCGTGGCCGGCGACGATGACCGGGCGACGGGCGCCCGCGACCAGCTCGGTCGCGCGGGCCAGCGCGTCTGGGTCCGGCCCGACCGGGCGCCGCGAGTAGCGGCCGTCGGGCGACCCGGCCACGGCGTCGGATGGAAGGGCCTGCACCTCGTCGGGCAGGACGAGGTGGGCGACCCCCCGCCCGTCCCGCGCGTGCTTGACCGCGAGTGCGGCCAGCTCGGCGTGGTCGCTGCCCGCGTGCACGGTGGTCGTCGAGATCGCGACGTCGCGGAAGACGGCGCCGAGGTCGAGGTCCTGGAACGCACCGCGCCCGAGCACCTTGGACGGCACCTGGCCGGAGATCGCCACCACCGGGGCGCCGTCCAGCTTGGCGTCGTACAGGCCGGTCAGGAGGTTGGTGGAGCCGGGGCCTGCGATCGCGAAGCAGGCGGCGGGGCGGCCGGTCAGCTTCCCGTAGGCGCTGGCGGCGAAGGCCGCCGCCCCCTCGTGGCGGATGCCGACGAAGCGGAGCTCGCCACGCTCCTCGGCCCGGCGCAGCGCGTCCGCGAAGCCGAGGTTGGAGTGACCGACCATCCCGAACACGGTGTCGACGCCGTGCGCGACCAGGGTCTCGACGATCACGTCGGCGACCGTCCGGCCGACCTCGAGCCGCTCCGGGAGGCGGACCCGGACGCCGTCGCGGCCCTCCTCAACCTCGTACGCCGGCACCCGGTCGTCGAGGTGCTCGGCCAGCGCACCGGGCGGGGCGCCGGTCACCGGGTCGTAGTCGTAGCCGTGCCACGGGCAGCGCAGCAGTCCCTGCTCGATCGACCCCTCCCCCAGCGGTCCGCCCTGGTGGGGGCAGTGGTTCTCCAGCGCGCCCAGCCGCCCTCCGCACCGGGTCAGTGCGATGGACCGCCCGTCGACCGTCACGCTCCGGACGCGCCCCTCCTCGGGGACGTCGTGCGGGTCCACGTCGTGCCAGGACTCGGTTGCGGTGGTCATGGAACGCTCCTTGCGACGATCGAGACCGATGCCGCATCAGTGCCGTGCACGTCCCGGGGCGTTACAGGCGGCCGGACGGGACACCTGCGCCGGCCTCAGCCTGGAGCCGCCGTAACGCCGACGCCGGAGCGGAGACGGAGGTGCGTGGACCTCACCCGCACCCGCACCCGCACCACCCTGCACGCCGTGGCCGAGCTGTTGCTCGCCGGCCCGCAGTACGCCGCCAGTGGCACCATCCGGCTCCGCGTGCTGCCCGCCGGCATCGGCACCGTGGCCGCGCCCGACCTGCGGCTGGAGGGCACCGAGCTCACCGGACCGGGCGGTCGGCACCCGCTGACGGGGACCTATGCCGAGGCCGCCGCGGCGATCGGCGTCGAGCCGCGCAGCCTCGGCGACGTCTACCGCGACAGCGTGGCCGTGCGCGCCGGCGACGCGATCGACGTCGACACCGACCGGCTCGCCGCGCTCCTGGACGCGCTGGCGCGAGGAGCCGCGGCCCTGCGCGCGTTCGCACCGCCGCAGGAGCCGGTGCTGTGGCCCGAGCACCTCGACGTCGGCATCAGCCTGGACGAGGTCAACTACGGCGTCTCTCCGGGCGACGCGTCGCTGCCGGAGCCGTACGCGTACGTCGGCCCGTGGACCGCTCGCCAGGGACGGTTCTGGAACCAGCCGTTCGGCGCGGCCCGGCCGCTCGCGGCCCTCGGGGACGTCGACGCGATCGCCGACTTCTTCGGCGAGGGAGCCGGGCGCGCGGCGGTCGACCCGCCTCGCGACGTCGCGTCGTCGTAACGCCGGCGGGCGCGGGCAGACCGAACACCATGAGGACAGTCCTGCCCACGACCGCCGACTTCCCCGCCATTGCCGACCTGCGCGACGAGGTGCAGCCGGTGCCCCGACGGCTCCGAGGAGTCGTCGCCGGAGTCACCGTCTTCGACACCGTCGAGGCTGTCTATGCGTGGGACACACCCAAGTACCCGCACTACCTGGTGCCCCTGGCGGACGTGGCCCGCGGACACCTCGTCGACGAGGGTCGCGACCAGAGGCTGCGCCGCGGCGACGTCCGGGTCCACGGACTCCGGGTCGGCGACACCACGATCCCGTCCGCCGCGCGGCTCTACGACGCGGGCTCGGGACCGGTCACCGACCTCGTCCGCTTCGACTGGGACGCCCTCGAGTGGTTCGAGGAGGACGAGCAGGTCTTCGGGCACCCGCGCAACCCCTACACCCGCGTCGACGCGCTGCGCTCCAGCCGTCACGTCCGGGTCGAGCTCGGCGACGTCCTGCTGGCCGAGTCACGCTCGCCGGTCCTGGTCTTCGAGACCGGCCTGCCCACGCGCTACTACCTCGACCGCAGCGACCTCGACCTCCGGTTCCTGCGGCGCACGGACACCAGGACGGTGTGTCCGTACAAGGGCGAGACGAGCGACTACTGGACCGCCGAGGTCCCCGGCCGGGTCGAGGTCGACGTGGCGTGGTCCTACCGCCAGCCGTTCGCGGCCCTGGCCCCGATCGCCGGGCTGGTCGCCTTCTACGACGACCGGGTCGACCTCACCGTCGACGGCGTCCCCGCTCGAGCCCGGGGTGGACGCCTCGGGGAGCTGACCGCTCACGGCGTACGCCGCCTGCGCTCGCCGGCCACGACGACGCAGGCAACCGTCAGGGCTGCCAGCACCAGCCACCCGATGACGTAGTGCCGGTCCAGGAGCGAGGGGTTGTGCGTCTGGGCCCCGAACGACCCGAGCACCGGGATCGCCAGCAGGGTCACCGACCCCAGGACGACGAGCCCGACTGCCGCGGGCGCACGGTGGGACACCGGCAGCAGGCGCGCGAGCCCGGCGACGACCACCAGCGTGAGCGGTGCGAGCACGAAGTCGTGCAGCACGACGCCGGCGACCAGCCACTTCGCAGCACCGACCAGCTGGGCGCGGTCCTGCCGCGACACCAGGAGCCAGGCGCCGTAGAGACCGAGCAGGACGCCGAGCGTGCCGATGAGCGTCCGACCCCTCATGTCAGCACCTCCAGCCGGGTGACCCACTTGGTCTGCAGCACGCCGGGCCGGTTCGGCGCGATGATCCGGGCCGGGTAGCCGTGGTCGATCGCCAGCGGCTCGCCGTTGAGAGCCAGGGCGAGCGTGGTGCGGTGGTCGGCGGCGAAGTTGCCGGGCAGCGTGGAGTGGCGGAACGCCCCGCGCTCCTGCAACGAGGTGACGACGACGTCCGACCCGGCCGGGGCGTCCACCAGGTCGAGCAGGGTCCGCAGCCGCACACCGGTCCACGTGCCGCTCGCCGACCATCCCTCCACGCACGCGATGGGCAGCTTCTCGGTCTGCTGGTCCATGCCGAGCAGCTGCTCCCGCGACAGCGAGACCGACCGGTCGCCGTGCACCACCTCGAGCCGGTACGCCGCGCTGGTGGCGGACGACGTGACGCCGGCGGCGAAGGCCGACTTGGTCACCGGCAGGTCCTGTGGGCCGCCGCCGGAGTGCGGCGCGAGGACCGAGGCCCTGCGCAGGAAGGGCACGGTGTTGCCGGCGACCGCCAGCACCGCGACGCCGGTGGCCACCCAGGTGGCACGGAGGAGGCCACGCCGGGACAGGGCGGCGGGCCGGGTCGCCGACGGCCGGTCGTAGGTCGTGGCATCGACGTCCGACCCCAGAGCGCCGCGGATGATCGGCAGCTTCACCGCCACGTGGACGAGGAGCGAGCCGATGGCCACCCAGGCCAGCGCGTAGTGGGTCGGCCGGAACGAGAAGTCCCACGGGTACCACTCGGTCACGTTGGCCAGGCCGGAGGCGAGCTGGAAGATCGCCGAGGCCACCAGGACCCCGATCGACGCGCGCTCCAACACCTCGAGGGTGAGCCGGCGCACGTCGCCGGGCGGTCGCTGGAACAGCTTGGGGTAGACCGTCCAGAGCTTCACGAGGAGCAGCGGCACGCACGCCGTGCCGGTGACGACGTGCAGCCCCTGGGTCACCCGGTAGCCCCACGACGGGCTGGTCGGGAACGGGACCGGCTGGTCGACGTTCTGCGCGTAGTGGCTGATCAGCCCGGTCACGAACGCGATGCCGAAGCAGATGCCCAGCACCAGCCCGACCCGCGCCGCCACCGCGGCGCTGCGCAGCCGCGTCGTGAAGGAGGCGTCGCTGGGCGGGGAGGGAGCGCGCACCACGTTCAGTCCTCGCAGGCCGCTCATCGTTACGGGTGCAGCACCGCGCACCAGCGGCCGTGCGACCGGTGCAGGTCGACGCGGGCGAAGCCCGCGGCGGCAGCCACCTCGTCGATGTCGTCGATCCCGAGGAGCGCCCAACGGAACGGCCGGCTGCGGGTCTCGCCGCACTCGAGCACGGCCCACTCCGTGGCGCTCGGCACTCCCGGCGGCTGGAGCTCGACCACGGCCCGACCCTCCGGGTCGAGCAGCTCGCGGGTGCGGGCGAGGAGCACCTCGGGGTCGCCCCCGATGCCGACGTTGCCGTCCGCGAGCAGTGCGGTCTGCCACCGACCCTCTCCCGGCAGCCGCTGGAAGACGTCCCGGCACAACGCGTCCACCCCTCGGTCGCGCGTCTGCCCGACCGCCTCGTGGACGACGTCGATGCCGAGCACGAGGTGACCCGCGGCCGCCAGGGCTTCGGTCAGCCGGCCGGGGCCGCAGCCGATGTCGAGGGTGCGGCCGACGCAGTGCGCGATGAGCGCGAGGTCGGTGACGTCGGCGTCGCGACGCCACTCGTGGACCGGCAGCCCCACCGGGTCGGGAGCGATCCCGACGACGGAGCAGGGCAGCCCCCGCAGGGCTCGGGTGAAGAGCTCGGTGAACGGGCGGTCCCCGTCCCGGTCCGGCAGGCTCTCGCGGAGGCTCACGACGCCTCGCGCAGGATCGTCCAGGCGGCCGCGAACCGGCTCCGCGGCGAGAGCCGGGCCACGACCTCCGCGTCGTCGACGGTGTCGACGTCACGGAGCCGAGGTGCCTCGCCCACGCTCAGGCCGATCGCCTCCAGGGCGCGGACCGTCTCGTCGCCGGTGGTGGGCGTCGACATGGGCACGCCGACCAGCGCCGTCGCGCACCGCGGCTCGCGCAGGGCCAGCACCCACCAGCCGCCGTCCTCCGCCGGTCCCAGCACCGCGTCGTACGACGAGAGCCCCGCGGCCACCTCGTGCAGCAGTGACGGGCGGATCTGAGGCGTGTCCATGCCGACCTGCACGACGGGTCCGGGGACGCGGGCGTGTGCGCGAGCCAGCCGCTCCGCGAGGCCGGTGCCCTGCTGCGGGTGCACGGTCCAGCCGGACAGCGCCCGGCGCAGGGACGGGCCGCCCTCCGCCCGGGCGAGGTCTCCGTCCAGCGCGACGTGCCGGGGCCACCCGGTGCCCACGCCGGTCGCCAGCGTGTCGTGCAGCGACGCCGCGGCGAGCACCGCCGCCTGCTCCATCCCGACCACCGCCCCGAGCCGGGTCTTGACCAGGCCGGGCTCGGGCGCCTTGGCCATCACCAGGAGCGACGGGCTCACGAGAGGACCCGGGCGAAGTCGAGCGCGGTCCGGACCGTGCCGAGGAGCGACCCGGACACCTTCGAGCGCGTTCCCGCGGTCCGAGGCCGGTAGCTGACGTCGTGCTCGCTGAACCGCCACCCCGCAGCGACGGCTCGCTGCAGCAGCTCGACCGGGTAGCCGAACCGGCGGTCCCGCACGTCCAGGGCCAGCAGGTCGGCGCGACGGCACACCCGCATGGCGGCGATGTCGTGGGTCGGCAGGCCGATTCGACGACGCAGCCAGGTCACGATCAGCGCGTTGCCGAGCCGCGCGTGCCACGGCCACGAGCCCCGACCGGACGGACGCCGGCGGCCGACCGCGAGGTCCGTCCGGCCGGCACGCACGTCGTCCACCAGCGGCAGGAGCTCGGCCGGGTCGAAGGACCCGTCACCGTCCATGAACGCCACCAGGTCGGCGGTCGCGGCGTCGAGACCGGCCTGCACGGCGGCGCCGTACCCCGGCTGCGCCTCCCGCACCACGGTGGCCCCCAACCGCGCCGCGAGCGCGCCACTGCCGTCGCGGGAGCCGTTGTCGACGACGATGACGCGGAAGCCGGCCGGCACCGCCGGCAGGAGCGCGGCCAGGGCGGGTGCCTCGTCGCGGCAGGGCAGCACGAGGTCGCAGGCGATATCCCCGCTGGTGTCCATGGGTCCTCCGGTGTCCGTGGATGCCCTGCGGAAGCGCTGCGCCGCAGGGTGATCGGCTCGTCTCTACGCTCGGTCCCGTGACCGAGGCGGCGAGCTCACCCGCGCGGGCGCGGGTGTCCGCCGCGGCGTGGCTCGGCCTGTTCGCGGTGCTGGTCCTCCTTCTCCTGGGGTTCGGTCTGCCGCACTGGATGGACTGGTGGGTCGCTCCCCGCGCCCCACGCAACTCGTCTCCACACGAGGCCCCTCCGTTACACGGCCTTTGGCGGCCGAACCTGTTCGGGCCCGGGACGGTGCCGTCGATCGCGCTCGCCCTGCTGGGCTGGCGGTACGCCGCCGGCCTCGCCGAGCGACTGCCGTGGCGACACCTGCTGAGCGCGTCGTACGCCACCTCGCTGGCCTGGCTGCTCTCGCTCGCGCTCGTCGACGGGACCACGGGGATCTCGCGGGTGCTGGGCAACCCGACCGAGTACCTCCGCTCGGCCCGCGCCGTCGGCAGCGTCCACCACCTCATCGAGACCTACGCCGACCGGATCCCCTACGGCGCACCCGACAGCTGGCCCACCTCGCCCGCCGGCCATCCGCCGGGGATGCTGCTGTTCTTCGTCGTCCTGGACCGGCTCGGGCTGGGGGGCGACCTCGCGGCCGGGCTGGTCGTCACCTGCGTCGGCGCCACGACCGCGGTCGCCGTCCTGGTCACGCTCCGTGCGCTCGACGCCGAGGACTGGGCGCGGCGAGCGGCTCCGTTCGTCGTGCTGACCCCGGCCGCGGTCTTCATGGCGGTCTCGGCAGACGCGGTGATCGGCGCGGTGGTCGCGTGGGGGCTCGCCTGCCTCGCCGTGGCCGCGCATCGCTCGCTCTGGTGGTCGGTGCCGGCCGGGCTGCTGCTCGGCTACGCGGTGCTGATGTCCTACGGCATGCCGCTGACGGGCCTGGTGGCGCTGGGCGTCCTCGTGGCCGCCCGCAGCTGGCGGCCGCTCCCCGTCGCGGCGGGGTCGGCGCTGGCCGTCGTGCTCGCGTTCGCGGTGTCGGGTTTCGCGTGGTGGGAGGCCTACCCGGTCCTGAGGGAGCGCTACTGGGACGGCATCGCCCAGGACCGTCCCCAGTCCTACTGGTGGTGGGGCGACCTGGCAGCGTTCAGCCTCGCCGCCGGCCCACTCGTGCTGCCCGGCCTCCTCGCGGGCTGCGCGACCGCGGCATCGGCCGCGTCGCGCACCAGCGCCCGGGTGGTGCTGCTGCTCTCCGGCACGACCGCGCTGGCCGTGGCCCTCGCAGACGCCTCGGGGATGAGCAAGGCCGAGGTGGAGCGGATCTGGCTGCCGTTCGTCCCCTGGCTGACGCTCTCGGTCGTGCTGCTGCCGCCCGGCTGGCGCCGGTGGGGCCTCGGCCTCCAGCTCCTCACCGCGCTCGTCGTCCAGCACGCCTTCTACACGAGCTGGTGACGCGCGGCCCGTACGCCGGACCGTCAGGTGCGCAGTGGCGCGTGCGCGAACGCCGGGAGCCCCTCCTCGGGCAGGACCTCGGCCCGGAACCCCAGCTCCCGGGCCGCGAGCTCCGCAGACGCGACGACGTGCCGGACGTCGCCCGGGCGGAACTCGCCGGTGACCTCCGGGTCCACCCCGGCGCCGGCGCCGCGGGCGACGAGACCGGCCACCTCGAGGATCGTCACCGGGCGCCCCGAGGCGACGTTGTACGCCGCGAAGCGGCCGGCCGGCTCCTCGACCACCGCCCGGAGGGCGGCGAGGTTGGCGCGGGCCACGTCGTCGACGTGCACGAAGTCGCGTGCCTGCCCGCCGTCCTCGAACACCCGTGGCGGCTCGCCGCGCTCCAGGGACGAGCGGAACATCGCCGCCACGCCGGAGTACGGCGTGTCCCTGGGCATCCCGGGTCCGTAGACGTTGTGGTAGCGCAGCGCCACCGCCGCGGCGCCGGCCTGCCGGACCCAGGCGGAGGTGTAGTGCTCCTGCGCGACCTTGCTGGCGGCGTAGGACGAGCGCGGGTCGAGCCGCGCCGCCTCCTCGACCGGCGCCCAGTCGAGCGGGTCCCCACAGACGGGACAGTGGTTCTCGAAGTCACCCGCCTCGAGCGCGGCCACCGACCGCGGCGACGTCGGCTGGTCACCATGCCGGTCGCAGCGGTAGCGGCCCTCGCCGTACACGACCATCGACGAGGCCAGGACCAGCCGGTGGACGCCGGCCTCGTGCATGGCGGCGAGGAGCGCGGCGGTGCCGAGGTCGTTGTGCCCGGCGTAGTCGGGCAGGTCCCCGACCCGGACGCCCGCGCCGACGACGGCCGCCTGGTGGCAGACCGCGTCCGCCCCGGACAGCAGCCCGGTCCACGAACCGGCGTCGCGCACGTCGAGCCGATGCGTGCCCTTCGGCGGGCTCGTGGCGCCGTGGGCCATCGGCAGCATCAGGTCCACCCGCACCACCTCGTGCCCGCCGGCCTCGAGCAGGTCGCCGATCGCGGTGCCGATGAAGCCGGCCGAGCCGGTGAGCAGGACCTTCACCCGGCCAGCGTGCCCGACCACCGGTGACACTGGGCAGGTGCCCGTCCTCGGATCGCTCGCGCCGGCCCGCCGGCGGTTCGTGGCCGGGCTGCTCGTGCTGGCCCTCGCGGCGGCGGCCGCGGTGGTGGCCGCCGTCGTCGTGAGCCGGAAGGGCGACGAGGTCACCCCGGTGGCCCAGGACCGGCCGGGCCCGGTCCTGCTCGTGCCCGGCTACGGCGGCTCGACCACCGCGCTGCAGGTGCTGGCCGACGCGCTGTCCGAGGAGGGTCGCGAGGCGCACGTCGTCGCGCCGTCGGGCTCGGGCACCCAGGACCTCCGCGAGCAGGCGGCCGGCCTCGGCCGGGCTGTCGACGCCGCTCTCGACGGCTCGGGCGCGGCGTCGGTGGACCTGGTGGGCTACTCGGCGGGCGGGGTGGTGGTCCGCTACTACGTGGCGGAGCTGGGTGGCGGCTCGAAGGTGAGGCGGGTGGTCACCCTGGCCGCCCCGCACCACGGCACGGCGCTGGCCGCACTCGCCGGGTCCCTCGGATCGACGGCCTGCCCGGAGGCCTGCGCGCAGCTCGCCCCGGACTCCGACCTGCTGCGCGGGCTCAACGCCGGCGACGAGACCCCGGCCGGCCCGGTCTGGGTGGCCATCTGGACCGAGGACGACAAGACGGTGGTGCCACCCGACTCGGGGTCCCTCGAGGGCGCGCTGGACCTCTCGGTCCAGTCGATCTGCCCCGAGTCGTCCGTCGGTCACGCGGACGTGCCGCGGGACCCCACGGTGATCGCGATGGTCGAGGCGGTGCTCGACACCCACCGAGTGGTCGCGCCCGGTGCCGAGGTCTGTGCCGGTCCGGAGGTCAGTCGGTGACGTCCTTGGTCATGAAGTTCGCCCAGCCGGCGCCGAGGAAGACCACGACGTAGACCAGCTGGAGCAGCACCCCACGCACCACGTCGCGCCACAGGATCGGGTCCCGGAACAGGTCGACGAACGCCAGCCAGTAGCGGGTGGGCAGGTACGGCTGGAGCACGTCGGCCGCGTCCAGGGTCAACAGCAGGGTCGAGGCGACGAGCACCGCGAGCGTGCCGAGGGCGGCGCCGAGCGGCGACTGCGTCACCGTCGAGAGGAAGAGCGCGATCGCGGCCACGCCGAGCATGCACAGCATCCCGTAGGCGAGCGCCAGCAGCGTGCGGAGGACGAGCTCCTGCGTGGACAGCGACGATCCCGAGACGCTGGTGGCCGGCCCGGTGGCGGTCACGCGCTCGCTGCCGAGCAGGAGCACCCCGAGCACGTACGCCGTCGCGGCCACCACGACGACGGTGAGGACCACGAAGGTCATGACCGAGACCAGCTTCGCCACCAGCAGCCGGGTCCGGCCGACCGGCCGGACCAGCATGTAGCGCAGGGTTCCCTGCTGCGCCTCCCCGGCGATCGCCTCCCCGGCGGTGACCGCGACCGCGATCGGGAGGAACAGCGGGAGCACGATGCCCATCGCCGCCAGCGGGAAGAGCGTGCCGTCGGTCAGCACCGCGGACAGGAACGCCGGCCCGGTGCCCGGCCGTGGGCCGATGTCGGTCACGGCCAGCAGCACGGCGACCAGGCTGGGCAGCGCGTCGATGAGGGCGATCGTCACCCAGGTCCGGTGGCTGCGGACCAGCTTGACCAGCTCGACGCCGATCACTTCTCCAGCGCCTCCGCCTGCTGGGCGGCTGCGGCCGGCTCGGTGCCGAACCGGTCCGCGCTCGCCGTGGCCGCGGCCAGCACGACGTCCTCGAGGTGCCGCCGCTCGGCGGCGAGCATCACCACCCGGACACCCGCAGCGACCAGCCGCGCGTTGAGCGCGGCCGGGTCGTCGTACCGCACGAAGAGGGTGTCGCCGTCCTGGTGCTCGACCACGCCGTCGAGGAGCTGTCGCACCACGGCGACGTCCGGGGTGCGGACCTCGACCCGGCCGGTCGGGCGGCGCAGCGCGACCAGCTCGTCCTGGAGCACGAGCCGGCCACGGTCGAGCACGCCGACCCTGGTGCACAGCTGCTCCACCTCGGCCAGCAGGTGGCTGGAGAGGAAGACGGTCGTGCCCCCGGCGTTGAGGTCGAGGAGGAGCTGCCGGATCTCGTGGATGCCCTGCGGATCCAGCCCGTTGGTCGGTTCGTCCAGCACCAGCAGCGGTGGCCGGCGGAGCAGGGCCGCGGCCAGCCCGAGCCGCTGTCGCATGCCGAGCGAGTAGGCCTGCACCGGCCGCTCGTCGACCCCGCCGAGCCCCACGTGCTCGAGCGCCTCGGCGATCCGCACCTTCCGCGTGGACCGGTCGGTGCGCCGCCCCATGGCGTCGAACAGTGCGAGGTTGCGCCGGCCGGACAGGTGCGGGTACGCCGCGGGGCCCTCGACGAGCGCCCCGACCTGCGGCAGCACGCTCCGGGCGGCGCGCGGCATCTCCTCACCGAGCACCTCGGCGCGTCCCGACGTCGCGAGCACCAGCCCCAGCAGGATCCGGACCGTCGTCGTCTTGCCGGAGCCGTTGGCACCGAGGAACCCGTAGACGTCACCCTCGCGCACGTCGAGGTCGAGCCCGTCCACGGCGAGGATTCGGCCGAACCGCTTGGTCAGCCCTTCGGTCCGGATGACGCTGGTCATCGGCGGTCCCCGGTGTAGGTGAACCCCGCCAGGACGTCGTCCGCCGCCCGGACCAGGGCGGCGCGGTCGAGCGTGCCGGCCAGGAGGAACCCGCCGTCCCCGGGGTCACCGGTGAGGATGACGCCGAGCGGCCCCAGCGTGACCAGGGTGCGGTGGGCGAGGTGCTCGACCCCCCGCGTGACCTCGAGCTGGTCGCGAAGCGCGTCCGCCTCGCGGTCGCGCAGCGGGATCGCGATCACCTCGGTCAGCCCCTGGCCGTAGACCCCCACGGCGCCCTCGGAGGACGCGGCCTTCGCCAGTCCGGCGACCGAGTCGGGCGGCCGGATCGGCGCGTACTGGTTGGCCGCGTCGGCGATGTGCAGCACGTCGTCGAACCGCACGTCGGTCGTGGCGGTCGGGGTGAACCCGACGTCGGCCGCGTCGGGCCGGTGGCCGGAGAAGTCGACGAACGCACTCCTGAAAGCCGGAGCGTCGCCGGCGGCGTACACCTCGACCCGGAGGGGCACGCCGGTCCCCGGATCGGCCCAGATGTCGACATGGTCGATGCTCGACTGGTCCGAGGACGGCACCACCCGGAGCCCGGGCGCACTCCTGCCGGCCACCCGGCGGGAGGGGATCCGGCTCACGTCGTCGTCCGTCACGCCGCGCAGCAGCCTCCTCGCGAGCACCGGCGGCACCAGGTCGGCGGTCCGGGGGAGCCGGATGCCCGGGTCGCGGCTGACCGTCGCCCGTGCGTGCTCGTAGTCCCACTCGGTCGTGAGCCCTTCGTCGTGGACGAGGTCGGTCTCGCCCGACACGAGCAGCTGGTCCACGCGCCAGTGGTCACTGTCGCGCCACCACGCCCGCATCCGCGTCCTTCCGCCCAACAGGGATCCGAGGTCACTGAACCGGTCGGCGTCCGGCAGCTCCAGCGACCCCTCGGTCTCGACGTACCCGGACCAGCCCCGGTCGTCGGAGCCGCGGACCTGGGCCAGCAGGGTCGCGGCGCGTACGTCGCTGGGCGCTGCCGGCCACGCGCGCACGACGACGGGGGCCGCGACCAGCAGCAGGATGCCAGCCACGACCAGACCCCAGCGGCGGAACCGCGTCATCTCCTGACGGTACGTCGCAGCCGGGGTCACGGTTCACCGGTCGCGGACCAGCACCGCTCGTGCGTACAGCAGCTCGAACCCCGCGCGCTGGACGTTCTCCTGCGACTTCGATCCCGGTTGGGTCGTGACCACCGCGACCTCGTGCCCCGCGGCCGCCGCGTCGCGCAGCCGGTGGTCCAGTAGCGCCGACTGGACGCCACGGCGCCGGTGCGCGGGCAGCGTCGCCGCGCCGCCCAGCTGCGCGACTCGGCCCGCCGGTCGCCAGGTGCCACCGCCGGCCGGCACGCCGTTCAGCCGGGCGAGGAAGGGGCGCTCGCCCGCCGCGAGCAGCTGCCGCTCGGCGTGCTCGACGACCTGTCGCGGGAACTCCTCGTGGGCCGCGAGCCCCTGCTCGTCGGCGTGCGCCGAGCCCTCGACCACGACGGCCAGCCACTTCTCCCGGTCCGTGGCCGGCTCGACGCTCACACCGTCCGGCAGCGGTCGGTAGGTGTCGCCCGGCCGGAGGCCCCGTCCGAGCACGTTCTCGAACGACACGAGCCGGTAGCCACGATCGACGAGCATCGTCCCCAGCTCGTGCCCGGCGAGGGTGGACAGCTCGACCGACACAGGAACACCCACCGTGGCACAGGCGCCTTCGACCTCCTCGAGCTCGCCCGGGCTCACCGGCGCGAAGCCCAGACCGGCCACCTTGGTGAACGGCGAGTCCACCCCGGCGTACGTCGCGAAGCCGCCACCCAGCCGCAGCGCGAAGGCACCCGGCTCCGTGGCCCGTGCCGCGCCCGCGCAGGCGGCCATCAGCTCGGCCTCGGCGTGCTCGATCTCGGCCGCGAGGTCGACGCCGCAGAACAGCCCGCCCATCAGAGGTCCATCGCGAACCAGACGGCGTCGCGCAGCGGGATGCCGTCGATCTCGACGGGCTCGGGGTAGCCGGTCTCGGGCGTGAACGCGTCCGGGACCACCCGCTCCATCCGGAACCCACAGCGCTGGTAGAACCGCAGGTTCCCGATGTCCGCGGTGGCGGTGGCGAGGACGACCCTCCTCGCGCCGTCCGCTCGCGCCTCGCTGACGGCCCGGTCCAGCAGGCGACGGCCGATCCCCTCACCGCGCCGGTGCTCGGCCACCGCCGTGTTCAGGACCTCCCATCGCGAGCCGTCGGTGTCGGCCTGCAGGTGGCCGACGACCGCCGAGTCCTCGCCCCGCGCGACCCAGACCCGCCCGCGGGCGAGGTAGCCGACCAGGTTGGTCTCGGAGTCCTCGGCCAGCCGGAACGACCACAACAGGTCGCCCCGGTCGCCGTCGTAGGCCTCGATCGTGACGTCAGCGCTCACCGCGAGCAGTCATCGCGAGGCACGGGATCGTTACAGCTCAGTCGGCCTCCCAGTAGCGGCCCGGCCGGTAGGGGTCACGCTCCACCGTCGTCACCGGGCGGCGGACCGTCACGTAGACCTTGTGCAGGGCTCCGTCGGCGTCGCGCTCCATCCGCGGGACGCGGAAGTCGGTGTACGTCGTGGTGTAGGCGTTGCGCGAGTTGCGGCTGCTGTCCCACTCGAAGTCGAAGTTCTTCAGGTACCTCTGCACGACCGTGCGGCCGTGGACCGTGAACCAGATCTCGTCGTTGGCGGTGCTGAGGCTGGCCCAGTTCGACGAGCCGGTCAGCACCATGTCGGTGTTCGGGTGGCCGTTGTAGGTGCCCTGGATGACGAAGTACTTCTGGTGGCTGTAGAAGTCGAGGATCAGGTCGTCCTCGCCGTCGTGGTTGAGGTCGAAGTTGTCGTCGGGGTGGTAGTCCAGCCCGGTCGACCGCAGCGGGATCCGGCCGCGCGCCGTGGAGGCGCCGAGGATCTGCTTGGTGTGGTATCCGATCAGTCCGTAGTCGACGCGGAAGTCGCACCCCTCGGCGTACTTCTGCCGGATCGCGGAGGCGAGGTAGTCGCCCCGCTTGCCACGCATCGTGTGCATCGCCAGCGCGAGGTGGGTGCGGGTGGAGCCGCCGCTCCCGTCGGGCGTCAGGCACTGGATCTTGTGGAGCATGTCCAGCACCAGGTCGTTGCTCGGGCCGGACACCTTCGGGAACGCCCACGTCGTGTACTTGTCGACCGAGTCGTCGCAGCCGGTGCCGGGCGGCTCGCCGCAGAAGAACCTCGCCGGCTGGCGCCGGCTGTAGTCGTGCTTCATGTCCTTGAACAGGTTCACGAACTGCTTGAAGAGGATCTCCTTGCCGGACACGAAGTAGAGGTCGTTCCACTGGTGCAGGTCGGCGTTCATCGTCAGGTTGTCCGAGCCCACCGCGAGGATGTCCTTGGACCGGCCGGCCTGCGTGAACGTGTAGAACTTCGAGTGCAGGTTGTTGTACTGGTTGGCCTTGCCGCGGCAGCTCTCCTTGCACTTGTAGATGAAGCTCTTCGCGTATCGGTCGGTCCCGATCGCCGCGCGGACGACCTTCATCGCGTGCGTGTCCTGGTGGTCGTTGAGCAGCATCTGGACGTGTACGCCACGGTGGTAGGCCGCCACGATCGCGTGCGCGACCGGGAGCCGGTCGAAGGAGTAGACCGCGATCCGGATGAACGACCCCTTCCGGGCGTGCTGGATCGTGTCGATGATCCGGCCCTCGATCCTGAAGTGGTCGGCCTTGACGTGAGGGTCGTTGAAGAACGGCCCCTTGTACGCCTTCCACCGGTGCGCCGACCTGGTGTCTGCGACGGCCGCAGTGGTGGCCGGAGCGGGCATTCCGACGTACGCCACCACTGCGACGCAGACGGCGGAGGCCAGCATCGCCAACCGCCTGAAGGACACGGATGAACCTAGGTCGGCCAGGCTGCAGCGCACCTGACCGTACGGATGTCGGGGCCGGGTCAGCCCGCGGCCACCAGCTGCCCTGCCGACCTGATGGTGGCGGTCATCGTCATGCCCGGCCGGGGCTCGTAGCTCACCGTCTCGCCGACCCGGGCGCCGACGATGGCGCGGCCGAGCGGGCTCGAGGGAGTGACGGTGTCGACACCGGCCAAGGCCTGCTCCACCGGCCCGACGAGGTAGGTCTCGTCACCGTCGCCAAGATCGAGGGTGACGACGTCGCCGACCGACACGACACCCTCGGTGTGCGGGCGGTGTCGCCGCTCGTCGACCTCGAGCTCGAGCGCGGCGATCCGCTCGTCGAGGAGCTGGAGCCGGATGCTGGCCTCGACGTTGGTGGCGCGGTCGGCCAGGTCGCCGGTGGGCGGGATCAGCGCGTCGGCCAGCACGACGGCTCGCTCGGCGCGCAGCTCGTCGAGCCGGCTGGAGAGAAGGGTGAGGCTGTCGGTGTTGACGGGGACGGTCACGGCATGGCCTCCTGCGCGACGGTGGTGCGGCAAATGATGGTGACCTGTAGTTGCCAGCGGAACCCTGGTCCAAACCCCTTCGGCCCGGTGCGGCTCGGTCAGGGCCGGAACACGATCTTGACGGCCCCGTCCTGCTTCTTCTGGAAGGTCTCGTAGGCCTGCGGAGCGTCGTCGAGCGGAAGGTGGTGGGTCGCGAACCCCTCGACACCGAGGACGTCCTCGTCCTGGTCCAGCAGCGTGAGGATGTCGTCGGTCCACGCCCGGACGTTGGCCTGGCCCATCCGCAGCTGCAGCTGCTTGTCGAACAGCTGCATCATCGGCAGCGGGTCGGCGGCGCCGCCGTACACGCCCACGATCGAGACCGTGCCGCCGCGGCGGACGGCCTCGAACGCCGTGATCAGCGCCTCGAGCCGGTCGGTGCCGGCCTTCATCATCAGCGGCTCGGCGAGCCGGTCCGGGAGCAGGCCGACCACCTTCTGCACCGCCTTGATCCCACCGGAGCCGTGCGCCTCCATGCCGACCGCCTCGATGACGGCGTCGGCGCCGCGGCCGTCGGTCCTGTCGCGGACGACCTCGGCGACGCCCGCGGCATCGAGACCGGTCACGTCGAAGGCCTCCGCGCCACGGCCGGCCACCCGCTGCAGCCGCTCCTGGACGAGGTCGGCGACCAGGGTGCGGTGGCCGCGGTGCATGGCGATCCGGGCCGCCATGTCGCCGATCGGCCCGGCACCGAGTACCAGCACGGTGCCGCCGTCCGGGATGTCGGCGTACTCAACCGCCTGCCAGGCGGTCGGGAGCACGTCGCTGAGGAAGAGGTAGCGGTCGTCGACCGGACCGTTGGGCACCTTGACCGCGCCGTAGTCGGCGTGCGGCACCCGGAGGTACTCCGCCTGGCCACCCGGCACCTGGCCGTAGAGCTTGCTGTAGCCGAGCAGGCTCGCGCCGGTGCCGAACTCGCGGTTCTGCGTGGTCTCACACTGGCTCTGCAGCCGGTGCTCGCACATCCAGCAGTGGCCGCAGGAGACGTTGAACGGGACGACCACGCGGTCCCCGACGTCGAGGTGGTGGATGCCCTGCCCGACCTCCTCGACCACGCCCATCGGCTCGTGGCCGACGATGTCGCCCGGCTCCATGAACGGCGCCAGGACCTCGTAGAGGTGCAGGTCGGAGCCGCACAGCCCGGTCGACGTCACCCGGATGACGATGTCGGTGTCCTCCTCGACCTTCGGGTCCGGCACGTGCTCGACCCGGATGTCCTTGGTGCCCTGCCAGGTGACTGCTCGCATGACTGGCCGGTGACCGCCGGGTCGCGCGCCGAAGCCCACCCCGACAGGTGAAAACCGGCCTGGTGACGGACCGTGGATGCCCGCGCGCCTCCCGGATCGCGTCACAACGGATTTGCCCACATCCTTGGCTCCTGGTGACGAATTTGCGGCTCTTGTGCCGCATCCGTGGGTGGGCGGGTGGGCGGCCGCGCGCGTAGCACGCCGCACATCCGGTGGACCCGGGCTTTGCCGAGGTTCTCCGGCACCAGGTGCCGATCTGCCTCCGCAAACCCACCGACGGGGGCTGGTGGCGATCCGGTAGGCGCGCGGGCACCCACGGATCCGTCAGAAGAGTCAAAGACCGCCCCACACGCTCAGCGGACCCGGTGGCGCGCCGCGTCCCGGGCTCGGACGGTGAGCCCGTGCCCGGGCGCGCTCGGTGCCAGCAGCCGGCCGCCGTGCGGCTCCGCCCACCCGTCGAACAGGCTGCGCTCGACGCGCACGTGGTCGTGGAAGTACTCCACGTGCCGCAGCCGCGGGGTGACGGCAGCGACGGGCAGGGAGAGGTACGGCGCACAGTGGCCGGACAGGTCGGTGCCGGCCAGCGCCGGGTCGGCGGCGATCCGCCGCCACTCGGTGTAGCCGCCGCACCGGGTCACGTCGAGCTGCAAGCAGTCGACGTGCGGGGCCAGGTGGACGGCGTAGGCGAGGTCGGAGCCGTACTCCCCTGCGGCGACGTCGGCGCGGACCGAGCTCCGGACGGCGTCGAGCCCGTCGTGGTCGTCGGAGCTCACCGGCTCTTCGAACCAGCTCACGCCGAGGTCGTCGAGGCGGGTCCCCACCTCGCACGCCTGGTCCCGGCCGTAGCCGCCGTTGGCGTCGACGAAGACCTCGACAGGCTCTGACGTAGATTCGTCGGCGAGCCGGCGGACCTGTGCGGTCCGGGCCAGGTCGCGCTCGACCCGGCTCCCCCACGACTCACCGATCTTGATCTTCACCTTGTCGAAGCCGGCCTCCAGCCAGCCCGCGACCTGCGCGTCCAGCCGGTCGTGGTCGTAGGACGTGAAGCCGCCGCTGCCGTAGAGCTCGACCGACGCCGGCGTGGCCCCCCACAGCTCCGGGAGCGACTGCTCCAGCAGCCTGCCCGCGAGGTCCCACAGCGCGATGTCGACCGCGGACAGCGCCATGCCCACCAGCCCTGGCCGTCCGGCGTTGCGAACCGCCCGCACCATCGCCGACCAGGCGGCCTCCACGTCCAGTGCGCAGCGGCCCGTCACGGCCGGGCCGAGCAGGTCCTCCACCACCACGGCCGCGGCGGAGGGCGCGTAGGTCCAGCCGATACCGGTGCGCCCGGCACCGTCGACCTCAACCAGGACCAGCGTGGTGCTGTCCCACTCCAGGGTGCCGTCCGCCTCCGGCACGTCTGTCGGGATCTCGTACGCCGATGGGCGCACCCCGGAGACGACCGGGCCGTCGCTCACGAGTCGTCGCTGGAGAACAGCTCCTGCGCCTTGGTCTTGATCCCCTCCCGGATGACACCCCACCGGCTGGTGTCGCCCTTGATGAGCGCCTGCGCCGTCGCCTTCATCTGCGCGAGGTCCGCGTGCGGGGGGATCGGCGGCACGTCGGGGTCGCAGTGGATGTCCAGGACGTAGGGGCGGTCGGCGGTGAGCGCCGTCTTCCACGCTCCGGCCAGCTCGTCCGGGTCGGTGATGGTGAGCGCGCCGAGCCCCACCGAGGCGGCGAACCCGGCGTACGACACGTCGGGCAGCGCCTGCGACTCCACGAACTTCGGCGTCCCGCCCATCGCCCGCAGCTCCCAGGTCACCTGGTTGAGGTCGTTGTTGTGCAGCACGGCCACCACGAGCCGCGGGTCGCTCCACTCCGACCAGTAGCGGGCGACGGTGATCAGCTCGGCCAACCCGTTCATCTGCATGGCCCCGTCGCCCTCGAAGGCGATCGCCGGGCGGTCGGGGTGGGCGAACTTGGCGCCGATGGCGTAGGGCACCGCGGGTCCCATCGTGGCGAGCGTGCCCGACAGGGTGCCGCGCATCGCACCCCGCATCCGGACCTGGCGGGCGTACCAGTTCGCCGCCGACCCGCTGTCCGCGGCGATCATCGCGTCGTGCGGCGCCTCGACCGAGAACTCGCTGAAGATCCGCATCGGGTTGACCGGGGCGGCCGACACGCGCGCCTCGCGCTCCATCGTGTCCCACCAGCGCTCGACGTCCGCGATGATCTTCTCCTGCCAGGAGCGGTCCTCCTTGCGCTCGAGGAGAGGGATCAGCTCGCGCAGGGTGGCCGCGGCGTCGCCCACGAGGTTGACCTCGTAGGGGTAGCGCATCCCGATCATGGTGCCGTCGATGTCGATCTGGACCGCGCGCGCCTGGTCGAGCTCCGGCATGAACTGCGTGTACGGGAAGTTGGACCCGACGGTCAGCAGGGTGTCGCAGCCCCGCATCATCTCGTAGCTCGGCCGGGTGCCGAGCAGCCCGATCGAGCCGGTCACCCAGGGCAGCTCGTCGCTCAGCACGTCCTTGCCGAGCAGCGCCTTGGCCACGCCGGCGCCGAGCAGGTCGGCCACCTGTCGCAGCTCGGCCTCGGCGCCACGGGCGCCCTGGCCGACGAGGACGGCGACCCTGGAGCCGGCGTTCAGGAGCTCGGCCGCCCGGGCCACGGCGTCAGCAGCGCCCGCGCTACGCGGCCAGGTCATGCCCAGGCTCGAGGGCACCATCTTGAACGCGTGCGTGGGCGCGGAGTAGTCCAGCTCCTGGACGTCGTTGGGGATGATCAGCGCGGTCGGAGCGTGCCGGGTCATCGCGATCCGCATCGCCCTGTCCACAACGTTGGGCAGCTGCTCGGGCACGGTCACCATCTGCACGTAGTCGCTGGCGACGTCCTTGAACAGGCTGAGCAGGTCCACCTCCTGCTGGTAGTTGCCGCCCATCGCGGTCCGGTTGGTCTGGCCCACGATGGCCACGACCGGGACATGGTCGAGCTTGGCGTCGTAGAGACCGTTGAGGAGGTGGATCGCCCCCGGTCCGGAGGTGGCCATGCAGACGCCGGGGCGATCGCCGAACTTCGCGAACCCGACCGCCTCGAAGGCGCTCATCTCCTCGTGCCGACTCTGGATGAACCGCGGCTGGTCTCCGGCCCGGGAGAACGCGCCGAGGATCCCGTTGATCCCGTCGCCGGGGTAGCCGAAGACCTGCTCGACCCCCCATTCCCTCAACCTGGACAGCAGCTGGTCGGCAACGGTGGTCATCGGGTGCTCCTTTCGGGTGGACGTCCTGCGGATGGCGGGAGGTGCGCGGCGAGCAGCTCCGCGAGGTGGCGGCCCTCGTGCCCCCCGCTGTCGAGCTGGTGGATCTGGGTGCGGCACGAGAAACCGTCCGCCAGCACGACGGTGCCCTCCTCGGCGGCACGCAGGCGGGGCAGGAGCACCTGCTCGGCACAGGCCTCGCTCACCTCGCCGTGGCCGGCGGTGAAGCCGAAGTTGCCGGCCAGCCCGCAGCAGCCGGAGTCGAGTCGCTCGACCCCGGCCCCGGCGCTCGCCAGCAGCTCGCGGTCGGCGTCCCAGCCGAGGACGGCGTGCTGGTGGCAGTGCACCTGGGCCAGCCCGCGGGTGCCGTCGAGGCGGGGTGGGTCCCAGCCGTCGGTGTGCCGGGTGAGCAGCTCGGCCAGCGTCACGGTGTGGTCCTTGAGCCGGTCGACGTCGAGGTCGCCGGAGAACAGCTCCTTGGCGTCGGCCCGCAGCACCGACGTGCAGCTGGGCTCGAGACCGACGACCAGCCCACCGTGGCGGACGTGGGGTGCGAGGGCGTCGACGGTGCGCCGCAGCCTCCGCTTCGCCACGTCGAGCTGGCCGGTGGAGATCCAGGTGAGCCCGCAGCAGAGCGGCTCTGTCGGCAGCTCGACCTCCCAGCCGGCTGCCTCCAGGACCTCGACCGCCGCGCGGCCGACGTGCGGGTGGAAGTAGTTGGTGAACGTGTCGGGGAAGAGCAGCACCCGCCCCTGCGTCGCCGGCCACCCCTTGACCGGCGTGCGGCGCCTCCACCACGACCGGAGCGTGGGGCTGGCGAGCTCGGGCGGGTCCCGGTCCTCGAGGCCCGCCAGCCGGGAGCCCAGCCTCCGCACCGGCGTGACGCGCGCCAGGCCGTTGACCACGCGGGCGGCGCCCAGCAGGTCGACGGCCCGGGCGGCCGCCGGCAGCCAGCCGGTCACGTAGTCGGCGCGCGGGCGCAGCCGGTGCCGGTAGTGCTGGGCGAGGAACTCGGCCTTGTAGGTCGCCATGTCGACGTTGGCCGGGCAGTCGGACTTGCAGCCCTTGCAGGCCAGGCACAGGTCGAGTGCCTCGAGCACGTCCTGCGAGCGCCACCCGTCCTTGATCGGCCCGTCGCCGTGCCCGTCGAGCATCTCGAACAGCAGCCGGGCCCGGCCGCGGGTGGAGTGCCGCTCGTCGCCGGTCGCCTGGTACGACGGACACATCACCTGGCCGGCGTCGTGCCCGTGCTGCCGGCACTTCCCGACCCCGACGCACCGGTTGGCCGCCTCGGCGAAGGAGTGGCCGTCCTCGGGGAAGTCGAAGTGCAGCGGGAGCGGCTGCCGAGGTGCCCAGTCGCCGCCGAGGCGGAGGTGCTCGTCCAGCGCGGCCGGTGCGACGACCTTGCCGGGGTTCATCAGGTGGTCGGGGTCGAAGGCGGCCTTGACCTCCTCGAAGAGCCGGACCACCTCGTCGCCGAACATCCGCCGCAGCAGCTCGCCGCGGCTCTGCCCGTCGCCGTGCTCACCGGACAGGGACCCGCCGTAGGAGGCCACGAGGTCGGCCGCGCGCTCCATGAACCGCCGGTAGGTCCCGACACCCTCCGTGGAGTAGAGGTCGAACGGGATCCGGGTGTGCACGCAGCCCTGGCCGAAGTGGCCGTAGAGGGCAGGCCCGGTGTCGGTGACGTAGCCGAACTCGGCGTACAGCCCGCGCAGGTCGCGCAGGTAGTCGCCGAGCCGCTCGACCGGGACGGCGGAGTCCTCCCAGCCCTCGAACGTGTCGGGTTTGTGGGGCACGTGGGCGGTGGCACCGAGCCCGGCCTCGCGGACCGCCCAGAGCTCGTCCTCGTGCCTGGGGTCGTCGAGGAAGGCCACGGTGGGGTCGTGCTCGCTGTCGCCGATCGCGGTGAGCATCCGGTGGGCCCGGTCGTCGGCCTCGTCGGCGTCCTCGCCGCCGAACTGGACCATGAGGAAGCCGGTGCCGTCGGGGAGCTCGTCGAGGGCGTCGTGGTTCATGCCCTTGAGCTGCTCGTCGCGGATGAGGTACCTGTCCAGCCCCTCGAGCGCGATCGGCTCGTGCTCGACGATGGCGGGCACGGCGTCCGCGGCGGTGCAGACGTCGGGGAACCCCAGCACCACCAGCGTCCGGGCCCTGACCACGGGGACCAGCTCGAGCTCGGCCCGCAGGACGGTGACGAGCGTCGCCTCGCTGCCGACCAGGAAGCCGGCCACGTCGAAGCCGTGCTCGGGCAGCAGCGAGTCGAGGTTGTAGCCGGAGACGCGGCGCGGGATGTCCGGGTAGCGCTGCCGGATCAGGTCGGCGTGGTCGTCGCGGAGCCGGCGCAGGATCCGGTGCAGCTCGGCCACCCGGTCGCCACGCGCCGCCACCTCGGCGTACTCGTCGTCGTCCAGCTGGCGCGCGGTGAACCGGGTGCCGTCGTGCAGCAGGACCTCGAGCGAGACGACGTTGTCGACGACCTTCCCGGTGCGCTGGGCGGTGGCCCCGCAGGAGTTGTTGCCGATCATCCCGCCGAGCGTGCAGTTGGGATGGGTGGCCGGCTCCGGCCCGAACCGCAGGCCGGCGGGTTCGAGCTGCGCGTTGAGCGAGTCGAGCACGATGCCCGGCTCCACCACGCAGCGGCGCCGCTCGACGTCGACCGACACCAGGCGGTGGCAGTGCCGGGAGAGGTCGATGACCACGGCCTCGTTGGTGCACTGCCCGGCCAGGCTGGTGCCGCCCCCACGGGACACGACCGGGAGGCCGTGCCCGTGGCAGACCGCAACCGCCTCGACAACCGCCTCTACGGTGCGCGGCTGGACCACGGCGATCGGCACCTGCCGGAAGTTCGACGCGTCGGTGGAGTACGCCGCGCGGGTGCCGGCGTCGAAGCAGACCTCGCCGTCCACGCGGGAGCGGAGCTCGCGCTCGGCGCGTGCGAGGGACTGGTCGAGGAGGAGCGTCGTCACCGCAGCGGCTCGCGGAGGTCGGCCGCGGCGAAACCGAGCGCGACGGCACCGCTGGTCAGCGCGAGCCGACGGTGGCCGGGGAACGTCAAGGCGACGCCCAGCATCGAGGCGGCGTGCGCGACATCGACCGCGCCGTCCAGCCACGGCAGCCGGCGCCGCCGTAGGAGCAGGCCGGCAGCGGACTGGGCGACGTACCGGGCGCCGAGGACCCGCGTCGCGAGCCGCGGCCCGGTGCCGTCGTCGTTGCCGACGAGGTGCAGGACGTCCAGCGGGCGGGCGAGGGCCCAGGCGCCGACACCCAGCCGGGCCAGGTCGACGGGGCGGGGCGTCATCCGATGAACCCCCGCTCGTGGGCCCGGTCGTCGAAGGCGCCGTGCGCACCGAAGTCGCGACCCTCGCGGCCGTCGGCAGGCGTCCACAGGTTCTCGGGCTGGTCGGGGTCACGCGGCTGCGAGGTCTGCTGCGAGGAGAAGCCGGTCCGGGCGAGGTAGCGGTCGAGCAGCCCGCCGGCGAACCGGTTGGCCACGATCGTGCCGGCGGTGCTGAGCCCGACCCAGCGGGCCCGCCGCCCGGGGTGGTCGATCGCGCGGAGCACGCCGCGGGCGGCGACCTCGGGCTGGTAGATCGGCGGGACCGGCTGGGCCTGGTGCGGGAGCCGGTTCAGCACCCAGGAGAACTGCGGCGTGTTCACCGCCGGCATCTCGACGATGGTGACCTTGATCCGGCTGCCGTCGTGCATCAGCTCGGTGCGCAGTGACTCGTGGAACCCCTCCAGCGCGTGCTTGGCACCGCAGTAGGCCGACTGCAGCGGGATGCCGCGATGGCCGAGAGCCGAGCCGACCTGGACGATCACCCCGCGGTCGCGGCGCCGCATCCGGCGCAGCGCGGCTCGGGTGCCGTTGACGTAGCCGTGGTAGGTCACATCGGTGACCCGGCGGAACTCGTCGGGCTCGATGTCCTCGAAGCGGGCGAAGACCGACGTGAACGCCACGTTGACCCAGACGCCGATCGGACCGAGCTCCTCCTCGATCCGGTCGGCAGCGGCCTCGACCGCCTCGTGGTCGGCCACGTCGACTGGCACGACGAGCGGCCGGCCGCCCGCCTGCTCGACCTCGCGGGCGGCCGCGACGAGACCGGTCTCACCACGGGCCAGCAGCGCGACCCGCTCACCGCGTCGACCCAGCTCGCGGGCCGTGGCACGGCCGATGCCGCCCGAGGCGCCGGTCACCACGACCGAGTGGGGAGTTCGATTCATGCACGTCCGGTGACCGGACAGGGGGATGACAAAACCTGTGCCTGTGCGCAAACATTGCCACAACGCAAGCATCTGCGAAGGGAGGACCGGTGCCGCAGCACGGACGGCGTGGTCTCCTCCGGGCGCGGCCAGTCGTCGGGGGGCGGCTGGCCGTCGCGGGGCTGGCAGTCGGGGGACTGGCCGGCGCCGGATCTCGCGCGCTTGCCACCGCCGGACGTTCTGTTGCCCGATACTGACCGTCATGCCGACAACCAACAAGGACATCGAGGAGCTGGCCGCGGCGTTCGTGACCGCGAGCCGTGCCCTGGTCGGCATCGCCATCCGCTCGGTGGAGGCGGCGCCCGTCCCGGTCACCATTCCGCAGCATCGCGTGCTGGTCCTGCTGGCCGCCAACGGTCCGCAGGCCATCGGCACCCTCGCCCAGCAGCTGGGGGTCAACCCCTCCAACGCCACCCGCGTGTGTGACCGGCTGCAACGGCTCGACCTGGTCCGGCGGTCCAGGTCGGACTCCGACGGGCGCGCGGTGCACGTCACGATCACTGCCGCGGGGCGGCGGCTGGTCGACGCGGTCACCGAGCACCGCCGCCGCGAGGTCGCTGCGGTCCTCCGCGAGCTCTCCCCCGACCAGGTCGAGGCGGTGGTCGAGGCGCTGACCGCGTTCTCCCGCGCGGCCCACGAGCGCGCCGAGGCGGAGTGGCCCGACGCCAGCTGGTGACGGGGCGCGGCGCCCGGTGGGTACCCGTCTCGCATGCGCTTCGGATACTTCCTGTCCTGTGAGGAGTACTCCCCCGCCGAGCTGATCGAGCAGGCGGTCGCCGCGGAGAAGGCCGGCTTCGACGGGATCTGGATCAGCGACCACTTCCACCCCTGGAACGACGAGCAGGGTGAGAGCCCGTTCGTCTGGGGCATGATCGGCGCGCTGTCCCAGGCCTGCTCGCTGCCCGTGACCACGGCGGTGACGTGCCCGACCACCCGGGTCCACCCCGCGATCGTCGCCCAGGCGGCCGCGACCGCCGCGGTCCAGCTGCAGGGGAAGTTCGTGCTCGGGGTCGGCACCGGCGAGGCCCTCAACGAGCACGTCCTCGGCGACGCGTGGCCCTCGGAGGACATCCGCCTCGAGATGCTCGAGGAGGCGGTGGAGCTCATGCGCCGGCTCTGGTCCGGTGAGGTGGTGACGGTCCGGGGCGAACACTACGACCTCGACACCGCCCGGATCTACACCCTGCCCGACGAGCCGGTCCCGGTGTACGTCTCGGCGTTCGGCCCCAAGGCCCTCGAGGTGGCCGCCCGGATCGGCGACGGGTTCATCAACACCTCCGACGACGCCGACACGGTCCGGGAGTTCAAGGAGAAGTCGGGCGGCAAGCCCTGCCAGGGCGGGGTCAAGGTCGCCTGGGCCGACTCGAAGGACGAGGGCATCGACCACGCCCACCGGCTCTGGGCCAACTCCGGGCTGCCCGGCGAGCTGTCCCAGGTCCTACCCAGCCCGAAGCACTTCGAGCAGGCCGCGCAGCTGGTCACCCGCGAGTCGACCGCCGAGAGCATCGTGGCCGGCAACGACCTCGACGCGCACGTCGAGCAGATGCGGAGCTATGTCGACGCGGGCTATGACGAGGTCTACGTCGCCAACATGGGCCCCCACTACCTCGCGATGATCGAGGCGTACGGACGCGACGTCCTGCCCCAGCTGCGTGGGTGAGGGTTGGCCGGGTCTTCGTTCGTCGCTCCGTCAGCGGGCCGGCGGACGGCGGGCCGACCGGGGTGCGACAAACGCAGACCCAGCCCCAACCCCCCAAACTCGCCCCAGCCGAATACCCGGCGGCCGCCGGGTTACCCCCTCCTCATGAGCACCACGACGCGAGTGATGCGGGCGACGCCCGAGCAGATCTGGGACGTGCTGGCCGACGGCTGGCTCTACCCCCTCTGGGTGGTGGGGGCGACACGGATGCGGGAGGTCGACGACGGGTGGCCGGCGCCGGGCACCCGGCTGCACCACTCGGTCGGTACCTGGCCGCTGACCCTGGACGACCGCACCGAGGTCGAGGAGAGCGTGCCCGGTGCGCGGCTGAAGCTGAACGCACACGCCTGGCCCGCCGGCCGGGCCGACGTCGCGATCACGCTTCGCCCCAAGGGCGCCGATACTGAGGTCGTGATGGAGGAGCAGGCCGTCTCAGGGCCGGGGGCACTGGTGCCGCGCGTGGCCCAGGACCCGTTGCTGACCTGGCGCAACGTGGAGAGCCTGCGCCGGCTCGCCTTCCTCGTCGAACGGCGCGCCACCCGGGCCGCGTGAGCCCGTGAACCGCAGGTGAGGTCCGACTACGACGCCGTCGTCATCGGGGCCGGCCCCAACGGACTGGTGGCGGCGAACCTGTTGGCCGACCATGGCTGGTCGGTGCTCGTGCTCGAGGCGCAGCCCGCGATCGGCGGTGCGGTGGCCAGCGCCGAGGACGTGCAGCCCGGCTTCGTGCACGACACGTTCAGCGCCTTCTACCCGCTCGCGGCCGCCTCGCCCACCGTCCGGTCGCTGGGGCTGGAGGAGCACGGGCTCACGTGGCGGCACGCCCCGGCGGTTCTGGGCCACCCCTTCACCGACGGGAGTTGGGCCCTCCTGCACCGCGACCGCGAGGTGACCGCGCGGCTCGCCGACGCCCAGCACCCCGGCGACGGCGCGGCCTGGCTCGAGCTCTGCGCCCAGTGGGACACGATCGGCGACCAGCTCCTGGGTGCGTTGCTGCGACCGTTCCCTCCGGTCCGGCCGGCGCTGTCCCTGCTGGCCCGGCTGCGCCGGGTCGGGGGGCTGGCGTTCGTCCGCGACCTGCTCACTCCGGCCGCCGAGCTCGGCCGCAACCGCTTCGCGGGCGTCGGCCCGGGGATCCTGCTCGCCGGCAACGCCGGGCACGCCGACATCCCCCTCGACGCCCCCGGCTCGGGGCTGCTCGGGCTGCTGATGACCATGCTCGGCCAGACCGTGGGCTACCCGGTGCCGCAGGGCGGTGCGGGCCGGCTCGCCGACGCCCTCGGCAGGCGGTTCACCGATCGCGGAGGCGAGCTCCGCTGCGACGCGGAGGTGATCGGGATCGACGTGGCCGGGGGCCGCGCCACCGGCGTCCGGACGTCGACCCGACGGGTCCGGGCCCGGCGTGCCGTGGTCGCCGACGTCGTGGCGCCCCACCTGTTCGGCCGGCTGCTGCACCCGGACGACGTACCCCCTCGGGTGGCCCGCGGCATGGAGCGGTTCGAGATGGACCCGGGCACCGTGAAGGTCGACTGGGCGCTCAACGCGCCGATCCCCTGGCTGACCGAGCCGGCCCACGCTCCGGGCACGGTCCACGTCGCCGACTCGATCGGCCAGATGCAGGAGGCGCTGGGCCAGGTGCAGGCGGGTGCCGTCCCGGCGGCGCCGTTCATGCTCGCCGGGCAGATGACCACGACCGATCCGACGCGCTCGCCCGCGGGAACCGAGTCGTTCTGGGCATACACCCATGTCCCCCAGGAGACGCGGACCGACGCCGGCGGGGGTGACGTGCGAGGGATCTGGGACCACGACGACTGCGAGCGGTTCGCCGATCGGATGCAGGCCCGGATCGAGCGGCTGGCTCCGGGCTTCGGCAGCACCGTCCTGGCCCGCCGGGTGCTGGGCCCGCGCGAGCTCGAGGCTCGCAACGCGAACCTGGTCGGCGGTGCCGTCGGCGGTGGCACCTCGCAGCTGCACCAGGAGCTGGTCTTCCGCCCGGTCCCAGGGCTCGGCCGTGCCGAGACGGGCATCGGCGGCCTCTACCTCGGCTCGGCCTCCGCGCACCCGGGCGGCGGTGTCCACGGAGCCGCCGGGAGCAATGCCGCGCGGGCCGCGGTGCTGCACGATCGGCTCCGGCTGCGCCGCCCCTGACCCCGTCGCGCGGTCAGGCCGGCAGCCGGACGAGGGCCCCGGCGTGCGGCGGCACCCGCAGCACCCGGTGGTGGCTGTCCACCCCGGACGCGGTCTCGAAGAGCACCTCGACGTCGCCCAGCTCGGCGGCCATCGGCTGGTCCCCGAAGTTGACGAGCACCAGCAGCCGTCCTCGCTGCATCGTGAAGAACCGCGCGGCCTCGTCGGCCCGGCAGGCCACGCCCGCGAAGGACGGGTCGGTGAGCTGCGGGAACTCGCGCCGGAGCCGGGCCAGGTCCCGGTAGAACGCGAGCATCCGCTGGCCGCGGCGCGACTCGAGCTCCGACCAGTCCAGCTTCGACCGCTCGAAGGTCGCCGGGTCCTGGGGGTCGGGCACGGCGTCGCGGTCCCAGCCGTGCCGGGCGAACTCCTCGATCCGGCCCTCGGCGGTGGCGCGGCCCAGCTCCTCCTCCGGGTGGGAGGTGAAGAACTGGAACGGCGTGGACGCCGCCCACTCCTCCCCCTGGAACAGCATCGGCGTGAACGGCGCGCACAGGGTGACCATGGCGGCGCAGGCCAGCTGGTCCTCGTCGAGCGACTCGGTGATCCGGTCGCCCGTGGCCCGGTTGCCGACCTGGTCGTGGTTCTGGCTGGCCACGACCAGCCGCCAGGCCGGCATCGCCCGGGTATCGACGGGGACACCGTGGTCGCGGCCACGGAACGACGAGTAGGTCCCGTCGTGGAAGAAGCCGCGCTCGCACACCTTGGCCAGCGCCCCGAGCGGCTCGAAGTCCGCGTAGTAGCCGTGTGTCTCGCCGGTGAGGGCGACGTGCAGGGCGTGGTGGAAGTCGTCGCTCCACTGCGCATCGAGCCCGAAGCCGCCCGCCTCCCGCGGCGTCACCAGGACCGGGTCGTTGAGGTCGGACTCGGCGACGAGGACGAGCGGGCGACGCAGGTGTGCCGACAGCGCGGCCACCTCCACCGCGAGCTCCTCCAGCAGGTGCGGCTTCGAGCCGTCCTCGAGGGCGTGCACCGCGTCCAGCCGCAGACCGTCCACGTGGTAGTCCGCCAGCCACATCAGCGCGTTGTCGAGGATGTAGCGACGGACCTCGGCCGCGCCGTCGCCGTCGAGGTTGACCAGGTCGCCCCAGGTGTTCGCGCCCTCCTTGAGGTAGGGCCCGAACTCGGGCAGGTAGTTCCCCGACGGGCCGAGGTGGTTGTAGACCACGTCCTGGATCACGCCCAGGCCCGCCGCGTGGCAGCCGTCGACGAACCGCTGGTAGCCCTCCGGTCCGCCGTACGGCTCGTGCACGGCGTACCAGAGCACCCCGTCGTAGCCCCAGTTATGGGTGCCGTTGACGGCGTTGACCGGCATCAGCTCCACGAAGTCCACCCCGATGCTGCGCAGGTGGTCGAGGCGGGTCAGCGCGGCGTCGAAGGTGCCCTCCGGGGTGAACGTGCCGACGTGTAGCTCATAGATCATCGAGCCGGCGAGCTGGCGGCCGGTCCACGCGTCGTCGGTCCACGTGAAGCGGGACGCGTCGTAGGTTCGCGAGCGCTGGTGGACGCCCGCCGGCTGACGCCGCGACCGCGGGTCGGGTCGCGATGTGTCCGAGTCGTCGATCAGGTAGCCGTAGTCGGTCTCCTCCCGAGAGAGCGCCAGGTCGTGGTCCGCCGGCGTCCACCAGTCGTCATCGCCACGGACCATGTCGAGGATCGCATCGCCCACGGACAGTCGCATCCGGGAGGCACGCGGCGCCCAGACGTCGAACGGGCCGCGCTGTGGAGAGCTCACGAGAGGTCCTCCGGGACGAGCACGACGGCAGGCTGGTCACCGAGCAGGTCAGCCACCCGGCGGCTGCTCCCGTCGGTCAGGGCCAGCGTCGTGTCGCCCCAGCCGCCCTTCCGGGCCAGCCCCAGCGGCAGCCTGGTCACCACCGTGACCGCGCCGCCGCGGTCGAAGGCGAGCACGTGCTCGGCCGCCTCGCCGTCGGCACTCAACGGTGCGTAGGACGTGAACAGCTCGGGCCGGTCCCGCCGCAGCCGCAGCGCCCGCGCGGTCAGCGCCTGCTTGGGGTTGTCACCCCTGGCCAGGCTCGCCTCGGCCTCGTCGAAGTCCACCGGACGCCGGTTGTCGGGGTCGACCAGGCTCAGGTCGCCGAGCTCGCTGCCCTGGTAGACGTCCGGCACCCCGGGCAGCGTCAGCGACAGCAGCTTGGCGGAGAGCGAGTTGCTGCGGCCCGGCCCCTCGACGAGCCCCACGACCTCGGCGATGGTCCTGCCGACCGCCTCGTCGTCGTACGCCGCGTCGACCGCGGCGTGCACCGCGCGCTCGTAGTCCTCGTCCGGGTCGGTCCATGTCGTGTGGTCGCCCGCCTCACGCATCGCCTTCTCGGCGTAGGCGTGCAGCCGCTCGCGGGAGATGGGCCAGGCCCCGACGGCGGCCTGCCACAGGAGGTTCCCGAAGACCGGGTCGGGCAGTGGTGCCTGCCGGAGGAAGAGCTCCAGCGCCGCCGCCCACGGCGACGGCACCTCGGCCAGCACCGCGAGCCGGGCCCGCACGTCCTCGCTGCGCTTGGTGTCGTGGGTCGACAGTGCGGTCATCGCGTCCGGCCACCCGGCCTGCCGGCGCACCATCGCCTCGTGGAACTCCTCGACCGAGAGGGAGAAGACGCCGGGGTCGCCGCCGACCTCGTTGAGCGAGGTGAGCCGGGAGTGCCGGTAGAAGGCGCAGTCCTCCACGCCCTTGGCCATGACCATCCCGCTGGTCTGCTGGAACCGCAGAGCCGCGGGCTGGGCCGGGTCCGACAGGACCGGCTCCAGTGCGTCCAGCCCCACCAGCAGGTCGGGCCGGCGGGCCCGCGCCGTCGCGAAGGCGAGCACCAGGTGCTCGACCCCCAACGGCAGGTAGGAGCGATAGACCGGGAAGCAGGCCAGCAGCTCCGCCACCGCGTCGCGCACGAGGTCGTCGGGGAGGCCGTCCGGCGGCAGCTCCCGGACGATCCGGCGCACCTCCGCCTGGAGCGACCCGTCGGCCACGGACCGCTTGGTGTCGTGGCTCAGCGCGGCGAAGTCGACCGAACCCGACACGTCGTCGAGCTCGGCCTCGCCGCCGGGGTCGGTGAGCACCCGGTCGACCAGGGCGAGGACGTCGTAGCCGGTGGTGCCGGCGGTGGCCCAGGTCGAGGGCAGCGACTCGCCCGGCTCCAGGATCTTCTCGACCACGACGTAGGACCCGTCGGTCAGCTTGGCCAGCCGGTCGAGGTAGTCGCCCGGGTCGCGCAGCCCGTCCGGGTGGTCGACCCGCAGCCCGTCGACCAGGCCGACCTCGAACCAGCGCCGGATCTCCCCATGCGAGTCCTCGAAGACCTCCGGGTCCTCCACCCGCAGCCCGGCAAGCGTCGTGACGGTGAAGAACCGCCGGTAGTTCAGCTCGCTGTCGCCGCGCCGCCACGACACGAGCTCGTAGTGCTGTGCCGCGAGGTCGGTCGAGCCGGGCGCCATCGGCAGCCGCAGGTCGTGGTAGACGACCGCGCGCTCCTCGGGAAGGACCTCGACCGAGCCCTCGTCGCCGTCGCCGACCACGGGCAGCAGCAGGCGACCGCCGCCGGCCTCCCAGTCGATGTCGAAGTACGACGCGAACCGCGAGCCGGGCCCGTGCTCGAGGACGTCCCACCACCACGTGGCCGGTCGCGGGTTCGCCACCCCGACGTGGTTGGGGACGATGTCGACCAGGACTCCCATGTCCAGGCCGTGGGCCACCGACGCGAGCGCCTCGAGGCCGGAGGACCCGCCCCGCTCCGGGTCCTCCCGGGTATGCACCGCCACGTCGTAGCCGTGGTCGCTGCCGGCCTCCGCCGCCAGCAGCGGCGAGAGGTAGACCCAGTCGACGCCGAGCTCGTGCAGGTACGGCAGCCGCCGTGCGGCCTCGAACAGGTCGAAGTCCGAGGTCAGCTGGAGCCGGTAGGTGCTCCGGGGGACGCGGCGAGGGTTCACGTCGAGCCTGTACCCGCCTTCACCGCACTCGGATCGTGACGCCGGCCTCCGCGGGGACGAGCTCGCCGATCACGGGGTGGCCGGGCAGCTCGCCGGCGACCAGCAGGCCACCGGAGGTCTGCGCATCGGCCAGCAGCACCAGCTCGTCCTCGTCGACCCCGGAGTCGACGTGCGGGCGCACCCAGTCGAGGTTGCGGCGGCTGCCGCCGGGCACGTACCCCTCGGCGTACGACTCCCTGGCGGCGGGCAGGTAGGGCACCGCCGAGGAGTCGACCACGGCGGTCACGCCGCTGGCCCGGCACAGCTTGTGCAGGTGACCGAGGAGGCCGAAGCCGGTCACGTCGGTCGCGCAGGTGACGCCGGCGGCCAGCGCGGCCCGCGAGGCGTCGCGGTTCAGCGCGGTCATCGACTCGATCGCCTCGGGGAACACCTCGCCGGTGGCCTTGTGCCGGTTGTTGAGCACGCCCACGCCGAGCGGCTTGGTGAGCGTGAGCGGCACGCCCGGCCGGCCAGTGTCGTTGCGCAGCAGGCGGCCGGGGTCAGCCACCCCGGTGACCGCCAGGCCGTACTTCGGCTCGGGGTCGTCGATGCTGTGCCCTCCGGCCAGGTGGCAGCCTGCCGCCGCGGCCACCGTGGCTCCGCCCCGGAGCACCTCGGCCGCCACGTCGAAGGGGATCCGGTCGCGCGGCCACCCCAGCAGGTTGACGGCGACGAGTGGCTCGCCGCCCATCGCGTAGACGTCGCTGAGCGCGTTGGCCGCCGCGATCCGGCCCCAGTCGAAGGGGTCGTCCACCACCGGCGTGAAGAAGTCGGTCGTCAGCACGACGGCGCGGTCACCGTCGACGCGCACCACGGCGGCGTCGTCGCCGGTCTCGACGCCGACCAGCAGGTCCGGCCCGGAGGCCGGCAAGAGGTCGCCGAGCACCCGCTCCAGCTCTCCGGGAGGGACCTTGCAGGCACAACCACCTCCCGCGGCGTACTGGGTGAGGCGAAGCTGCGCGACGTCGGGCGAGGAGGTCACGTGGTCATCTTGGCCGACGCATCCTGACGCTGCCTGAGCCGTTCACGCTGCGGCACGACGGTGTACTTCGGGTCGCGCGCGGAGGCGAGCCCCGCCTCGAAGATCCCGAACCGGGTCGTGACCGACGCGGCGACGTAGGTCGCCCCGGCCAGCGCGGACAGCACGCGCGAACGGCGGCCGCCCAGGACGGTCGCGACGCTGGCCAGGGTGGTGGCAGACCTGGCGACCCGCATCAGCCGGCCGGGTCGGCCGGTCTCATACGGCTCGGCCGCGAGGCCGCGCTGCCGCAGGATCGACTCCGCGGCGACGATCTCGACCGCGGCCCCCATCAGGGCCAGCCGGCGCGCCGGCCCGGCCTGGTCGATCGGCACCAGCAGCATCGCCACGCCACCGGCCGCCTGCGCGCCGGACCCGCCGAAGACGAACGGCAGCTCGCGGTGCGCCTCGTGCCAGGCCGGCACCACCGTGTTGCCGAGCAGGGCCGCTGTGTACGTCGCGAGCGCCGGCCCGAACGCGGCGGCGCCGACGCCGGCCAGCCGGCCCAGCCGCGGGAACCATCCGGTGAGCTTCGAGCCGAAGGCGATGATCGCGAGCGGCGAGAACGGCGCCAGGATGAACGACCCGACCGAGAGCGGCGAGGTCGGCTTGAACACGCGCAGCATGTTGAGGAACCTCTCGGGCCGGCCCAGGTCGTGGACGAGGAAGACGGTGCCGAGCCCGGCGCCGCTCGCGGCGGCGCCCCGCGCCACCGTCTCCAGCCTCGGCAGGTCGCGCAGGGACGCCCCTTCGGCCAGCACCGCAGAGGCACCGGCCAGACCGCCGAGGAACAGGTAGAGCGGGACGTCCGGGGTCTTCCACGTCGGGGTCTTGATGATCTGGCGCCCGTAGTAGGACTCGAAATCCACCTGGGGGACCATCGCGGCCTCGCCGCGCCCGCTCGCTGCCCCGCTCACGGACGCCGCCTCCCGAGGAACGACGCGACACCGATCCCGGCCACCGTCGCCGCGGCGTACCCGACGTGCTTCCAGACCGAGGCGAGCGACCGGGTCGGGACGACGGGGTCGGGCGGCAGGCCGTAGACCTCGGGTTCGTCGAGGAGCAGGAAGAAGGCGCCGTCGCCGCCGACGCCGTCGTCGGGGTCCGCGCCGTAGAGCCGGGCCACGTCGACGCCCTGGTCCTCGAGCTCCTGCAGCCGGTTCGCGGCGCGCAGGCGCAGCTCGCTGACCTCGCCGAACTGGATCGACTCGGTCGGGCACGCCTGCGCGCACGCAGGGGTCTGCCCCTCCTTGAGCCGGTCGTAGCAGAGCGTGCACTTGAACGCGCGGCCGTCGCCCTCGCGCAGGTCGATCACGCCGTAGGGGCACGCCGCGACGCAGTAGCCGCAGCCGTTGCAGACGTCGGGCTGGACCACGACGGTGCCGAACTCGGTGCGGAACAGTGCACCGGTCGGGCAGACGTCGAGGCAGCCGGCGTGGGTGCAGTGCTTGCACACGTCGGACGACATCAGCCAGCGCATCGCGCCGTCCCCGGACTCGGCCGCGGTGTCCTCGCGGGCGGGCGGACCGACCCCGGGCATCCCCAGGTCCGTGACCGGTGGTCCCTGAGGAGGTCGGTCTGCGACCGTCTCGAAGGGTTTCTCGACGAACGCGACGTGCCGCCAGGTGCTGGCCCCGAGCGCACCGGTGTTGTCGTAGGACATCCCGGTCAACAGGTAGCCGTCGTCCGGGACCTCGTTCCACTCCTTGCACGCGACCTCGCAGGCCTTGCAGCCGATGCAGACCGAGGTGTCGGTGAAGAAGCCCATCCGCGGCGGGTGCTCGTCGTAGCCGGCGTCGCCGGTCACGTCGTCGAGCCGACCCCACAGCCGGCCCTCGGAGAAGATGTCGGAGAAGAGGCTCATCGGTCCGCGCCTCCGTCCTCGGGGTGCGCGAGGTCGATGCCCGAGCGGCGGCGGTAGCCCTCGACGTACGCCATCAGCGCGGCGCCGCGCGGCCGGCGCCCGGGCCGGATGTCGCAGGTGCCGACCTTGTCCTGGATGTAGACGTTGGGGTCCATGGTGATGTTGACCAGGTCGTTGGGCGAGTCGCCCTGGGTGATGCCGTTGCGGCCCCAGTGGTAGGGCAGTCCCACCTGCTCCACCCAGCGGTCCCCGAGCCGCAACGAGCGGAGCCGGTCGGTGACGAGCACCCGGGCCTCGATCGCGGTCCGGTTGGTGACGATGGTGGCCCAGCCGAGGTGCTCGAGGCCTCTCTCCGCTGCCAGCCGGGGCGACACCTCGCAGAACGGCTCCGGCTGCAGCTCGGTGAGGTAGGGCAGGGTCCGGCTCATCGCGCCGGCGGTGTGGTGCTCGGTGAGCCGGTAGCTGGTGAACACATAGGGGAAGACCTCGCTCCAGCTCGGGTTGATCGCGTTCACGGGATGGTCGAGCTTGCGCCGACTCGGGTTGTTCTGCTGCCCGTAGAGCGGGTTGCGCACCGGCGACTCGGGCGGCTCGTAGTGCGTCGGCATCGGCCCGTCGGCCAACCCCACCGGCGCGAAGAGCCACGCCTTGCCGTCGGTCTGCATGATGAACGGGTCCTGGCCACCGATCGCGTCGGGTCCGTTGGCGCCGGGCTCGGGGACGAAGTCCGGCGCGCGGTCGGGGATGAAGTCCGGGACGTCGCGGCCGACCCAGCGGCCCTTGCCGTCGTCGGCGTCGGCGTCCCACCACACGTACTTCTTCCGCTCGCTCCACGGCGTCCCGTCGGGCGCCGCCGAGGCGCGGTTGTAGAGGATCCGCCGGTTCGCCGGCCACACCCAGCCCCATTCCGAGGCGACCACGTCCTGCTCCCAGTGCGGCGTCCGGTCCCGGGCGTGGTTGTGCTCGCCGGCGTAGACGCCGCAGTAGATCCAGCACCCGCAGGCCGTCGTACCGTCGGCCTTCAGATCGGTGTACGCCGACAACGCCGCGCCGTCCGGCCCGGTCCCGTTGATCTCGCGGAGCACCTGCTCACCGCTCGGCTCGCCCTGCTCGTCGTAGGGGTAGTCCCAGGCGAGGTCGAGCAGCGGGCGGTCCATCTCGTCGCTCGATCCGGCCAGCCTGGCCCGGATCCGGTTGCCCAGCTCGACGTAGAACCACAGCTCGCTGCGCGCGTCGCCCGGTGGCTCGACCGCCTTGTCGCGCCACTGCAGCATCCGCTGGGTCTGGGTGAAGGAGCCGGCCTTCTCGACGTGCGAGGCGGCGGGCAGGAAGAAGACCTCGGTGCCGATCTCCTCCGTGACCAGCTCGCCAGTCTCGATCTCGGGCCCGTCCTGCCAGAACGTCGCGGACTCGATCATCTGCAGGTCGCGGACGACCAGCCAGTCGAGGTTGGCGAGCCCCAGCCGCTGCATCTTGCCGTTGGCGGACCCGACGGCGGGGTTCTCGCCGACCAGGAAGTAGCCCTTGCAGCCACCCTCGATCTGGGACTTCACGGTGCTGTAGGTCGAGTGGTCGCCGGTGACGCGGGGCAGGTAGTCGAAGCAGAAGTCGTTGCCGGCGGTGGCCGCGTCGCCCCAGTAGGACTTCAGCAGGCTCACGGCGTAGGGGCGCACGTTGCCCCAGAAGCCGGCCGCGCCCTCGTCGGCCTCGACCCACTCGTCGAGGCTCTGGTGCGACGTCTGGGGCATCGGCAGGTAGCCGGGGAGGATGTTGAACAGGGTCGGGATGTCGGTCGACCCCTGGATGCTGGCGTGGCCGCGCAGGGCGAGGATGCCGCCACCGGGCCGGCCGATGTTGCCGAGCAGTGTCTGCAGGATCGCGGCAGCGCGGATCATCTGTGCCCCGGTGGTGTGGTGGGTCCAGCCGACGGCGTAGCAGAAGGCCGTGGTCCGCTCGCGGCCGCTGTTGCCGGTGAGCGCGTCGGCCACCCGGCGGAGCTGTTCCGGCTCGATGCCGCAGACCTCCTGCACGAGCTCCGGGGTGTAGCGGGCGAAGTGCCGCTTGAGGAGCTGGAAGACGCAGCGCGGGTGCTGGAGGGTCTCGTCGCGGCGCCCCTTCCAGAGCACCGGGGCGCCTCCGGAGCCGTGGCTCTCCGACCGGGCCGCCTGGTGCGACTTCTTGTGGCCCTCACCCGACGACTCGGAGGCCCGGTCCTCCTCGACCTCGCGCAGGTGCCGGCGGTCGTCCTCGGACAGCTCCTCGGGAGGCTCGTAGTGCCAGCTGAGCGGGTCGTAGTGGCCGGTCTCGGGGTCGAAGCCGGAGAAGAGTCCGTCGAGGTCCTCGGTGTCCTTGAACTCGCCGTCGATGATGTTGGCAGCATTGGTGTAGGCGACGACGTACTCGCGGAAGTCGAGGTCGTGCTGGAGCACGTGGTTGACCAGCCCGCCGAGCCAGGCGATGTCGGACCCGGCCCGGATCGGGACATGCACGTCGGCCAGCGCGGAGGTCCGGGTGAAGCGCGGGTCGACGTGGATCACCGTGGCACCGCGTCGCTTGGCCTCCACCACCCACTGGAAACCCACCGGGTGGGCCTCGGCCATGTTGGAGCCCTCGATCAGGATGCAGTCAGCGTTCTGCAGGTCCATCAGGTTGGTCGTTGCGCCACCACGGCCGAACGAGGTCCCCAGACCGGGGACCGTGGAGGAGTGTCATATCCGCGCCTGGTTCTCGATCTGGATCGCACCCATCGCCGTGTAGAGCTTCTTCATGAGGTAGTTCTCCTCGTTGTCGAGGGTCGCTCCTCCGAGGCTGGCGATGCCCATGGTCCGGCGGGTGCGGTGCCCCTCGGACTCCCACTGCCAGTAGTCCCTGCGGGTCTTGATGACCCGGTCCGCGATCATGTCCATCGCGGTGTCGAGGTCGAGGTCCTCCCAGTCGGTGCCGTATGGCCGCCGGTAGCGGACCTTGGTCACGCGGGTCTGCGAGGTGACCAGCTGCTTGCTGGCGCTTCCCTTCGGACACAGCCGCCCGCGCGAGATCGGGCTGGCCGGATTGCCCTCGATCTGGATGACCTTCTCGTCCTTGACGAAGACCTTCTGCGCGCACCCGACCGCGCAGAAGGGGCAGACCGAGTCGACGACCCGGTCGGCGGTGACGGTGCGCGGCTCGAGGGTCCTGCTGCGCTGCGACTGCACCGCACTGCCGCGGCCAAGGCGGTCCCGCCCGGTGACCTGCCGCACCAGCGGCCACCCCAGGAACTCCACCACGGGCCGTCGGTATCCACGCCATGGAAGACAAAACGGCTGCTCCGGCGCGACTTGCTGCACCGAACCTGCCACGATGGCTGAGGTTTGCGCGGGTGCCATCGCTGCGGAGGTCTCGACAGGCTCGACCAGCGGAGGTCGAGCGGGTGCCTACCCTGCGGAGGTCTCGACAGGCTCGACCAGCGGCGGCCCACCACGGTGGCTGAGGTGCGAGGCGCCCCAGCGCCGAGCCTCGAAGCCCGGTGACCCGGGGCCGGGACCTACGCGGGTGCTGCCCTGCGGAGGTCTCGACAAGCTCGACCAGCACGGTGGCTGAGGTGCGAGGCGCCCCAGCGCCGAGCCTCGAAGCCCGGTGACCCGGGGCCGGGACCTACGCGGGTGCCTACCCTGCGGAGGTCTCGACAGGCTCGACCAGCGACGGCCCACCACGGTGGCTGAGGTGCGAGGCGCCCCAGCGCCGAGCCTCGAAGCCCGGCGACCCGGCGCTGGGACTTGCCCGGGCGCCCACCCTGCGGAGGCTTCGAGGCTCGACCGTGAACGGCCTCATACCTCAGCCACCGGCGCCAGGCCGGATTTACTGACCGATCGGTCGGCTCTAGCGTGGAGGCATGACTCGACAGCTCGAGAGCTATGCCGCCGGACGTTGGTTCACCGCTACCGACGAGGGTCGCCCGCTGCTCGACGCGAGCACCGGCGAGGAGGTCGCGCGGATCAGCTCCACTGGCCTCGACCTCGGCGCGATGGTCCACCACGCCCGCACGGTCGGCGGCCCGGCGTTGCGCGAGCTCACCTTCCACGAGCGGGCGGGGCTGCTCAAGGCGATGGCGAAGGACCTGACCGAGCACAAGGACGTCTTCTACGACCTCTCCTACGCGACCGGGGCGACCACGCGCGACTCTGCGGTGGACATCGACGGCGGCATCGGGACCGTCTTCTCCATCGCCAGCAAGGGCACCCGCGAGATGCCCAACGACACCGTCTACCTCGACGGCGGCCCCGAGCGGCTCGGCCGGGGCGGCACGTTCCTGGGCCAGCACGTCTACACCTCGCGACCCGGTGTCGCGGTGCAGATCAACGCCTTCAACTTCCCGGTCTGGGGGATGCTGGAGAAGCTCGCCCCGGCGTTCCTGGCCGGCGTGCCGTCGATCGTGAAGCCGGCGGCCCAGACGGCCTACCTCACCCAGGCCGTCGTACGCCGGATCATCGAGTCCGGGCTCCTCCCCGAGGGGACGCTGCAGCTGCTCTGTGGCAGCCCGCAGGGGCTGCTCGACGAGCTGACCGTCCAGGACCAGGTCGCGTTCACCGGTTCCGCGCACACCGCCGGGCTGCTGCGCAACCACACCAACGTGCTGCACGGCGGCGTCGAGCTCAACGTCGAGGCCGACTCGCTCAACTGCTCGATCCTCGGCCCGGACGTCACCGCCGACGACCCGGAGCTCGACCTGTTCGTCAAGGGCGTGGTCACCGAGATGACGGTCAAGGCGGGCCAGAAGTGCACCGCGATCCGGCGCGTCATCGTGCCTCGCGACCGGCTCGACGCGGTTGCCGACGCCATCGTGGCCCGGCTCGAGAGGACCACCGTGGGCAACCCACGCTCCGACGAGGTGCGGATGGGTGCGCTGGTGAGCCTCGACCAGCGCGAGGAGGTGCGGAAGGCGATCCAGTCCCTGCGCGCCTCGGCCGAGGTCGTGTACGGCGACCCGGACCACGTCGACGTGGTCGACGCCGACGGCGAGCGCGGTGCCTTCATCTCGCCGGTCCTGCTCCAGGCGGCCGACGGCGCGGTCGAGCCGCACGACGTGGAGGCGTTCGGCCCGGTCAGCACCCTCATCGCCTACGACGATGTCGAGGACGCGGTCGCGCTGGCCGCGCAGGGCAAGGGCAGCCTGGCCGGCTCGGTGGTCACCCACGACCGTGACGTGGCCCGGCGGCTGGTGCTCGGGCTGGCGCCGTACCACGGCCGGATCCTCGTCCTCGACCGCGACGACGCGGCCGAGAACACCGGCCACGGCTCGCCGCTCCCAGTGCTCGTCCACGGCGGCCCCGGCCGGGCCGGCGGTGGCGAGGAGCTCGGCGGGGTGCGGGGCGTGCTGCACCACATGCAGCGAACCGCGATCCAGGGCTCACCCGACATGCTCACCGCGATCACCGGCCGGTGGACCACCGGCTCCGAGCGTCGTGACGACGGTGTGCACCCGTTCCGCAAGAGCCTGGCCGAGCTGCGCGTCGGCGACACCATCGCCTCCGCGCCGCGTCGGGTCTCGCTCGCCGACATCGACCACTTCGCGGAGTTCACCGGCGACACGTTCTACGCCCACACCGACCCCGAGGCGGCCGCCAAGAACCCGCTCTTCGGCGGCATCGTGGCCCACGGCTACCTGGTCGTCTCCCTGGCGGCCGGGCTGTTCGTCGACCCCGACCCGGGTCCGGTGCTCGCCAACTTCGGCGTCGACAACCTGCGCTTCCTGACCCCGGTCAAGGCCGACGACGCCATCGCGGTGACACTGACCGTCAAGCAGATCACCCCGCGCACCAGTGCCGACTACGGCGAGGTCCGCTGGGACGCCGTCGTCACCAACGAGGCCGGCGACCCGGTCGCCACCTACGACGTCCTCACCCTCGTCGCCAAGGAGTGGCCGCCACCAGCCTGAGGTTGTGGGGTTGGGTCTGGGTCTTCGTTCCGGCATCGTCAGCGGGACGGGGACGGGGAGGCTCCGGGGGACAGCCCCCGGACCCGGCCCGACCCGGTGCCACGAACGACGACCCGGACCCCAGCTAATCCAGCACGCCCGGGGCGGCGTCCTCGTCGTCGATCCAGTCGCTGCCGTCGTCGAAGAGGTCGCGCTCCTCGCCGTGGCGCTTCTTGTCCTTGCCGCCGCGGCCCGAGCCGGCTCCGGCGCCTGCGCCACGTCCGCCGGAGCGGCCACGGGAACCGCGGGTGCCGGCCGACCGGCTCCCGCTACGACCGCCGCTGCGGGTGGACATGCCGCCGGCGCCTGCACGGCCGCTGGCAGTGCCACCCCGGCCGAGGACCGAGCCGGCACCGACGCGTGAGGTGGCACCGATGCCACGGACACCACTGGCGGAGAGGCCACCCCGGATGCCGCTGGCACCGCCCATGGGCACCAGGCCGTTGATCCCGCCGCCGAGGCCGCCGGCCAGTCCGGCTGCCGCCGCCCCACCGAGCGCGCCTCCGGCCACCGCGCCGATCCCACCTATCGCCGAAGGTCCACCACCGATGCCGCCGGGGCCGGCGCCGGGCAGCGTCCCGCCGGGGAAGGTCCCGCCGGGCAGCGGCGTGGTCGGGTGGGGGCCCTGCGGAACGCCCGGCGTGCCCGGGGGCAGCTGGGTGTGCGTCGGCGGGTCCCACGGCGGCGGATCGACCACCGGCGGGTGGTCGATGCCGCCGGCGGGAGTGTCGTGGTTGCCGTGGCTGGACGGGTCGGTGACGTGTCCGGTCCCGACGGGGTGGTCCGGCACGTGGGTGGGGGTGTAGGGGGTGCCCGGCCGGATCGGGTTGTTGGTGCCGCCGCCACCGCCGGGCGGCGGGGGCGGCGTCTCGCCGTGGATCTTCGCGAACACCGCGGCCTGCGTCCGGTGGTTGTCCTGCAGCGCCGTGATCGCGTCCGCGGCGTCGCCCTCGCGGCTGTTGTAATTGTGCCAGAAGGTGTTGTTCTGCGTCTTCCAGTCCTTCTGGGCCTTGACGTCGTTGAGGTCCGGCGGCTGCTGGGGTGGCTGCTCCCCGGAGTGCTTCGAGAAGCCGCCGCTCGCCTTCTTGGCCTGGCGTACGGCGTGCGCCGCCGCGGTGAAGGCGCCAGCACCGTCGCGCATCTCGTCGGCGCGGTCGTTCATCTTCTTCGCTGACTTGGTGAACGCCTGGCTGGCGGCCTGGGCGGACTCGCCGCTGAACCGCTCGTCCTTGCCGATGTTCTGGGCCTTGGTGTCGAGCTCGGTGGCCAGCCGGCGCAGCAGCCCCTCACCGGTCTTCCACTGGGTGCTGGCACCGTCGAGGGAGGTGTCGTCCGCGCTGGCGATGTAGGACGCCAGGAGCTGCTGCTTGGGTCCGAGCATCGGTCAGCGATCCTCCGTGCTGCTGCCGGGCAGCGTGCACGCGCTGGGCGAGGCGAACGAGGGCGCCACGCACGCGTTGGCCTGGGCGGCCTTCTTCACGAGGTCGGCCTGGGCGACGTCGTCGACCTCGTGGACGTTCTTGTAGAGGTCGGTGACGACCTGCTCGTAGCCCACGAGCCCGGCGGCCATGTCGGTGATCGCCTTCGCGACGTGGGTGCGGGCCTTGGCGGCGTCGCTCGCGCACTGGAGGCTGGCGGGCGAGGTGCCGAACGCGTGAGAACCGGTTTGCTCCGGGGTCGAGTCCTGCAGCTCGCCGGCGCTCGAGGTGAGGAATTTCTTCAGGTCGCCGGCCAGCTCCTCGGAGATGCCGAGGGAGGGCAGCGCAGCCACCGCTCCTGCGGTGTCAAGAAGGACCATGTTCGTCGCTCCCGAGAGTTCGTGTGCCGGGTACGGGACTGCTACCCCGGCGCGGTCAAGACAAACCAAACGACGCGCAGATTCCATCACGGGTTCCCCTCAGCCGCACGTCGTCCGTCCCTTCCGGGCACCGCGCTACGGTGAACCGCGGTGGAACCGGGTCCCCTGCGTGCCCCGGCGCTGCCCGCGGACCAGGCCCTGATCAGGAGGACCACGTGACTCGGACACGCCGGTACGCCGTCGGCGCGGCCCCGGCCGCCGCACTCCTCTCCGCCGTGCTGCTCACCGGCGCGGCCGGCTGCGGCGGCTCCGACCCGGACCCGTCCGGCACGCCAACCGCTGGCACTTCGCCGGCCCCCACGAGCAGCCCCACGCAGCAGACCAGCCCGGCGGAGACCAGCCCGTCGGCCCCCTCGATCACCCCGGCGGCCGGGATCCAGCTCACCGAGGCGTCCTCGACGATCCGGGCGCCGCTCGGCTGGAAGCACATGGACGACCTCGTCGACTACGCCTCGGCGGCGACCGACCGGACCCACCGCAACTCGGTCAACCTGGTCGACAGCGGCGACATCAGCGGTGGCGCTCCGCTCGACGTCCAGGCCCAGAGCGCGCTGAAGAACCTGCCCGAGGGCGCTCGAGCCAGCCGGCTGCCCGACGTCCAGCTCGACGGCGTCGCCGCCTTCCACATCCACTACACGGTGCCGGGCGACCGTTCGGAGTACGACACCATCACCACGGTGCGCAACGATCGCAATGTCGGCCTCGACTTCATCCTCGACAAGAGGAACGCCGCCACCAACCCCGAGCTCATCGCATCGGTGCTGGCCACGTTCGCTTGGATCGCCTGATCTTCCCTCGACCCGCGCCCCGCTTGTAACTGACCGTCCGGGCATCTGGCATGCGGTTGTATCCGCATGGAAGAAGACCGAACAGTCAGTTACAAGCGACGGGGCCGGTCACCGAGGAGGGCGCTCGTCGACGATCCGGCGCATCTTGCCGACCGAACGCTCGATGCCGTCCGGGTCGACGACCTCGACGGCGACCGTGACGCCGATGCCGGCCTTGACCATGCGCTGGAGCTCGGCGCCGGCGGCAGCGCCGTCGTCGGGAGAGGCGTCGTCGCGACGTTCCACGCGCACCGACATCTCGTCGAGTGTCCCCGGCCGCCGCAGCACGCACTGGAAGTGCGGGGACAGCGCGGGCAGCGTCAGCAGCAGCTCCTCGATCTGGGTGGGGAAGAGATTGACCCCGCGCAGGATGATCATGTCGTCGGTGCGGCCGGTGACCTTCTCCATCCGGCGCATGGTCCGCGCGGTCCCCGGCAGCAACCGGGTCAGGTCGCGGGTCCGATAGCGGATCACCGGCATCGCCTGCTTGGTCAGCGAGGTGAACACCAGCTCGCCCTTCTCCCCGTCGGGCAGGACCTCACCGGTCACGGGGTCGACCACCTCAGGGTAGAAGTGGTCCTCCCAGACGTGGAGCCCGTCCTTGGTCTCCACGCACTCCTGGGCGACTCCGGGGCCGATCACCTCGGACAGGCCGTAGATGTCGACCGCCTCGATGCCGAGGATCTCCTCCATCTCCGCGCGCATCTGGTCGGTCCACGGCTCGGCCCCGAAGATCCCGATCTGCAGCGACGACTCCTTCGGGTCGAGCCCCTGGCGGCGCATCTCGTCGACGATCGCGAGCATGTACGACGGCGTCACCATGATGATCCGCGGCCCGAAGTCGGTGATCAGCCGGACCTGGCGCTCGGTCATCCCGCCCGAGACCGGCACCACGGTGCAGCCCAGCTTCTCCGCCCCGTAGTGCGCGCCGAGACCACCGGTGAACAGCCCGTAGCCGTAGGCGTTGTGCAGCACGTCCCCGGGACGTCCACCCGCTGCACGGATGCTGCGGGCCATCACCGTGGCCCACATGTCGACGTCCTCGGCGGTGTAGCCCACCACGGTGGGCTGGCCGGTCGTGCCGCTCGACGCGTGGATGCGCACCACCTGCTCGCGCGGCACCGCGAACATCCCGAACGGGTAGTTGTCCCGCAGGTCGGCCTTGCTCGTGAAGGGCAGCCGCGCCAGGTCCGAGAGATCGCGGATGTCGTCGGGGTGGATGCCCGCCGCGTCCCACGCCTTCCGGTAGTGCGGCACGTTCGCGTAGGTGTGCTGGAGAGTCGCCCCCAGGCGCTCGGTCTGCAGGGCCCGCAGCTCGTCCAGCGAGGCGGTCTCGATGGGTTCGAGCTCCTCGGTGTCCATGATGGGCAACCTACGCTCGGCCCATGGGCGCGCGCACGAGTCGACGTGGCCTGCTGCGCGGCGGTGCAGGGGCCTCGCTGCTGGCGCTGGCGGCGTGCAGCGGCGACGACTCCGCCACCCCCGGTCGGCGCTCCTCCGCTCCCCCGACCGGCTCCGCAACGCCACCTCCGACCACGACGGCTCCCTCCACGCCCGCGACCCCCACGACCGCTGCCCCATCGACCAGCACGGGCACCGCGGTCCGCCCGAGGATCGCCGACACCGTCGTGGACGGGATCCCGGTGCCGTGGGGCATCGCCTTCCTCCCCGACGGATCGGCGCTCGTCGGCGCACGCGACACCGGCGCCCTCTACGTCGTGAGCCAGGGGCGCAAGAAGGTCGTCGGGCACCTCGACGTACGGTCCCGGGTCGACGAGGGCGGCGAGACCGGGCTGCTCGGGCTGGCCCTGCACCCCGACTTCGCGACCAACGGCCTGCTCTACGCCTACCTGTCGACCGACGACGACAACCGTATCGTCCGGATGACCTACGACGGAGGCCTCGGCCGGCCCGAGCCGATCCTGACCGGCATCGCCACCTCGACCCACCACAACGGCGGCGGCCTGGTCTTCGGACCCGACGGGATGCTCTACGCCTCGACCGGGGACGCGGAGAACACCGCGAGTGCCCCGGACAAGCGGTCCCTCAACGGCAAGGTGCTCCGGCTGACCGACGCGGGCAAGCCGGGGCGCGGGAACCCGTTCGGCAACGAGGTGTGGACCTACGGCCACCGCAACGTCGAGGGCATCCGGTTCGACGAGCGGGGCCGCCTCTGGGCCTCGGAGTTCGGCGACAAGGGCGCCGACGAGCTCAACCTCCTCCGCCGCGGCAAGGACTACGGCTGGCCCTACGTCGAGGGCGCCGACGGCCCGGGTGGGTACGCCGACCCGCTGGCCCAGTGGCCGGTCGACGAGTGCTCCCCCAGCGGCATCGCCATCGCCGCCGGCCGGGCCTGGCTCGGCGCCCTCCAGGGTGAGTGCGTGTGGTCGGTCGTGCTCGACGGACCCGACCGCGGCAGGACCAGGCAGCACTTCGCCGGCGACCACGGCCGGCTCCGGTCCGTGGCGCTCGCCCCGGACGGATCACTGTGGGTGACCACGTCGAACCGCGACGGCCGCACCACCCCACGGCCCGGCGACGACCGGATCCTCCGGGTCACGCTGTGACCCAGCCGTTGGTCGACAAGGGCTCCTGACCCGGCCGAGCTCGACACGTCATCGGGCCGATACCGTTTCGGGCATGTTCGGTGCCCTCGGCCGTCTCGCATCTCGTCATCCGTGGTACGTCATCGCCGCGTGGGTCGTCTTCGCCGGCCTGGTCATCGCCCTCGCCCCGCCGTTCAAGGCCACCCAGGACCAGGCCGAGTTCCTGCCCGGCCACTACGAGTCGATCCGGGCCTTCAACCTGCAGGACAAGGCCTTCCCGCAGAGCAGCCAGGTCGGCGCGATCGTCGTCTTCGACCGCAAGGACGGCGGCAGGCTCACCGCCGACGACCAGGCCGAGATCACGCAGGTGGTCGACGGGCTGAGCGGCAACCTGGAGAAGGCGTTCACCGGCATCCAGGTGCAGCCCCCGTCTGAGAACGGTCTCGTGCAGCTCGCCGTGGTCGGGCTGTCCGACGACGTGACCGGCTACGACCAACCGTCGTTCGACGCGGTCAAGGCGCTGCGGGCCGACCTCGAGAAGGCCGTGACCGGAGACATCCGGTACGGCGTCACGGGCACCGTCGCCCAGGGCTACGACCAGCAGGAGTCCGGCAACAGGGCGCTGCTGATCGTCGGCCTCGCCACGGCGCTGCTCATCCTCGTGCTGCTGGCCATCATCTTCCGCAGCGTCCTGATCTGCCTGCTCCCGCTGCTGACGGTCGGCTTCATCCTGACTCCGGTGTCGACCGGGCTGATCGCCACCGCGAACAAGCTCTTCGACCTCAAGGCGAGCCAGGACATCGAGACGATCCTGGTCGTCGTCCTGTTCGGCATCGGCACCGACTACATCCTGTTCTTCCTCTTCCGATACCGCGAGCGGCTGCGGGAGGGCGAGGACAAGCGCGCGGCCGTCGCGCACGCGCTGGAGCGCGCGGGCGAGGCGATCGCCTCGGCGGGCGGCGCGGTGATCGTGGCCTTCATGGCGCTGGTCCTCAGCTCGCTGGGCATCTTCCGGTCGATCGGGCCGGCGCTGGCCATCGCCGTGGCGGTGACCCTGCTCGCGGCGCTGACCCTGATCCCCGCGCTCGCGTCCGTGCTCGGCCGCGCGCTGTTCTGGCCGTCGAAGAAGTACCTCGTCGAGCCCGAGGCCGCGCGGTTCGCCGCCGTCGGCCAGTCGCTCTCCCGGCACCCGGTCCGGTACGCCGGCATCTCGGGCGGCGTGCTTGCGCTGCTCGCGCTCGCGGCGTTCTCGTTCAACCCGTCGTTCGACCTCGGCGGCAGCAGCACCTCTGGCGACGTCGAGTCCGCGGTGGCGCTCCGGACCCTGGAGAAGGGCTTCCCACCAGGCGCCACCGACCCGACCACGGTGTTCCTGCGATCCACGGACGGCCAGCCGCTGAGCCAGGAGGACCTCACGGCCTACCAGGAAGCACTCGGTGACGCCGACGGCGTGGCCCAGGTCCTGCCCCCGAAGCCCAACGACGACGGGACAGTCGCCCAGTTCAACGTCTACCTCGAGAGCGACCCCGCGTCCGACGCCGCGATCGCCGCGGTCAAGGGCCCGATCCGCGACACGGCCCACGAGGCGGCGCCGGAGGGGACCGAGGCGCTGGTCGGCGGCACCACCTCGGTCTACGTCGACTTCCAGGCCGCGATGAACCGTGACTACGCGGTCGTCTTCCCGGTGGCCTTCTTCGTGATCATGCTGATCCTCGCGCTGCTGCTGAGGAGCCTGGTCGCGCCGTGGTACCTCATGGCCTCGGTCGCCCTCGGCTTCGGCGCCACCCTGGGTGCCACGGCCCTGGTCTTCCAGAACCTCAAGGGCGACGCGGGGCTGCTGTTCCTCTTGCCGATCTACGTCTACCTCTTCGTGGTGGCGCTGGGCACCGACTACAACATCTTGATGATCGCCCGGCTCCGCGAGGAGGCACGAGAAGGGCTGGAACCCAGACCGGCGGCAGCCGAGGCGGTCAAGCACGGCGGCCCGACCATCGCCGCCGCCGGCCTGATCCTGTCCGGGACCTTCGCCTCACTGATGCTGGCGGGCAACGCGTTCTTCCTGTCCATGGGCTTCGCCCTCGCGTTCGGGATCGCGGTGTCGGCGTTCGTCATGGCGATGTTCTTCACCCCGGCGCTGACGGCACTTATCGGCCACGCGGCCTGGTGGCCCGGCCACGGGGACGAGAAGAGACCCGAGCCCGAGCCGGTCGCCGCCGGCGCGGGCAGCGGTCACGAAGGGTAGGTCCGGCCGCTGCTCAGCGCTCGTCGGCGAACCGCACGGGGCCGCCGGGCACGTGGTCGTCCTGGGGGTCGAGGGTCTGTCCGGCCTCGTTCTCCAGGACCACCCGGACCTCCTCGCGCTGCTCGGTGCCGATGGGGAGCACGATCGTGAGGGCGTGGTTGTCGACCGGGTCGGCCACCGCCTCGAAGCCACCGCGCGAGAGGGCGACGAGGACGGCGGCGGGGTCCTGCCCGACCGGTACGTCGTAGCGGAGCGTGTGCCGCGCCGACGTCACCTCCTCGTGCCGCGCGGCCCGATCCTTCCCCAGCCGCGAGAGCAGGATGCCGCCGACGACCAGGGCGGCGACGACCAGGATGACCAACACGTAGGCAGCGCCCATGGAGACCTCCGGGTTCGACTGTCGCCCGACCGGTGCCCGATCGCCGACGGCCACACACCGCCCGTCGAAGCTGGCTCAGCCCCGGCCCCGCAGGCAGGTCGGCGGCGGGTGGTTCGCCAGCCGTTGCGGGGAGAGTGTCGACATCGTGAACGTCGTCCACTGCGGCTTGAGGTAGCGCGCCTTACCGATGCCGACGTCCCTTCCGCTGCACGCTACCGATACCCCGGGGGGCAACTGCAACACCCGAGCCGATGTCGGCGGATGGTGCGCCGTGTTCCCGAGGCTCCATGGGATGACCCGCTTGGTATGGCTCGACTCCGGACCCTCCGGGGAGCGAGCGATGCCTGGACGTCACCCGTGGAGATACGGGGTCCGTCTAGCCTGCCGTGTGTGCCGTGCGAGATCGCGGACTTCATCGAGCTGGTCCACCAGCTCGACGACGTCACCCAGCGCGACCGCGAGCGGTGGTCGGCCTTCGACGTGGGCCGCCGCACCTTCGGCTACCTCTGGCCGCGGACGTCCACCGTCGGACTGAAGCAGACGATCGCCGAGCAGCTCGCCCTGGTCGCCGAGCGGCCGGAGGTCTTCGAGGTGCAGTACACCTCCGGCGGTTTCGGCTGGGTCGTGGTCCGCCTCGACGGGGTCGATCGCGACGAGCTGGCCGAGCTCACCTTCGAGGCCTGGCGGCTGACGGCGCCCGCCGAGCTGGTCGCGGCCCGCGCCGACCGGCTCCCGGTCTGAGCGCCCTCGGTCGGTCAGCCGCCCTCGTGGGGCCGAGGTGACACCACCGGCTCCGGTTCGGGATCGCTTCGCTCAGCCTTGGGCCCGGGAAGCACGATGATCGCCGCGGCGAGCAGCATCAGGGCCACGACCCCGTCCAGCCAGTAGTGGTTGGCCGTCACCACGACCACCACCACCGTGATCGCCAGGTGAGCGGTCGCGACCCACGCAAGCCAGCGCGGCCCGGTGCGGTGGATGACGTAGGCGATGAGCGCCGCCCACCCGATGTGCAGGCTGGGCATGGCCGCGAACTGGTTGGCCATGGCACCGCTCGTCCCGGCGTAGGCGTTGGGACCGAAGGTCGACATCGTGTCGACGAACCCCCACTGGGGGAACATCCGCGGTGGCGCCAGGGGGTAGGCGATGTGCACGATCAGCGCCGCGCCGGTCAGCAGCGCGACCAGGTTGCGCGCCCAGTGGTACTGCTCGCGGGGCCGGAACAGGTAGCCCCAGACCAGGAAGGCGATCATGGCCGGGAAGTGCACCGAGAAGTAGTAGATGTTCGCCGCGTGCAGGAGTGCGTCCGAGGGAACCAGCGACTGCAACGTCGCCTCGGAGGGCAGGTGCAGGTTGTGCTCGAGGTGGTGGACCCGGAGGGCGTGGGCGTACGCCGACGCGGTCTCACCGCGCGAGAGCAGCCGCCCGTAGCGGTAGAACTCGAACATAGCGAGCACGAGGAGCAGTTCGAGGCCGGCCCGGAGGACGTGCGGCCCGACGGTCCGGACCGCGGCGATGCTGCGGGCCGAGCGGCGCACCGGAGTCGTGACCGGTGCCTGACCCGGGTGCAACGTCGTCATCGATCCTCCTCCTTGCCGGACCTTTTTCTACCCACTACAAGCCCCGTTCGTCACCCGGGATTCCCCCGAGCTCGCCCTGAACGGACCCCAACGCAAGTCATTGACCCCGTCAACCATCCCTTTGTGCAATGTTGACCTGCCGGGTTCCTGCCAGTCATCGCGTGCCAATGAAGACTTTTCTGCAGCATCGCGCACAATGCGCTCAGGGAGAGCGAACCTCGGGGGCCTTTCGCGCGTCATTTGATGTGCGGAGGGAGTCTCCGGTCGGAAAGGGTGCACGTGAAGAAAGTCCCGGTCATCGCTGCCGTCGTGTCGGCGGTCCTCGTCCTGACCATGGCCAGCCAGCCCACCTCCGCGGGCGCGACACCCGACGACCGGGCCGGCGGGTCGTCCGGCGCGACGTTCTCCTCGGCGTTGTCCCCCGCGTCGACCACGGACCGGGCTGACCGGCACGGACGCCACCGGAACAGGCCCGCGGCGGAGCCGGAGAAGGCCAAGGGGAAGGGCGGCGGGCGCTACCACGTGCCGACCGGTGCCTACTTCAACAACCCTCGCGGCAGCTGGACGGCCCGGATGAGGATCGAGCGCCAGGTCATGCGTGCGATCAAGGCGACCAAGAAGGGCGCGGTCATCAGGATCGCGCTCTACTCCTTCGACCGGATCCCGGTGGCCAGGGCGCTGATCGCCGCCAAGAAGCGCGGCGTGCACATCCAGATCCTGCTCAACGACCACCAGGACACCAGGGCCATGAAGATGCTGCGCGGCTACCTGGGGACCAACACCAAGAAGCGGGACTTCATCTACAAGTGCCATTCGGGCTGCCGGACCGACAACCGCAAGCGGTTCCTGCACACGAAGTTCTACACATTCACCAAGACCGGCGGGTCCAAGTGGGCGCTTTTCTTCGGCTCGCACAACCTGACCATGAACGCCATGCGGCACCAGTGGAACGACCTCTACCTGATGGACGGCGACAAGCCGCTGTTCAACCAGTACGTCGCGCTCTTCGACGACATGGCGAAGGACTACGAGAAGCAGCAGCCGCCGCTGCCCGACTTCTGCGGCATCCCGGCCAACGGCGTCTCGTGCGACGACGCCGTCGACTCCGGGACGACCGTCACCTTCCCGCGCTACCTCGGCCCGGGCAACGACCCGATCATCAAGATCCTCGACCGGGTGCAGTGCCTCACCACGCTGCCCAACGGCAGGCGGATCCGGACCAAGCTCGCGGTGAACATGCACACGATCCGCGGCCGTCGGGGCAACTACCTCGCCGACGCCTACCGGCGGAAGTTCGCCGAGGGCTGCAACGCCCGGTTCAGCTTCGGGCTGGTCGGCGCGATCACGAAGGGACACCTCGGCGCGAAGACGCCTCGCGGACGGCTGCCGCTGCGGTCCACGGGCTTCGACTACCACCCGGACAGCGACCCGGTGCCCAACCCGGACGGCAAGGTCGACCTCTCCCTCGACTACTACTCCCACCAGAAGTTCCTGATCATCGAGGGCAACTACGCGGGCAACCCGCACGCGCGGTTGGTGTTCACCGGCTCGGAGAACTGGGGCGCGCTCGGCGCCTACAACGACGAGATCCTGGTCAACGTGATCGGCAAGCAGGTCACCCGCCAGTACCTCAAGCAGTTCAACTTCGAATGGCGACCGGGCAACTCCCGCAACGCCTACACCACGACCTACACCCACTTCCGGGTGCCGGTCGTGCGGATGGGCCCGGACGGCGAGAAGGTCGTGACCTACCGGACCGGGACGCGCAAGCACGTGACCGTGGACCCGAGCCTGGTCTACCACCCGAACTGGAACTACGGGCCCTACTGGGAGGACGACTGACCCGGGGTTGATCAGGCGTTCCACTGGCGCAGCTTGTCGGGGTTGCGCACCGCCCAGATCCGGGTGATCCGGCCGTCGGCCACGTCGAAGGCGAAGACCGTGATCGTCTCGTCGTCCTGACGGGCCACGAGGCCGGGCTGCCCGTTGACGGCGCGCTCCTCGATCCGCAGGTCGGTGCTCCGCCGGGCCAGCGAGACCATGAACTCCGCGATGATCTCGGGCCCCTCGATCGGCGCGAGCGCGGCCGCGACCCGCCCACCGCCGTCGGCCACCGCGACGACGTCGGGGTCGAGGATGCCGAGCAGCGCCTCGATGTCCATGGCCTCCCACGCCTGCTTGAACTCGCGCACCACCTCGGCGCGTCGAGCGCTCGGCGCCGCGACCGGCCGGGTGTCCCGGACCTTCCGACGTGCAGTGGAGGCGAGCTGCCGGCAGGCCGCCGGCGTGCGGCCGACGATCTCGGCCACCTCGTCGAAGGGGTAGCGGAAGACGTCGTGGAGGAGGAAGGCGACGCGTTCGGCCGGGCTCATCGAGTCGAGCACCACCAGGAACGCCATGTCGATCGACTCATCGAGGGTGATCCGCTCGGCGGGGTCGACACCTGCGTCGGCGCTGGCCCACTCGGTGCGGTCCGGCACCGGCTCGGGAAGCCACTGCCCGACGTACCGCTCCCTGCGCGCACGCGCCGATCCGAGCTGGTCGAGACAGATCCGGCTGGTGACGGTCGTGAGCCAGGCAGTGGGGGTCTCGATCGCCTCCCGGGACTCGGGGGTGAGGGCGTACCACCGGATGTAGGCCTCCTGCACGGCGTCCTCGGCGTCGGCCACCGAGCCGAGGAGCCGGTAGGCGACGTTGATCAGCCGCCGGCGGTCCGCCTCCACGTCGTGAGTGGCGGTGTTGCTCGTCATCGTCCTCTGCTCCCTTCGCCGCTGGTCTCCCCATGAAGACGAGACAGGCGGCCGGTCTGTGAGGTGGCTCGCCTCACATCACATCCTGTGCCACTGCCTCGTCACCTGGTCGACCGAATAAATCTCGACGAACGGGAGACCCCCGATGGACGCACGACTCGACTTCATGGCGCACCAGTCGGTCTCGAAGCAGATCATGCGAGTGGCCGGCGCCAGCCACGTGCCGGACTCCGTCCTGCCGACCACCCTGCAGGAGCTCGTCCGGCTGCGCGCCAGCCAGATCAACGGCTGCGGCTTCTGCATCGACATGCACCTCAAGGAGGCCTTGCATGCCGGGGAGGACCAGCACCGGCTGAACCTCGTCGCCGGCTGGCGCGAGGCCACCTGCTTCACCGACGCCGAGAAGGCGGCGCTCGAGCTGACCGAGGCCGGCACCCGCATCACCGACCGCGGCCACGTCCCGGAGGACGTGTGGCTGAACGCTTCCAAGCACTTCGACGAGGAGCAGCTCGCGGCGCTGGTCTTCGTGATCGCGATGATCCAGTTCTACAACCGGCTCAACGTCATCACCCAGCAGCCGGCGGGGAACTACGAGGTCGGCCAGTACGCCGGCTGACCACCTGGAGGCCGGCCCCCCACCTCCCCCCAGGGGGCCGGTCCCATCAGCGCGCGCACGAAGCCACCGTGACGCCCGTCACCGCAACGTCATGGGCACCTGCGGCGCCTAAGGTGCTGACATGCCGGACCTCGCGCCCCGACAGCTGATCCTCACGCTGTACGGGCTCTACGCGCGCGACGAGCACAACTGGCTCTCGGTGGCGTCCGTCGTCCAGCTGCTGTCCGACCTGGACGCCGAGCCGGCCGGGGTCCGCTCGTCGATCTCCCGGCTCAAGCGCCGCGGAGTCCTGGAGTCGCTCAAGGTGGACGGCACGGCCGGCTACCGCCTGTCGGACTCCGCACTCGAGGTCCTGCGCGAGGGCGACACCCGGATCTTCAAGCACCAGCGTGCGCATCTCTCCGACGGCCTGGTGCTGGTGGTGTTCTCGATCCCGGAGACCGAGCGCGACCGCCGCCACCGGCTGCGCAGCACGCTGAGCGGAATGGGGTTCGGCACCGTCGCGCCGGGCGTCTGGGCGGCTCCGGGCACCATGGAGGAGGTCGCGGGCGAGACGATCGAGCGGATCGGGCTGCGGCAGTACGTCGACATCTTCCGGACTCGCGCGACGGACGCCGACGAGCTGCGCCCCCGGGTGGCCGAGTGGTGGGACCTGCCCGCCATCCAGCGCGAGTACGACGAGTTCGTCGCCACGTACCGCGACACGCCCGCACGCCTCAAGGGCTCCGGCGACCTGCCCCGGCAGGCGTTCTGCACCTACCTCCCCATGCTCACCGAGTGGCGGCGGCTGCCTTACCGCGACCCCGGGCTGCCGGCCGAGGTCCTGCCCGCGGACTGGGTCGGCCGGCGCGCGGCGGACCTGTTCACCGACCTCGACGCGCTGCTCCGGTCTCCGGCCCGCGAGCACGCGCTGCGGACCATCCACGCGTGAGCACGCTGCCCATGTCACTCGGTTGACGCTCGTCACACAGCAATGGGAGGTTCGAACCGTGGCGGATGAGGGCCGGGTCGCGCTGGTCACCGGGGCGGGACGCGGCATCGGCCGCGGCGTGGCGGCCCGGCTCAGCGCCGAGGGCCACGCCGTCGGGCTCGTGTCCCGGACCGAGGCCCAGCTGCACGAGACCGCCGCCCTGTGCAGCGGACCGACCCTGGTCCTGGCGCGCGACATCACGAGCACGTCGGCGGTGGACGAGGTGTTCGCCGCGGTCGAGCACGAGTGGGGGCCGGTCGACGTCCTGGTGGCCTGCGCCGGCGCAGGCGCCTCGGCGCCGCTGGCCGCGACCTCGGACGAGATGTGGGAGGAGATGCTCGCACTCAACCTCACCGCGCCGTTCCGGTGCATCCGCAGGGCGGTCCCGGCGATGGTCGACCGCGGCGGTGGCTCGATCGTGGTGGTCGCCTCGGTGGTCGCGAAGCGCGGCGAGCCCTACGTCGCGGCGTACACCGCGAGCAAGCACGGCGTCCTCGGTGTGGTGCGGTCCGCGGCCGCAGAACTGGCCACCAAGGGCGTGACGGTCAACGCGGTCTGCCCCGGGTACGTCGACACCCCGATGACCGACCACACCATCGAGGTCATCGCCGAGCGGACCGGGCGCACCCGCGACGAGGCCCGGCGCGAGCTGGAGCGCAAGCAACCCCACCAGCGGCTGGTCACGGTGGACGAGGTGGTGGCGGCCGTCTGGGCGTGCGTGTCGAACCCGGGGATCTCCGGCCAGGCCCTCGTCGTCGACGGAGGAGGACTCCAGTAGTGAGACTGGGCCCATGAGCCTGGAGTTCGTGAACCCGCCGGAGCTGGCGACGCCGCGTGGGTTCTCCCACGCGGTGGTCGGCCGCGGCCGTGTCGTCTTCCTCGCCGGCCAGACCGCGCTCGACGCCGACGGCCGGATCACCGGCGCCGGCGTGGTCGAGCAGTTCGAGCAGGCCCTCGGCAACCTCCTCGTCGCGCTGGCCGCGGCCGGCGGCTCGCCGGAGCAGCTCGCGGGCCTGACGATCTACATCGTCGACATGGACGACTACCGCGCCAACTCGCGCGCGATCGGCCAGGTCTGGAGACGGCTCGTGGGAGACACCTACCCGGCGACGGCCGGGATCGGCGTCACCCGGCTGTGGGACGCCGAGGCGCTGGTCGAGGTGCAGGGGTACGCCGTCCTGCCCGACTGACGACGCCTACTCGCCCTTCCACGCGGGCGGTCGTCCCTCGTTGAACGCCGCGTGGAACTCGGCGTGGTCGGCGGTGGTCATCAGGAGGGCCTGCGTCATCGCGTCGAGCTCGGTCGCGGACGAGAGCGACATGTCGAGCTCCCTGGTCAGCAGCGACTTGGTCTGCGCGAGGGCCAGCGTCGGGCCGGCGGCCAGCCGATCCGCCAGGGCGGACACCGCCTCGTCGAGGGCGTCGTCGTCGACGAGCTGGGACACCAGCCCGTAGCGGTCGGCGGTCTCGGCGTCGATGGTGTCGCCCAGCATCAGCAGGGAGGTGGCCCGGGAGAGCCCCACCACCCGCGGGAGCAGGTAGGCCGCCCCCATGTCGCCGCCGGACAGGCCGACCTTGGTGAACAGGAACGCGAACCGGCCCGCGCGGCCCACGACGCGGAAGTCCGCGGCGAGGGCGATCACCGCGCCGGCGCCGGCGGCGATGCCCTGCACCTTGACGATGATCGGGATCGGGCACTCGCGCATGGCCCGGATGACGTCCCCGGTCATCTTGGTGAACCTCATCAGGTCGCCGGCCCGCATGGTGATCAGCTCGCCGATGATCTCGTTGACGTCGCCGCCACCGCAGAAGCCCCGGCCCTCCCCCTGGATCACGAGGACCTTGACGTCCTCGTGGTGCGGCAGCTCCGCGAGGAGGTCACGGAGGTCGGCGTAGGACTCGAAGGTCAGCGGGTTGAGCTTCTCGGGCCGGTTGAGCGTGACCCGCGCGACGCCCTCCTCGATCGCGAGGTCGAAGTGGTCCCATCGCTCCGTCAGCGGCGCGGAGGCTCGGAATCGGTTCACGGCGTGGTCCTTTCGCGGAGCAGCTCGCGGGCGATGATCGAGAGCTGGACGTCGGTGGCGCCCTCGTAGATCCGCGGCGCCCGGACGTCGCGGTAGAGGTGCTCGAGCAGGTGGCCCCGCTCCAGGGCACGGGCACCGTGGAGCTGGACGCACTGGTCGACGATGGCCTGGGCCGACTCGGTGGCGAAGTACTTCGCCATCGCTGCCGACTTCGTGACCTCGCCCTGCGGGCTCCCGGCGTCGTACGCGCGGGCGGCGGCGTAGACCAGGTGCCGGGCGGCCTCCAGCCGGGTCGCCATCCGCGCGAGGTGGTGGGCGACGGCCTGCTGGTCGGCGAGGTGGCCGCCGTAGGCCTCCCGCGTCGCCACGTGGTCGATGGTGGCGTCGAGCGCGGCTCGGGCCATCCCCAGGGTGAAGGCCCCCACGCTCGGTCGGAACAGGTCGAGGGTGCGCATCGCGACCCGGAAGCCGCCGTCGACCTCCCCGAGCACGTCGTCCGGACCGACCCGCACGCCGTCGAAGCGCAGCCTGCCGATCGGATGGGGCGACAGGAGGTCGAGGTGCTCACCGGTGAGCCCGGCGGCGTCCCCGGGCACCGCGAACGCTGTGACGCCACGAGCCCGGGTGTCCGGCGTCGTGCGTGCGAAGACCGTGTAGACGTCGGCCTCTGGAGCGTTGGAGATCCACGCCTTCTCGCCGTGCAGGCGCCAGCCGTCACCGTCGGCCTCCGCGGCGAGGGCGAGCGCCGCGGCGTCCGAGCCGGCACCGGGCTCGGTGAGCGCGAAGGAGGCGACCACCTCACCGCTCACGACTCCCGGGATCCAGCGCCGGACAGTGTCGGGACGGCCCGACTGCAGGATGGGGTAGCTGCCCAGCCCCTGGAGGGCCAGTGCGGTCTCCGCCTCGGTGGAGAGCGCGGCGATGGTCTCGCGCAGCAGGCACAGCTGGGTGGCCGCCGCGTCCTCGGGTGCCGACTCCGGCGCGCCTCCGAAGAGCGCGCGGAGCAGCCCGAGCCGGCCCATCGCCCGCAGGAGGGGCCGGTTGACCCGCCCCTCGTCCCCCTGCTCGGCCAGGGGGAGTAGCTCGGTCACGGCCAGCTCGCGGGCCCAGGCGCAGAACTCTCGCTCGTCCTCGGGGAGGTTCACCGGTCCATGCTCTCCGATGGCCGCCAGCGCGCGTGCCTGGTGCCGGCCGGTCCGTGGCGGATCAGCTCCAGGCGCGGCTTCGGGCCGTCGGTGCGGCCGGTCTGCGGGCGACGCTGGCCGGCCTGCCACGGTAGGGGCCAGCGCACGCCGGGGCCGGTGTACTCCTGCTCGGCAGCCGCGTGGAGGGTCCAGCTCGGGTCGTAGAGGTGCACCCGGCCGAGCGCGCAGAGATCGGCGCGGCCGGCCAGCAGCAGGGAGTTGACGTCGTCGTAGGACGAGATCACGCCGACCGCGATCGTCGCGATGTCGACGGTGTTGCGGATCCGGTCGGCGTACGGCGTCTGGTAGGAGCGGCCGAACGCCGGCCGCTCGTCGGGGGTGACCTGGCCGGTCGACACGTCGATGGCCGCACAGCCGACGGCCTTGAACGCCTCTGCGATCAGCACCGCGTCGCCACCGGTGATCCCGTCGTCGACCCAGTCGGTGGCCGAGATCCGCACGGTCATCGGCTTGTGCGCCGGCCACACCTCCCGCATCGCGGTGAACACCTCGAGCGGGTAGCGCAGTCGCGCCGCGAGGTCGCCGCCGTAGCCGTCGGTGCGCCGGTTGGTGACCGGTGAGATGAAGGAGGAGAGCAGGTAGCCGTGGGCGCAGTGCAGCTCGAGCAGGTCGAAGCCGGCGTCGTCGGCGCGCCGGGCGGCGTCGACGAACTCCTGCTTGATCCGGGCGAGGTCCGCTGCGTCGAGCTCGCGGGGCACCTGGTTGACGCCCTCCCGGTAGGGCAGTGCAGAGGGGGCGACGACCTCCCAGTTGCCCTCGTCGAGGGGGAGGTCGATGCCCTCCCACATCAGCTTGGTGGAGCCCTTGCGCCCGGAGTGGCCCAGCTGGATGCCGATCTTCGCTGCGCTCTCGGCGTGCACGAAGTCGGTGACCCGGCGCCAGGCCTCGGCCCGGTCGTCGGACCAGATCCCGGTGCAGCCGGGGCTGATGCGCCCCTGGGCGGACACGCAGACCATCTCGGTCATCACCAGCCCGGCGCCACCGAGCGCCTTGCCGCCGAGGTGCACGAGGTGGAAGTCGTTGGCGTAGCCGTCCACGGCGCAGTACATGTCCATCGGCGAGACCACGACCCGGTTGACGAGCTCCAGCCCGCCGAGCGTGAAGGGCCGGAACATCGGCGGCACGTCGGCGCCGTCCTCCCTGGTGTCGCCGGTGTGCTCGCCGAACCACCTGTCGACCCGGGCCACGAACTCGGGGTCGCGGAGCTTGAGGTTCTCGTAGGTGACCCGACGGCTGCGGGTCATGATGTTGAACGCGAACTGCCACGGGTCCTGGTGGACGTACTGACCGAGGTTCTCGAACCACTCCAGGCTGGCCTGCGCGGCGCGCTGGGTGGAGAGGACCACGGCCTTGCGCTCGGTCTCGTAGGCCTCCAGGGCGCCGGTGAGGTCGTGGCCCTCGTGCAGGCACGCGGCCAGCGAGAGGGCGTCCTCCATCGCGAGCTTGGTGCCCGAGCCGATGGAGAAGTGGGCGGTGTGCGCGGCGTCGCCGAGCAGCACGACGTTGTCGTGCCGCCAGGTCTCGTTGCGGACCGTGCTGAAGCTGATCCACCTGGAGTTGTTGGCCATCACCTCGTGACCGTCGAGGACGTCGGCGAACAGCTCGGTCACCTTGGCGATCGACTTCTCGTCGGACTGGCCGGGGGCGAACTCCTGGGTGGCGAAGGCGTCGAAGCCGGCAGCCCGCCAGACCTCCTCGTTCATCTCGACGATGAACGTGCTCCCGTGGGCGTCGTAGGGGTAGCCGTGGACCTGCATCACGCCGTACGGCGTCTCGCGGATGTCGAACTTGAACGCGTCGAAGACCTTGCTGGTGCCCAGCCACATGTACTTGCAGCGGCGGACGTCGATGCTCGGCCCGAAGGTGTCGGCGTACCTCGCCCGGACGGTGGAGTTGAGGCCGTCGGCGGCCACCACCAGGTCGTGGGTCCGCGCGAGCTCGGCGACGTCGGGCGCCTCGGAGAGGAAGTGCAGCGTCACCCCGAGGTCGCGACAGCGCTCCTGGAGCAGCTCGAGCAGCCGTCGGCGGCTCATGGCTGCGAAGCCGTGGCCGCCGCTGGTGATGGTCTGTCCGCGGAAGGTCACGTCGATGTCGTCCCAGCGCGCGAACTCGCGCTCCATCCACTCGTGGACCAGCGGATCGGCGTGCTCGATGCCGCCGAGGGTCTCATCGGAGAACACGACACCGAAGCCGAAGGTGTCGTCGGCGGCGTTGCGCTCCCAGACAGTGACCTCGTGGCTGGGGTCGAGCTGCATGACCAGGGCCGAGAAGTAGAGCCCACCCGGGCCGCCGCCGATCACCGCGATGCGCACGCTGTGACCTCCCTCGTCCGAGATCCAGAAGATATTGCGCTTCTTGGATCTCCGTCAAACAAACGACACAAAGCTGGACATCAGCCAGGCACCGGGCCGGAGGCCACCGCCGACTCGACGCCGCCGAGCTCGCGCAACCGGAACCGCTGCAGCTTGCCCGTCGAGGTCTTGGGCAGCTGGTCGACGAAGACCACCCGCCGCGGGTACTTGTACGGCGCGATCGACTCCTTGACGAAGGCCTGCAGGGCCTGCGCCAGGTCGGGGTCGCCGGCCACGCCTGCCCGCGGGACCACGAACGCGGTGACGACCTGCCCGCGCGCCTCGTCGGGCAGCCCGACCACACCGCACTCCTGCACGTCGGGGTGGGACAGCAGGGCTTCCTCGACCTCGGGGCCGGCGATGTTGTAGCCCGAGGACACGATCATGTCGTCGCTGCGGGCGCGGTACCAGAAGTAGCCGTCGTCGTCCTGGACGAAGGTGTCGCCGGTGATGTTCCAGCCGTGCTGGACGTAGGCGGCCTGTCTCGGGTCGTTGAGGTAGCGGCAGCCGGTCGGGCCTTTGACGGCGAGCCGGCCGGGCTCGCCCGGCGGGAGCGGCCGGCCCTCCGGGTCGAGGACCGCGGCCCGGTAGCCCGGCACCGGCCGCCCGGTCGAGCCGGGCCTGATGTCCTCGTCGGAGGAGCCGACGAAGATGTGCAGCAGCTCGGTGGCCCCGATGCCGTCGATGAGGCGTACGCCGGTGGCGTCGTGGACGGCGTGCCACGTGGCGACCGGGAGGTGCTCGCCGGCGGAGACGGCACGCCGGAGCCGTGAGAGCTGGGCCGCCTTACCCGAGGTGAGCATGGCGCGGTAGGCGGTGGGCGCGGTGAAGCACACCGACACGCCATGTTCGGCGATGAGGTCGGCGAGCTGGTCCGGAGTCGCCTTCTCCACCAGCAGCGTGGCGGCGCCGACGCGCATGGGAAAGACCAGGAGGCCGCCCAGCCCGAAGGTGAAGGCCAGCGGCGGCGTACCGGTGAAGACGTCGTCGGCGGTGGGCTTGAGGACGTGGGCCGAGAACGTGTCGGCGATCGCCAGCAGGTCCCGATGGAAGTGCATGGTCGCCTTGGGGCGGCCGGTCGTCCCCGAGGTGAAGGCCAGCATCGCGACGTCGTCGGCGGAGGTCTCCACCGCATCGAACTCCGCCGGCTTGCTCGCCGCGGCCTCGGCCAGCGCGGTATCGGGCCCATAGGGGACGATGCGGTCGCCGACCATGCCGGAGGCGACGAGGTCGTCGAGCACCCGGCTGTCGCACAGCGCGAGGTCCACCGACGCGATCTCGCAGATGGTGGTCAGCTCGCCGGCCCGCAGCATCGGCATCGTCGTCACCGCAACCGCGCCGGCCTTCATCACCGCGAACCAGCACGCCGCCAGCCACTGGTTGTTCGGCCCCCGCATCAGGACCCGGTTGCCCGGCACGATCCCGTGGTCCTCGACCAGGACCCGCGCCAGCTGGTCGGAGAGCCGCTGCAGCTGCCCGTAGGACCAGGGCTCCGCGTCCGGCGCCAGCAGGCACGGACGATCCGGGCCCAGCCGCTGCGCCACCCGGTCGAGGAGCTCGACGCCGCAGTTGAGCCGCTGCGGGTAGTCGAGCTCGGGCAGCTCGAAGAGCAGCTCGGGCCAGGTGTCCGCGGGCGGCAGGTTGTCGCGGCAGAAGGTGTCGACGTGCGCGGACGGGGACAGTGTCGGCCCGGTCGTCGGCTGGCTCATCCGGTGCCCTCCCTCGCAGCCCGCCGCCCGTGCCGCGGCGGACGGTTCGAGGCTATGACCCTGTCGTTACGGCAGTCAACAGACCGTCATACATCGCTCTCGCGGGCAGCGACCTCGCCGCCGACGCCCCAGTTGTGCGCGGGCACCTCGTCGATGATCACCCACACGCCGGCTGCGGACTGACCGGGCCGTCCACAGACCTCGAGGAAGGTCTCGGTCAGGCGGCCGACCAGCTCGGCCTTCTGGCTCTCGTCCCGGCCGGGGAACATCGACACTCGGATCAACGGCACATCCCTCACCCTTCTCGCATCGAGGACGCGGCGCGGTCCTCGCGCACCGCGTGGTCTTCCCACTCGAGACGAGGTACGCCGCCCGCGTGTGACCAGCCGGCCGCCGGGGCACGAGCGGCTCACCCGGTCCGGGTGGCGGGGCGTCGACGATAGACCCCTACGCTCCTCGCATGCTGATCCTCGCCCTGATCCTGTTCGGGATGCTCATCGGTGCCGCCGCGCAGCTGATCCTCGGCCGGGAGGACGGCCGGATCAACTGGACCCTCGCCCTGCCCGCGGGGCTGGTCGGCTCCTTCGTGGGCGGGCTGCTCATCAGCCTGCTCGCCGGTGACGGCCTCGAGCTGCGCGCCAGCGGCATCATCGGTTCGATCGTGGGTGCGCTCCTGGTGACCGCCGGCTGGCGCTGGTGGTCGGGCCGGGCCCGCGCGAGCAGCTGACCGGCTCCCGGTCCGTCGCGCCGGGAGACGACGACAACCCCTGAACGGCGTCGATGCCGTTCGGGGCTGTTCGAGGGACAAGTCCTGCGCGCCCGTAGGGATTCGAACCCCAAACCTTCTGATCCGTAGTCAGATGCTCTATCCGTTGAGCTACGGGCGCCTGTCCGCCGGCGGCAACCTGGCACGCCGCAGGACTGCACGAGGATAGCCGACCCCTGCAGAGGGCTCCGAATCGCTGACCGCCGACGGCCCGAGCGGCTCCGGGCGCTGGCGCGACGGCAGTGTGACGCGCGCCATATGGCTTGGACCGATCCAATATGTACGGGCTCCGGACACCGGTAGCGTCGGCCTCCCGATGCGCCGCACACCGCGGCGAATCTTGGGTATTCGGGACGAGCCGCGACAACGACGCCGCGCCATCCGCCGACCATGTGTTGAGCTCGACAGAAGGACTCGCTTGAGATGACGGACGTTGAAGCAGCCCTCGACGACGCTGGGATCAAGAACCAGCAGGTGCGCGAGTACGTCGCCCACTGGGCCGCGATCACCCAGCCGGACCGGATCGAGGTCGTCAGCACCGCCGACGACGCCCGCCTCGTGCAGGAGTCCCTCGACGCCGGCGAGCTCCTGCCGGCCGGCGAGGGTCGCTACTACTCCCGCTCCTACGTCAAGGACACCGCGCGCTCCGAGGAGCGCACGATCGTCGCCACCAGCGACCCGAACGACAAGGGCGTCTACAACAACTGGCGCCCGGCCTCGGAGATGAAGGAGCTGTACAACACGCTGGTCGCCGGCCAGTCGCGCGGCAGGACGATGTACGTCATCCCCTATCTGATGGCACCGCCCGGATCGCCGCTGGAGCAGTTCGCCGCGGGGGTCCAGATCACCGACTGCCGCCCCGTCGTGCTGCACGTGATCCGCATGGCCCGGGTCGGCAAGGACCATGTCGACAACCTCGCCGACCAGAACTCCTTCGTGCGCGCGGTGCACGTGACCGGCGACCTGCCCAACCTCGGCCAGGGCACGCCGGACGACAAGCGCTACTTCATCACCGTCGCGGACGAGCGCACGATCCTCCACTTCGGCTCGTCGTACGGCGGCAACGCCCTGCTCGGCAAGATCGCCCACGGCCTGCGCCAGGCCATGTACGACGGCTGGAAGAACGGCTTCCTCGGCGAGCAGTTCATGCTGCTCGGGGTCGTCGATCACCAGACCGGCCGGCGCTACCACATCGCGGGCGGCTTCCCGAGCGCCTCGGGCAAGACCAACCTGGCGATGACCCTGCCGCCCGACGCCCTCGGCGACCGCTACCACGTCGAGTTCTACGGCGACGACATCGCCTGGCTGTGGGTGGACGAGGAGTCCGGCCGGGTGATGGCGTTCAACCCGGAGAACGGCGTCTTCGGCGTGGCCAAGGACACCAACGAGCTGACCAACCCCACGGCGCTGGACGCGATCCGCCCGGGCACCGGCACGATCTTCACCAACGTCGCGTACAACCCCACCACCCAGGAGGTCTGGTGGGAGGGCCGCACCTCCGAGCCGCCGGCCGACGTCACCGGCTGGCTGGACTGGAAGGGCCTGCCCATCGCCGACCGCACGGACGAGGAGAAGGACGACCCCTGGGCGCACCCCAACAGCCGGTTCACCACGACGCTGGCCAACGTCCCCAACGTCGCGGTCGACTACGAGAACCCCGGCGGGGTCCACGTGGACGCGGTCATCTTCGGCGGCCGCACGCGCGACCGCGAGCCGCTGATCCGCGCGATCACCGACCTGGCCGAGGGCGTCTACGACGGCCTGACCCTGGGCGCCGAGGCCACCTTCGCCGCTGAGGGCGTCGACGGCCAACTGCGCTACGACCCGATGTCCAACCGCCCGTTCATGTCCTACGGCGAGGGCGACTACGCCCAGCACTGGCTCGACGTGATCGGGGCCGCCGAGCACCAGCCGATCTTCGCCCACGTCAACTGGTTCCAGCGCGACCCCGAGGACGGCCACTTCCGCTGGCCGGGCTACCGCGAGAACCTGCGGGCGCTGCTGTGGCTGGCGCAGCTCAAGAACGGCGAGGTCACCGGCCGGCAGACCCCGGTCGGCATCGTGCCGAAGGCCGAGGAGCTCAACCTCGACGGACTGGAGATCAGCGAGGAGGACCTCGAGGCGATCCTCACCATCGACGTGGACCGCTGGCGCCAGGAGATGGGCTTCCGAGAGAAGCACCTCGAGCAGTTCGACCGGCTGCCCGAGGTCATCTGGGACGCGCACCGGCGCGTGGCCAAGGCCCTGGACGAGGAGTGACCTCCGGGCCCGGCACCAGCCGGGCCCGAACGGTCCTGAGACAAGCAGAGTGGCACCGGCCCCTGGGGGTCGGTGCCGACTGCTGTTGGCTGCCAGGATGCCCGGCGCCGGGGGTGCATGTGGGGGGCTCCCGGCGCCAGGCCATTTCCTGACGAAGTCTCGCGCGCGGTGGGGGGCCTGTGCTTGGAGACAGGGTCGCCGCGAGGCTGCGTTGCCAACCATACGGCAACTTCTGGCAACTGTCTCCTTCGGTCCATACCACTTGGGCATGCCTCAAGGGGCCGGGTCCCCTCTCCCGGCCCTGCGGACCCCTTGTTCAGCTAGTTACGTCAGCAGCACCAGGACGGGCCGACCTTGGACACGTGGTGGTGGTTGATGACCTTCGCGTCTGCCGAGGTCTGGCTCAGGCCGAGCACGCTCAGGACAGCAACCAGGCCCGCGACCGTCAGGCGAACGGACTTGCTCCTCATGTGGACTCCTCGCGTCAGGACGGTGGGTGGTTCCCACCGCATGAGTCAGCGCAAGCAAATCGCGTCACACCCGCCCCACGCGTCCCCAAAATGAAGTAGTTGCCCACTTCGGCGGAAAAATCCGGCAAGATGTGCCCATGTCGCCTGAGCTCGCGCACCAGCTCACCGCACTGGACCCCGCGGTACTGGGCGCTCGCATCAGGGCGGCGCGCGTCGCAGCCGGTCTCACCCAGCCCGAGCTGGCCGGCCCGGACGCCTCCGTCGGATTCGTGTCCCGCATCGAGAGTGGACAGCGGCGGCCCAACGTCGAGCTGCTCGGCATCCTCGCCGCGCGGCTCGGCGTCACGGTCGAGTTCCTGGTGCTCGGGGACGGCTGGGAGGACGCCCAGCGGCTCGAGCTCCTTCTCGACCATGCGGACCTCTCGCTCGCCGGCGGGGAGGCGGACAACGCGCTCAGGCTGGCTCGCGAGGCGCTCGGCTCCCCCGGGTTGGACACCGTTCCCGGGGGCACGATCCGAGCCCGCTACGCCGAGGCTGCCGCGCTGGACGCCCTCGGTGACCCCACCGCCGTAGGCGCCCTGCAGCAGCTCCTCAACGACGCGCCCGAGGTCGGCACGCGGCTCAAGGTCGCGACCGCCCTGTGCCGCATCTGGCGGGAGCAGGGGCAGTTCGAGCGGGCCATCGCGGTCGCCCAGCGGCTCGTCGACGAGCAGCCGCCCGACGTCCTCGGGAGCGAGGAAGGCATCCGGCTCTCGGTCACGCTGGCGGCAGCCCTGTTCATGTCGGGGCGTGCGGCCGAGGCCGCGGAGCTGTGCGACCGGGCCATCGCCGAGTCCGAGCGGCTCAGCTCGCCGGTGGCTCGCGCCTCGGCCTACTGGAACGCGAGCGCCATCCGCGCCGAGGCGGGCGACGTCGCAGGCGCCCTGCCGCTGGCCAAGCGTGCGCTGCACCTGCTGGAGAACACCGAGCGGGTCCGCGACGTCGGACGGCTCCGGATCCAGCTGAGCTCGATCATGCTCCGCGCCGACCCGCCGAGGCTCGAGGACGCCAAGGAGCAGATCCGGATGGCCGACCTGGAGCTCGACTGGAGCGAGGCCTCGCCCGTCGACCGGGCCCGCAACGGGCTGGTCCGCGCGCAGGCGCTGCTCCTCGAGGGGCAGGCGGAAGAGGCCCAGCAGCACGCCCTCCAGGTGCTCGCCGACGCCGACGAAGAGCTCCCGCTGGTCAGCGTGGACGCACTCGTGCTGCTCGGCCAGGTCGCGTGGAGCATCGGGGACCACGAGGACGCCAAGGCCTGGTACCGCCGCGCGATCGTGACGCTGACGGGCGCGGGCGCCGATCGCGAGGCCGCTCAGGTCTGGTTCGAGATCGGGACGCTCGCCGCCCAGGCCGGGCTGGTCGCCGAGTCGGCAGACGCCTTCCACCGGGCCGCTGCCTCCGCAGGCCTCACCTCGCGTCTCCCCGTGGTCACCCCGCCTGCCTCGGCGCCGCGCACCACTCCGGAGCAGGTGCCGGCCGGACGCGTCCCGGTGATCGGTACGCCGCCGGAGGGCTCCCCCCGGACGACTCCGTCGCAGTCGCCCAGCAGCCTCTCCTGAGGAGCCTCACGGGCCACACGGGCCTCACGACGCGACGCCCGTGTGGGATCATCGGCGTTGCACAAAGTTGCGGCCGTCGAGGGGTGGTGAGCCATGCCGAGCTACGGGCCCGACGAGCGCGCCGTGTTCGAGGACGACGCCACCAAGCTCTATGAGGAGATCTGCCAGCGGGGCGGGATCCCGGCCAACGACTACCGCATCGCCGAGGACGGCGAGCTGCGCAAGGCCTTCGACCTCCTGGTCGAGATGGGGCTGCTCACCTTCAACCGCGAGCAGGACCAGTGGGAGCCCGAGGACCCCACCAGCGTCCAGAGCCGGATCGTCTCGCCGCTGAGCCAGGAGGCCGCCAAGCTGCTCTCCGAGAGCTCGCAGTGGAACTCCGCCTTCACCAACCTGGCCCAGAGCTGGCGACGGGCCCCGCAGTCCTCGGCGCGCGGCCCGTTCACCTACCTGCGCAACCTCGACCTGATCAACAGCGTCCTCGACCAGCTGGTGGCCGAGTGCGAGGAGGAGATCTTCACCGCGCAGCCCGAGGCGGGCCGCAACGCCCGCCAGCTGGCCCGAGCCGCGCTCCGCGACATCGAGCTGCTCGAGCGCGGCGCCACCATGCGCACGCTCTACCAGCACAGTGCCCGGCGCAGCTCGGTGACGCACAAGTACGTCGCGGCCGTCACCGCCCGCGGCGCCGAGGTGCGCACCCTCGATGAGTTCTTCAACCGGATGATCGTGGTCGACCGCCGGGTCGCGGTGATCCCGAACCGCGACGAGCCCGGTGTGGCGGTGATCGTGCGCGAGCCCGCGGTGGTCGCGTTCCTCGTCGACGTCTTCGAGCGGTCCTGGGAGCGCGGCCGTCCCTTCACCAACCGCGAGACGTCGCTGCTGAAGGACATCGCCGCCGAGCAGCGGGCGATGACCATGCGGATGCTGATCGAGGGCCACAGCGACCCGGTGAGCGCCAAGCGGCTGGGGGTCAGCCCGCGCACCTACGCCGGCTACGTCGCCGACCTGAAGGCCGACTACGACGCGGACACGCGCTTCCAGCTCGGCTACACGATGGGCCGGATGGGCATCTCGGGCCAGGAGGAGATCGAGGGCGAGCCGGCGGAGTGAGGCAGGCCCGGGTCCCGCTCACCCCGCCGGCGCCTTCTCGGGCGTTCCGTGTGCACCCGAGAAATGTCACGAGGGCAGCGACCCTGCGGTCACTGCCCTCGTGTGGTTGAGACGGGCCTGGGGGGTAGGCGCTGGGACCGGACAAGTGGGGGGAAAGTCGGGTCCCCGTCTCAAGACTGGGTATCGGTCAGGTCAGCCCCACTGGGTGTCCAACGCTGAGCGGCTGACCGAGTGCGCCGCTGCCTGCGACGGCGCCGCCGTGGCGCCAAGGAGGCCGGCGGACACTGCCACCGCACCGATGACGACGGCAATCCTGCGCACGATCTTCTTCATGGTCTCCCCACTTCGGTCTCTTGCTGGGCCCACGGAACGGCCCCACTCCGGTAGTCTGTCTGCAGGGTCAGGCAAGGCGTGAGTCCACGGCTGCCTCACAAATCTGCATTGCAAAAACATGCAGTTCGTTGATACTTGACCCACGCGCCGTAGCGTCATGCCCACCTTGGGGTCGTGAGCGCTTCTGGGGCTGCTGGGACCCCAGTGACGACGCCAGGAGCCCGGATCGAGGGCGGGCGCTGCAGCAAGTCCCGTCGCGACCACTGCACCTTCTGGCCCTCGGAAGCGGCTCCGTCGGGCACGCGGACGCGAGCAACGCGTCCAGGTGGCCCGGTACGGCCGCCGACACGCCCGACGTGACAACTTTTTCGCCACTTTCCCACCCTGAGCCGGAATGCGCGACGGCTCCCGGACCGTGGCCGGGAGCCGTCGGGTCGCAGTGACGACCTCTGCGGAGGCGGCGGGATTTGAACCCGCGATGGGCTGTTGACCCAAACCCGCTTAGCAGGCGGGCGCCATAGACCGGACTAGGCGACGCCTCCGCCGAGGAGGGTACAAGCAGCCCGCGGCTCCTGCGTAATTGTCCGCAAGAGTCCACGGCCAGGAGGCTGCTCCTAGAGCGGATGCAGACCGTGGCCTTGCTGCAGCCGCGCCTGGACCTCGCGGACGAGCTGCTCCTTGTCGACGTCGAGGACCCCGACCGGGATCGTCGTGGTCCGACCGTCACTCAGCCGCAGCTCCAGGCAGGCCACGTCCCGCCGGTACGACGTCACGGCGTCATCCACCGCGCTCCAGCGGGCCTCGGTGACGCCGGCGCCCCGCACCAGCCGCACCCGATAGCCGTCGTCGGTGCAGCGCAGCACCCACGCCCTGCTGCGCAGCCACCACCCGGACGCGACCCCTGCGACAACGCCGAGGAGGACGACCACGACCAGCACGTCGAGGGAGAGGCCGGCGATCGCGACGACCGCCGTACCGACGAACACCACGACGGCCAGCCCGACCAGCACCAGCCCCAGCAACCTGGCTACGAACGCAGGCGCCAGCCGGTAGACGGTGGGTTCGGTCGAGGGCACGAACTGATTGAACCGGGAACGGTCTCAGCGCCCAAACCGGGACTTGTGAGTACCAGTGAGCTCGGTCACACTCGAAGACCCCGGCCTAGGAGGCCGCCGATGCCCACCGTTCCGCCCGCCCTCCCCGGCGCCCTCAAGGCGCTCGATGCCGCCCTCGACTCCCCCCGCAAGCCCGGCATCCCGCTGGGGAACTGGCGGTGGCTGGTTCGGCAGCGGATGGGCGGTGTGCGTGACGCGCTGGTCGGCGAGGCTGCCGGGTCTGACGACGGGTGGCTCGCCGCGCGCGGTGGGTCTGCGTTCCGGGAGCGCAACGCGCTGCTGTCCCGGCTCAGCATCCTCGGGCCGCAGATCCTGGAGACCCCGGATGTCGAGGCCACCCGGATCGAGCTCAAGCGGCTCGTCGTCGACATCCAGCGGCACGTGCAGCGGATCAACGACCTGGTCTACGACGAGGTGGAGCTGGAGCTCGGCGGCTCGGAGTAGGTCGCTCTCAACTGCAGGCGTGGCAGAGGGGGTGGCAGAGGGGGCGGGATTCGAACCCGCGGCTGACATCTCTGCCAGCGACCGCTTTCAAGGCGGTTCCGATCGGCCACTCCGGCACCCCTCCGTGCGCTCCGGTGGACCGGCGCACCCGACGATCCTAGGACTCAGTCGTCCAGGACCAGCTCGAGCATCACCTCGCCGTCCTGGACCACGTCGGCCGGCGCGATCTTCACCGCACGCACCGTGCCGTCGGCCTCGGCGATGACCGGGATCTCCATCTTCATCGACTCCAGGACGACGACCACGTCGCCCGCCGAGACCTGGTCTCCTGGCGCGACCGAGACGCTCAGCACATTGGCCACCATCTCCGCCACGACCTCGGACACCCGTTCGCGGACCATGCGAGAGAACCTAGTGGGCACCGCCGGTGCCCGCCCCGCTGGCTAGTAGGGAGCATCTAGAGCAGCGCAGCGGTGCGCGGGGGCTCGGGGCGGACCGCCGCGGCCTCCTCGAGCCGGCGGCCGCCCTGGCCGCGGGAGCCGGTGAGCGCGAGGTCGGTGCGGATCACGACGTAGCCGATGACCAGGCCGACGACGAGGGCGTAGAGGACCGAGAGGCCGCACTCGAGCAGCGAGATCGCCGGGTTCACCAGTGCGTTGGCCACCGGCGCCGTCGCGGCGACGCCGAACGCGCACAGCCACCACCCCTGCCGGCGCCGGGCGCGCATGTGGCAGCCCCAGGCGAGCGCGGGTACGCCGAGGACGGCCTCGATCGGGCGCGGGAAGGCGCCGAGGTGGTCCCGGCTCCACCGAACCCCGCCGAGCAGGTGGTCGACGAGGTCCTGCGAACCGTAGCGGCGCAGCATCTCGGCGTACAGCAGGGTGACCGCGAGCAGGACCCCGCAGATCGCCACCACCACCAGGCCGCGGCGTCCGAGCCCGTGCAGGCCGGCCCCGAGCCGGTAGACGACGCCGAAGGCGCCCAGCATCGCCAGGCCGAGGGTGACGTACTCGAACCGCACGACCGACACCACGGGGTCGAAGCCGATCGTGGCCATCGCCCCGATGGCCGCGATGACCACCGCGACCACGCACTCCCGGGCGGCGCGGGAGAACCGCACCGCCGGAGTGGTCGCCATCACCCCGAGCACCGCCGAGACCACACAGGTCATGACCGCGGCTCCGGTGCACAGGTAGTCCTGGTCGAGCAGCAGGACGAGCAACCCCAGCACCAGCGCCAGGCCGCCGAAGATGACCGGGCGGCCTCCGGTGCGAGCCGCGAGTGCCCAGGAGTATGCCGTGACGACGGCGACCGCTCCGGCACCGTCGAGCCAGTCCGGACCTCGCGGGATCATCGCCGCCACCAGGGCCGCGAGCCCGCCGGCCACGACCAGGACCCAGAGCGCGACGAGCAGCCTGCTCTGGACCGGCTCCCGGTCGGGCACGGAGACCGTCAGCTCGGGTCCGGCGGCTGCCCCCGTGGGGCCGGGGACGACCTCCTCGCGCATCGGCTCGGGGTCGGGCGCGGGGTCGGGCCCGGGGTCGGGCCCGGGGTCGGGCGCCGGCCGAGCGGCGGTCGTGACGACCACCGGCTCGCGGTCGAGCGACCGGACCCGCTCGTGGCGCGTCGCGCGTCGTCGAGGGGCGGTCCGTGGCACGACAGAACAGATTACAGAGAGGGGGTGAGGCGCGCGGCTACAACCGTCGGTTGGCGAGCGAGGGGTTGGTCACGCGGGCCTCCTCCAGGACGCCGCGGTCGAGGGTGGCGCGCAGCACGTCCGGGCCGTCGCCGGCCCCTGCCAGCACGTCTCCGCGCGGGTCGATGACCATCGAGTGGCCGGTGTAGCGGGGTCCGGGCTGGCCGGCGGCGACGACGAACACCGTGTTCTCGATGGCCCGGGCGCGGACCAGGGTGCGCCAGTGCTCGACCTTGCGCGGCCCGGCCACCCAGGCCGACGGCACCACGAGCACCTCCGACCCCTGGTCGACCAGGGCCCGCCCGAGCTCGGGGAAGCGGAGGTCGTAGCAGGTCATCAGCCCGACCCGGAAGCCCGCGATGTCGACCACCACGGGGGTCAGCGGGCCGGCGTGTAGGGAGCCGGACTCCTGGTAGCCGAAGGAGTCGTAGAGGTGGATCTTGCGGTACGACGCCGTGGTGGCGCCCCGGACCAGCAGAGTGTTGTAGGGACGGGCCGGATCCTCGGAGGTCTCGAACATCCCCGCGACCACGGTCGTGTTGTGCTCGGCCGCCACCTTCGCGAGCTCGGTCCCGAACGGGCCGTCCTGGGGCTCGGCGAACGGGCTGACGTCTGACCCGGCCTCCCCGAAGTCCCGGGCGAACGCCTCGGGAAGTACCACCAGGTCGCTGTCCGAGGGCACCAGCTCACGCAGCCGCGCGCGGTTGGCGGCCGGGTCGAGCCCCGACGCCTCCTGGACCACCGTGACCGAGAGCATGGTCACCAGTGTCCCGCGCCGCCGGCCACCGGCCACACTTGACCCGTGTCCACGCCCGGGTCGTTCACCGCGGTCGTCCTCGCCGGCGGTGGCGCGGTCCGGCTCGACGGCGCCGACAAGGCCTCGCTCGAGCTGCACGGACGCACGCTCCTCACCTGGGCGCTGGACGCCGTGATCGACGCCGCCGAGGTCGTCGTCGTCGGTGACCCGGTGCCGACGCAGCGACCGGTGACCTTCACCCGCGAGGACCCGCGCGGGGGCGGCCCGGCCGCGGCCCTGCTCACCGGCAGGGACGCACTCCTCGACCCGCGCGGCACCGTCGTGGTGCTGGCCTGCGACATGCCCTTCCTCACCGCGCGCACCTTCCGGCGGCTGCGCTCCGCGATGGAGGGCCACGACGGCGCGGTGCTCGTCGGGCCGGACGGCCGACGGCAGCTGGCGATGGTGCTCGACGTCGCGCGGCTGGACGGCGTACGACCCGGGCTGGAGGAGCAGCACAACCTGGCCCTGCACCGGCTGCTCGCGCCGCTCGACCTGGCCGAGGTCGCCGCCGAGGGTCAAGAGCACCGCGACGTGGACACCTGGGCCGATGTCCGGGACCTCACCCGGTGAGGTGGGGTGGTCGAGACAAGGAACTTGCGAGACGCCGATCTGCGCGGAAGTCTGAACCCGTGAACCTCCACGACTGGATCGACGAGCTGAGCGACGTCCTCGATCTCGAGGACGTGGAGGTCGACGAGGGACTGCTGGCCGACCTCACCAAGTGCGCTGCCGAGAACGTCGAGCGACTGGCGGCGCCCGTCACTGCCTACCTCCTCGGTTATGCCGCCGCCGCCCAGGACGCCGACCCGGACGAGGTCGAGCGGCTCGCCGCCCGCGCCCAGGAGCTGGCGGAGGGCTGGGACCGTCCGGCCGACGCCCGCGACCCCGATGACGTGGACGACCCGATCCCGGACGACCGTTCCGTCGACCACACCGGCGACCTCTACATCGACGACCGGGCCGACGAGCTCGTCGACGAAGAGGTCTAGGCCCCCGTGCGGGCCGTCCTCGCCGACGGGGCGGGCGGGCCCGAGGTCCTCGCCGTGCGGGAGCTGCCGGACCCGGAGCCCGGCAGCGGCGAGGTTCTGCTCGAGGTGGCGGCCGCCGGCCTGAACCGGGCGGACCTGCTCCAGCGGCAGGGCTTCTACCCGCCGCCGCCCGGTGCGTCCGACGTGCTGGGCATGGAGTGCAGCGGGACCGTCACCGCGGTCGGCGCCGACGTCGAGGGCTGGTCCGTCGGTGACCAGGGGTGTGCGCTGCTCTCAGCCGGTGCCTACGCCACCCACGTGACGGTGCCCGCCGGGCAGCTGATGCCGGTGCCCGAGGGCGTCGACCTGGTGGCCGCCGCGGCGCTGCCCGAGGTGGCGGCCACGGTGTGGTCGAACCTGTTCATGCTGGCTGCGCTGCGGCCGGACGAGGTGCTGCTGGTGCACGGCGGCGCCGGTGGGATCGGGAGCTTCGCCATCCAGCTCGCGACCGAGCTCGGGGCGCGGGTGGTGACCACGGCCGGCACGGCGGAGAAGCGGGACTTCTGTCGCACGCTCGGTGCGGAGGTGGCGATCGACTACCACGAGGAGGACTTCGTCGAGGTGGTCGAGGAGCACACCGGCGGCGCCGGCGCCGACGTGATCCTCGACAACATGGGCGCGGCCTACCTCGAGCGCAACGTCGCGGCCCTCGCCACCGAGGGGCGGCTCGTGATCATCGGCCTGCAGGGCGGCACTCGTGGCGAGCTCGACCTCAACGTCCTCATGCGCAAGCGCGGGGCGATCATCAGCACCACCCTGCGAGCGAGGCCGCCGGAGGAGAAGGCGGCGATCTGCGCCTCGGTGGTCGAGCACGTCTGGCCGCTCGTGGCCGAGCGTCGGGTCCGCGAGATCGTGGACACCACGGTCCCGCTCGACGACGTACGCCGGGCGCACGAGCTCATGGAGTCCGGGACGCACACCGGGAAGATCCTGCTGGTCATGCGCTGAGGCCGCGAGGTGTCCCCGACATGGCGCCGGATACCGTGGCGCTATGACCGAGCAGCAGGAATCCGGGTCCCGGAAGCCGCAGGAGCGTCAGGTCGTGATCGTCGGTCCCGACGGACAGCCGCTGGGGGCGGTGCCCGAGTCGGCGCTGGTCGAGCAGGCGTCCGGCGAGGACGAGGAGCCCGAGCGGTCGATCACCGACCAGGTCGAGCAGCCGGCCAAGGTGATGCGGATCGGGAGCATGATCCGCCAGCTTCTCGAGGAGGTGAAGTCCGCCCCGCTCGACGAGGCCAGCCGCAACCGGCTCAAGGAGATCCACAAGGCCTCCGTCCACGAGCTCGAGGCCGGGCTGTCTCCAGACCTGGTCGAGGAGCTCGAGCGGCTGGCCCTGCCGTTCTCCGACGACGCGACGCCGTCCGACGCGGAGCTTCGGATCGCCCAGGCCCAACTGGTCGGCTGGCTGGAGGGGCTCTTCCACGGGATCCAGACCGCGATCTACGCCCAGCAGATGGCCGCGCGGGCGCAGTTCGAGCAGATGCGGCGCGGGCTACCGGTCGGCTCCAGCCAGCCACAGCAGCCGGCCGAGCAGCAGCCGCCTCAGCCGGGTGACTCCGGCGGGATGTACCTCTAGCCCGTCAGGGCGTACGCCGGCTGACCCCGCGCACGACCAGCAACCCGAGCAGTCCGATCAGGACCAGCGCGCCGCCGGGCGCGGCGAGCCGGGAGAACGACTGCGGCTCGCCGGCTCCCACCGGGGTGAACTGCGCCGGCTCGGGTGGCGGCTGGCTCGTGGGCTTCCCCTCGCCCAGCAGCCGCACCACCTGCGCGGTCACGGTGTCGTTGTTGACGCGGGTGCCGCTCATGCCTCCGGCCACCCAGGGTTCGCCGGTGCCGGTGACGAAGAACATGTACTCCGTGCCCACGGTCAGGGCCCCGAGGCTGCAGGCCACCTTGTTGCGGTCGGTCTGCACGGTGACCGTCTCGGTGTCGATCTTGCCCTGGTAGACGAGGTCCACCGTCACGGTGTGGTCGTAGATCGCGCCCGGCACGCCGTCGGTGCGCGCGCCGCGCTGGACGTCGTCGACGGTGCCGCTGAACACAGCCATGGCCGCCTTCGTGCTGTCCCTGACCGTCACCGGGGGACACGCGGGTGCCCGCTTGGCGGGCTTGGCGGCGTGCGCGGGCAGGCCTGCCCCGAGCACCGCGAGCGAGGTGATCGCGATCCCCACCAACGTGGTCAGGAGGCGTCGGAGCACCCGGCCATGAGAGCAGATCACAAGTCGAAGATGCCAGTCAGGGCAAGTGCCACGCCGTCCTCGTCGTTGCTCGCCGTCACGTGGTCGGCGACGGCGAGCACCTGCGGGTCGGCGTTGGCGACGGCGTACGACGTCCCCGCCCACTCGAGCAGGGCGAGGTCGTTGGGCATGTCGCCGAAGGCGACGACGTCTGCCGCGGCGATCCCGAGGCGGTCGCACACCCGGGCCAGCGCGGCGGCCTTCGTCACCCCCGCGGCGCTGATCTCGACCAGCCCCGCGGTGGACCAGGTGGGCGTGGCCGTGTCGCCGACCGCGGCGACCACGCCGGCGCGGAGCTCGGCCGGGGAGGAGCCGGGCGCCTTGACGAGGACCTTGACCGCAGGACCGGTGAGCACCTCCTCCGGTGTGCCGGACGGGCTGCCGTCCGGGACGTGGTGTGGCTCGTCGTAGGCGGGCTCCCGGGCGAAGCCCGACACCATCTCGAAGGCGAACACCGCGTTGGGGAGCTGCTCGCGGATCGCCGCGACGAGCGCGAGCCCCGCCTCGACCTCGATCCCCTCGAGCTCGTGGATCCGGGCCTCGGCGACGTCGTAGACGATCGCGCCGTTGGAGACGACTCCGATGCCGTGCCGCCCCACGACCGGCCAGAGATCGGTCATCCAGCGCAGCGGCCGGGCGGTGACGACGACGAGGGGCACCCCGGCCGCGTCCAGGCGGTCGAGTACCGCGCGGGTGCGCTCCGACAGCTCCCCGCGACTGTCGAGCAGCGTCCCGTCGAGGTCGGTGGCCACGAGCTTGGGAGTCACCGGAGCGGCCGCACCATCACCAGCTCGCCGTGCTCGTTGCTCCCGCGGAGCTCGGTGAAGCCGCACCTGGCCAGCACCCGGATGCTGGCCTGGTTGTCGGGGCTGACACTCGCGCGCAGCCGGGCGCCTGCTGTCTCGGCGGCGCGCGCCATCGCCTGCAGGGCCTCGGTGGCGTAGCCGACGCCACGGGCGTCCTCGACCAGGCCGTAGCCGACCTCGACCTCGGGGGTGCCGTCGGAGGCCGGCTCGGGTGGTCCGAAGAACCCGATGGACCCGACCACGACGTCTGCGCGGCTGATCGACCGGGGTGCCCACGGGTCGCCCTCGCGCCAGAGCGACGCCGCCAAGGTGTCTTCCTCGCGCGGAAACTGCAGGTGCCAGTCCGGACGGCGCTCGCCGGCGCGGATCGCGGCCACGTCCGCGGCCCTCCAGAGCGGCAGCCGCAGTCGCTCCGTCTCGACGACGTCCGGCAGGGCTGCCATCAGAAGTACCTCGCCAGCTCGGTGGCGGCGCCGTCGTCGCCGACCGTGCCGGTGACCGCGTCGGCGACGTCCTGGACCGGCTGGACCGCCTGTCCCATGGCCACCCCCCGGCCGGCCCACTGCAGCATCTCGATGTCGTTGCGTCCGTCGCCGATGGCCAGCACGTCGGCCGCGTCGACGCCGAGCTGCTCGGCGACGTAGGCGAGGCCGGACGCCTTGGAGACACCCACGGGGGCCAGGTCCAGCCAGGCGGTCCAGCCGACGACGTAGTCGGTCCCGTGCAGGCCGAGCTCCTTGGCGAGCGCCACGAAGTCCTCGGCCGTCGCCTCGGGGTCGCGGATGATCACCCGGCTGACCGGCGCCGAGACCAGGTCGTCGACCTCGGTGAGGATCATCTCGCCCGACAGCTCCCCGAACGGGAACTCCTTGGTGACCCGGTAGCCGACGCCGCGCTCCTCGACCGCCACCAGTGCGTTGGGGTGGCGCTCGAGGACCGCGGCCACGGCGGGGGCGGCGTCGAAGGTCTCCTCGCGGACCACCTCGAGAGGTGGGTAGCGGAAGACCACCGCACCGTTGCTGGCGACCACCCACAGCGGCTCGCCGTCGAGGTAGAGCCCCAGCCGGTCGGCCACCGTCGTCATGCCGTGGGGCGAGCGCCCGCTGGCGAGCACGATGTGACACCCGGCGTCGCGGGCGCGGCGTACGGCGTCACCGACGGCGGGCGCGATCTCCTCGTGGGTCGTGCCGGCGCCTTCGACCCACTTCAGCAATGTCCCGTCGATGTCCAGGGCGACCAGCTTGGGTGCCCAGCCGTCGCTACTCATGTACCGGCTTGAGGACCTCGATGCCGCCCATGTAGGGACGCAGCGCCTGCGGCAGCGTGACCGAGCCGTCGGCGTTCTGGTGGGTCTCGAGGATGGCCACGATCGTGCGCGTCATCGCGCAGAGCGTGCCGTTGAGCGTGGCAACCGGCCGGGTGCCGTCGGGGAACCGCCCCCTGATGTCGAGGCGGCGGCTCTGGAACTCGGTGCAGTTGGAGGTGGAGGTGAGCTCGCGGTAGCGGCCCTGGGTGGGGATCCAGGCCTCGCAGTCGAACTTGCGGGCCGCCGACAGCCCGAGGTCGCCGGCAGCCACGTCGATGACGCGATAGGCGAGGTCGAGCTTGTCGAGGAACTCCTTCTCCCACTCCAGCAGCCGCCGGTGCTCGGCGTCGGAGTCCTCGGTCGTGGTGAACACGAACATCTCCACCTTGTCGAACCAGTGCACCCGGATGATCCCGCGGGTGTCCTTGCCGTGCGAGCCGGCCTCCTTGCGGAAGCACGGGCTGAACGCGGCGTAGCGCAGCGGCAGCGCCGAGGCATCGAGGATCTCGTCGGAGTGGTAGGCCGCCATCGGCACCTCCGACGTACCGACGAGGTAGAGGTCCTCGCCCTCGATCCGGTAGACGTCGTCGGCGGCCTGGCCGAGGAAGCCGGTGCCCTCCATCGCGCGCGGTCGCACCAGGGACGGCGCGATGACCTGGGTGAAGCCGGCGTCCCGGGCCTGGTCCATGGCCAGGTTGACCAGGGCCAGCTCGAGCTGTGCGCCCACGCCGGTGAGGAAGTAGAAGCGTGAGCCCGACACCTTGGCGCCGCGCTCGATGTCGATGGCGCCGAGGATCCGGCCCAGCTCGACGTGGTCACGGGGCTCGAACCCCTCGGCGGTGAAGTCGCGCGGTGTGCCGATGGTCTCGAGCACGACGAAGTCGTCCTCACCACCGGCGGGCGCCTGGTCGTGGGCCACGTTGGGGATGGCCATCATCGCGGCCTGCCAGGCGGCCTCGGCCTCGCCCTGCGTGGCCTCGGCGGCCTTCACCTCGGCCGAGAGCGCCTTGGTGCGCTCGAGCAGCTGCTGCTTCTCCTCGCCCTGGGCCTGGGGGATCTGCTTGCTGAGGGCCTTCTGCTCCGCACGTCTGGTCTCGAAGTCCGCGATCGCCTGCCGGCGCCGCTCGTCGGCCGCCAGCGCCTCGTCGACCACTGCGTCGGACAGCCCGCGCTTGGCCTGGGCGGCGCGGACGCGGTCGGGCTGCTCTCGCAGGATGCGGGGGTCGATCATCTCGCGGCGTCCCCGCGGAGACGTGCGCCGGGTGCGCGCAGCGCCTCGTCCGGCACGGTTTCGTGGGGGTGGTTCACGATTGAAAGGCTAACGTTCGGGCTTGCGTCGCCCGCATCCAGATTCCACAGGAGGACCAGGTGCTCGACCGGTCGCGTCAGGTCCTCCTCGGGTGGGCGACGCTGTCCTTCCTGCTCTTCGCCCTGGTGACGGCCGCCGTCGTCGAGGGCTGGGGGCCGGTCGCGCGGTTCGACGAGCGGGGGTCGCCCGCCGCGAAGTGGGCCGTGGACTCCGACTGGCTGATCCATCCGCTGCGGGTCGTCGAGGTCGTCTTCGCGACGCCCGGCATGACGATCATGACCGTGGTCGTCACGCTCCTGATGCTGTTGCGCGGCCACCGCCGGGCCGCGGCCTTCACCGCCGGCGTGATGGTCGTGACCACGGCGACGTACACGCTGATCAAGGCGCTGGTCGGCCGGTCCCGGCCGGACTGGCAGCTCGATGATGCTCTGCTCTCGTCGAAGTCGTTCCCGTCCGGACACGCGTCCGCGGTCACCGCGCTGGGCGGGATCCTCATCGTCCTCGTGGTGATGCTGGTCCGGCGCGGCAGCGTGCGCCGGCTGCTCTACGTGCTGATCGGGCTGATGGTGGTGGTCGTCTGCCTCGACCGGGTGCTGCTCGGCCGGCACTTCCCCTCCGACGTCGTCGGCGGCTTCCTGCTGGGGATGGGGATGGTGGCGCTCGGGCTGGCGGTCTACAGCCCACTGCCCCGCAGCCACGCGGAGCAGCTGCCCGTGCTCCCGTCGGCGCTGCCCTCGCAGCCCAACCTGGCCGTCGTACTCAACCCCTCGAAGCTGGAGGACGTCGGCGAGTTCCGCCACATCGTGACCACGATGGCCACCGAGGCGGGCTGGCCGACACCGTCGTGGCTCTACACGACCGTCGAGGACCCCGGGACCGGTATGGCCGAGGCGGCCGCGGTGGCCGGCGCCGACCTGGTCCTCGTGTGCGGCGGCGACGGCACAGTGCGCGAGGTGTGCGCCGAGCTGGCCGGCACCGGTATCCCGATCGGCATCATCCCGGCCGGGACCGGCAACCTGCTGGCCCGCAACCTCGACATCCCGCTCTTCCTGCGCGCCGCGATCGACGTCGCGCTCACCGGGCAGGACCGGGCCATCGACATGGTGCGGGTCAGCGGCGACGCGATCCCGGACGGCACGCACTTCATGGTCATGGCCGGCATGGGCTTCGACGCGGCGATCATGGAAGGCGTCAACGAGGACATCAAGGCCAAGGTCGGCTGGATCGCCTACGTGCTCTCGGCGCTGAAGTCGCTGATGTTCCCAGCGGTGCGCGCCGAGATCTCGGTGGACGGGGGCGAGTTCACCTCGCACCGGGCCCGCACGATCGTGGTCGGCAACGTCGGCTACCTCCAGGCCGGCATGCCGCTGCTGCCCGACGCAGCCATCGACGACGGCCTGATCGACCTCGTCCTGCTGCACCCGCGGCGGTTCCTCTCGTGGATCCCGCTGGCCTTCCGGGTCCTGGCCAAGCGGCCGCGCACCGACGAGCTGGTCAACAGGATGACCGGTCGCACCATCGTCGTCCGAGCCAGTGCCGACACCCCCCGCCAGCTCGACGGCGACTCGATCGGTCCTGGCCGCGAGCTCCACATGGAGTGCATCCACGGCCGGGTGCTCGTCCGAGTCCCGCGATAGTCGCTGGCCCGGTGCCGGGATAGTCCCAGACGTTCCCAACCATCCCCACGCGGCGAGCGCGTCGGGAAGGTCTGGGACTATCCCTCGATGGACCACACGACGGTGCAGCGCTGGCTCGACCGGTACGTCGAGGCGTGGCGCAGCTATGAGCCCGGGTCGATCGGCGAGCTGTTCAGCGACGACGTCGAGTACCGCTACCACCCCTACGACGACCCGGTCGTGGGGCGCGAGGCCGTCGTGCGGTCCTGGCTCGGTGAGAGCTCCGAGCCCGGGGCCTCCACCCGCGACGCCCCGGGCACCTTCGAGGCGTCGTACGCGCCCGTCGCGGTGGACGGCGACTGGGCGGTCGCCACCGGCACCTCGTCGTACCGCGACGAGCCCGGCGGACCGTTCACGAACGTCTTCCACAACTGTTTCGTCCTCCGGTTCGACCAGGACGGTCGCTGCCGGGAGTTCACCGAGTTCTACATGCGGCAGCCGCAGTAGCCCCGCCGGGCCGACGGTGGCGGTCAGTGGCCGCCGGGTGCCTCCGGTCCTTGCTGGACGAAGTCGCGCTGGCGGATCAGGACGAAGCAGCAGGCGGCCGAGACGAACGCCACCACGATGGCGATGACGGTGATGATGTTGAGCGCGTCGACGAAGGCCGAGGAAGCGACCTGCGCCAGCTGCTCGCGTACGCCGGGAGGGGCCGCCTTGATCACGACGTCGGCCTGCCCGCCGGTCACCGCCGCGGCGATCGCGTCGGACCTGTCGGCCGCAGGTGTGCCGGCGAGGCCGTCGCGGATGCCGTCGGCGACCTGGTGGCTGAACACCGTGCCCAGCACCGCGATGCCGGTGGCGATGCCGACCTGCCGGAGCGTGGAGTTGATGCCCGAAGCCATGCCCGAGCGCTCCACCGGGACGACGCCCACCGCTGTCGAGGCCAGCGGCGTGTTGATCATGCCGATGCCGAGGCCGCTGACGATCAGGCCCGGGATCAGGTGTGTCCACGACGAGCTGACCTCGATGCCGTGGATGAGGACCAGCCCCACCCCGAGCACGACGAAGCCGGGGGCGATGAGCCACTTGGCCGGCACCACCGAGGTGAGCCGTCCCGCGATCGCCGCCGCGACGAACGCCGCACCGGACAGGAAGAGGAACCGGACGCCGGCGCCCACCGCGGAGTAGCCGAGCTGGTTCTGGACGTAGATCACCAGGTAGGTCAGCAGTGAGAAGACCGAGGCAGAGACTCCGAACGCCGCGATCAGGCCACCGGTGAACGTCGGCTTGCGGAGCAGGCCGAGGTCGAACATCGGGTGCTCCTGCACGACCTGGCTGATGAGGAAGAGCACCAGGAGCACGGCGGCGGCCACGAGGCAGAACACGACGCGACCGTCGCTCCACTCGGTCTGGCCGGCCCGGATCAGGCCGTAGACCAGGGAGCCGAGGGCGAGGCTGAAGGTGACGAAGCCGATCCAGTCCGGGCGGCCCGCCCGCGGGTCGTGCGACTCGCGGACCCGGGTGACGGCGATCGCGATGGCGAACAGGCAGATCGGGACGTTGACGAAGAAGATCCACCGCCATGAGATGCCGCTGGTGAGCACGCCGCCCAGCACCGGGCCGACGGCGACGGCCACGCCGGTCGTGGCACCGAAGGCACCGAACGCGACCCCGCGGTCGCGACCGTGGTACGCCGAGGCGATCAGCGCCAGCGCGGTGGCGAACATCGCCGCGCCGCCGATGCCCTGGAAGGCACGGGAGGCCTGGAGGAAGAAGATGTCCTGGGCCGCCCCGCAGGCGATCGAGCCGACGAGGAAGAGCGAGGTGCCGATGATGAACATCAACCGGCGGCCGTAGAGGTCGGCCAGCGACCCGGCGGTGAGCAGCAGCGCAGCGAGGCTCAGCGCGTAGGCGTCGATCACCCACTGCAGGTCGGAGAGGCTGGCGTCGAGGTCGAGCTGGATGTCGACCAGCGCGACGTTCACGATCGTGATGTCGAGCAGCAGGATGAAGACACCCAGGCAGACCGCGACCAGCGTCCACCACTTGGGGTCGCGGGCCGCCGGCGGAGCGTCGGCGGCGGTGGTCGTGGTGGCGGCGGTCGGCTCGGTCATGGAGCGTCCCTCTCCCGGCCTTTCGTCAATGGCCGAATCATCAAGAACCTAACGATTACCCTGTGTACGATACTCGCGTGCGGGAGTCCGTCAAGGACTTAATCGTCAAGGGGTGAACGTCTATTGGGCTTGGAGGAGGCCAGCGACAGCCGTGAGCTGGTGGCCGGGCTGGAGGACCAGCCGGGGCACCTGCTGTGGCGCGCCGCCGCCCGGGTGACGCTCAGCCTCGGTGCGGTCCTTCCGGCCGGGATGGACATCCACGCGTACGCCGCCCTGCTGGCCCTGGCCGGCGGCGCGCCGCGGAGCCAGCAGTCGCTGGCCGACACCATCGACGTCAGCCGCACGACCATGGCGAAGGTGGCCGCCGGGCTGGCCGAGGAGGGACTGGTCGAGCGGGTGCGCAACCCGGCGGACCGGCGCTCGTACTCCCTGACCCGGACCGCCGAGGGCGCCGCCGCGGCCCGGCACTGGCGGCGGCACGCCGAGGACCTCGAGGACGCCCTGACGCCCGGCTTCTCGCTCGCTGAGCGTGAGGAGCTGCGCCAGCTGCTGCTCGGCACGCTCGACGGCGAGCTCGCCCACGACACCCCCGAACCGCTGCTCGAGAGCCTCGGCTTCCTCATCACCCGTGCCCACCTGCGGATGCATCGCGGCTTCTCCGAGGCGCTGGCACCGCTGCAGATCGTCCCCGCGCACTTCGGCCTGCTCACCACCCTTGCCACGCTGGGCGCGGTGTCCCAGGCCGAGATCGGTCGCCGGCTCGGCATCAGCGGAGCGAGCGTCGTGCAGATGGTCGACGACCTCGAGGCCAAGGGCCTGGTCGAGCGGAGGCGGCTCGAGTGGGACCGGCGCACCCAGCTCGTGCACCCGACGCCCGCTGCCGGTGAGGTGCTCGACCGTGCCGGTCAGCTCGCCACGCAGACTCTTGCCGAGCGCCTGGGTGCGCTCGACAGCAGGCAGACCAAGCGGCTGGTCGTCCTGCTGCAGCGGTTCGTCACCGGCGAGTGAGCACCATCCGCCACAGCGGGTTGACCCGGCCCTCGGGCAGCAGCTCGTCGAGCGACTCGAGCTCGACGCCGTCACCGGCCACTGCCCCCATCTCGGCCCGCGTGAGCGTCCACGGCGGCTCCGTGGAACGCGGCTGGTCGTCGCGGCGCACGACCTGGACGACCAGGGCGGTCCCGCCCGGGGCGAGCAGCCCGCGCACGCCGGCCACGGCCTGCTCCCGCAGCGAGGGGTGCAGCGCCTGCAGGGTGAAGATCTCGACGACGAGGTCGAAGGCCCCGGCCAGGTCGGCCGAGTCCCCGGTCAGGTCGAGCAGGTTCCCCTCGCGGTAGTCGACGCTCGAGTCGGGGTAGCGCTCGCGGACCGCCGCGACCGCCGCCGGTGAGATGTCGAACGCCGTCGTCCGCCACCCGTTCCTGGCCAGGAACTCCGAGTCGGCGCCCAGCCCGCAGCCCACGACGACCGCCCGGCGCCCCTCGCCCGGCTCTGTCGCCCAGCCCGCGAGCACCGGGTTGGGGTCGGTGTGGTCCCACGGCAGCGGGACCTCTCCGCGGCCGGCGGCCGACCACAGCTCGTCGTACCAGCGCGTGGGCTCGCCCTCGGCGACCGCCCGGACGCCCAGCTCGTCGGCGAGGTCGTCCCACGCCCGCCCGCCGGTCATGGCTTCGCGGACGCCACTGCGTCCTGCTCCTCGGGAGACATCGGTTGCTCGGACCTCCAGTCGACGATGCTCTTGGCGTAGCTGCGGGCCTCGCTGCGGCCGTGGATCGCGGTCAGCACGACGCCGTTGCCGTCGTCGTCGACCAGCGCCAGCGACCACGACTGCCGGCCACCTACGTCGCCGAACGCGTCGTAGCGGACCAGCCCGAGGTGGCGCAGCGCGCCCTTGGCCTCGGCCCGCAGCGCGGCGACCTCCTGGCGCAGGCCGACGACGTCCTCGGGCACGGCGTCGACATCGCCGCGGGGCGCCGGCGTACGGCGCAGGACGACGGCCGCGATCGCCAGCGCGGCGAGGGCGACCACGAGACTGAGCACGACCAGGAAGGTCATGTCGTCCAAACTACGATGCTCCGGTGACCGAAGCCCCGCGCCGCGTCGAGAGGATCGCCTACCAGGGCGAGCCCGGCGCCAACTCCCACCAGGTGTGCCGCGAGCACTACCCGGACCTGGAGGCGGTGCCCTGCGCGTCGTTCGAGGACGTCTTCGCCGCGGTCGAGGGCGGCGAGGCCGACCTGGCGATGATCCCGATCGACAACTCGATCGCCGGGCGGGTGGCGGACATCCACCACTTCCTGCCCGACTCGGGGCTGCACATCATCGCCGAGCACTTCCTGCGGATCCGCTTCGAGCTGCTCGGGATCCCCGGGGCCAGGCTCGACCAGATCCGCACCGTGCACAGCCACGTCCACGCGCTCGGCCAGTGCCGCAAGGTCATCCGCGCCCACAACCTCACCCCGGTGATCTCCGGCGACACCGCCGGGGCCGCCCGCGAGATCGTCGAGGCCGGCGACCCCACCCAGGCGGCGATCTCGCCGCCGCTGGCCGCGGAGATCTACGGCCTCGAGGTGCTGGCCGAGGACGTCGAGGACGAGGAGCACAACACCACCCGGTTCGTGGTCCTGGGCCGAGAGCTGGTCGAGGCTGCGCCCGGCAACGGCCCCGTCGTGACGTCGTTCATCTTCAACGTCCGCAACCTGCCCGCCGCGCTCTACAAGGCGCTCGGCGGCTTCGCCACCAACGGCGTCAACATGACCAAGCTCGAGAGCTACATGGTCGGCGGGGAGTTCACCGCGACCCAGTTCCTGGCCGAGGTCGACGGCCACCCGGCCGACGTCGGCGTCGCGAACGCGCTCGAGGAGCTGAGGTTCTTCACGACCGACGTGAAGATCCTCGGCGTCTACCCCGCCGACCCGTTCCGCGAGGACCACGCCTGAAACCACCCTCGGCCTGGTGCCGGCCGACCACCCGTAGGAGTCTGCTGAACAAGGGCGTGGATGCCTGCGTCGCGAGAGTCGTGCGATGGCAAGGCGTCCGTCCCGAAGGCAGGCTGGGCGCCTTTCGAGGGGCGGCAACACAGCCAGCGTGCGGCTATCGCGGCGCAGGCGCCGCGCGATTGTTCAG
>NZ_DASUFR010000075.1:0-10997 GCF_036274455.1 Nocardioides sp. | reverse complement strand
CAGGTCGAGGTGGTCGGTCCGCAGTCGCTCCAGTGACTCACCGATCTCGCGGGCGGCTCCCTCCCTGGTCCGCTCACCGGTCTTGGTGGCCAGGAAGAACTCGTTGCGGTGGGTCTCCATCCACGGTCCGAGCCGCAGCTCGGCATCGCCGTAGGAGCGTGCGGTGTCAATGTGGTTGATCCCGTACGACAGGATCAGCTCCATCGTGGCGTCGGCCTGCGCCTGGGTCACGTTGCCGAGTGCGGCGGCGCCGAACAGCACGCGGGTGCTCTCGTGGCCGGTCCGGCCGAACGGGCTGGTGGGGATGGCGGGGGTCATGCCGCCATTCTGCGCCTTGGTCGCCCGGATCAGAAGGCGTCCTCCGGCAGATCCATGATCGCCAGATCGGTGGCTTCGGCGATCTCGGCCTCCACCGCCAGCCGGGGCAGCACGGTGCGGGCGAACCAGCGCGCGGAGGCTACCTTGCCCTCGTAGAACGCCTTGTCCGCCGACGCCAGCGCGCCGTTCAGCCGCTGCAGGGCAACCTCGGCGCCGCGCAGCAGCAGCCAGGCGCAGATCACGTCACCCAGCGCCATCAGCAGCCGGGTGGTGTTCAGGCCCACCTTGTAGATGTTCTTGATGTCACCGCCTTCGGCCGACTCGTCGGCGCTCATCAGGGTGTTGATCATCAGCCCGACCAGCTCCTGGCCCACCTCGAGGGCCTTGGCGAGCAGCGCGCGCTCGACCTTCAGCCGGCCGTTCCCGGCCTCACTCTTGACGAAGGTGTCGATCTCGCCGGCGAGGTGCCCCAGCGCCTGCGCCTGGTCCTTGACGATCTTGCGGAAGAAGAAGTCCTGGCCCTGGATCGCAGTGGTGCCCTCGTCGAGGGTGTCGATCTTGGCGTCGCGGACGTACTGCTCGATCGGGTACTCCTGCAGGAAGCCGGAGCCGCCGAAGGTCTGCAGCGACTCGGTGCCGAGCAGCACCCACGAGCGCTCCGAGCCGTAGCCCTTCACGATGGGGAGCAGCAGGTCGTTGACCGCGGAGGCGAGCCTCGCCTCGGCGGAGCCCATCGCGTCGTCGTGCTCGAAGCGCTGCAGCTGGTCCTGCCAGCTGGCGGCGTAGAGCACCAGCGCGCGCATCGCCTCCGCGAACGACTTCTGCACCATCAGCGAGCGGCGTACGTCGGGGTGGTGGGTGATCGTGACCCGCGGCGCCGTCTTGTTGCCGGACTGGGTCAGGTCGGCCCCCTGGACACGCGACTTCGCGTACTCCAGCGCGTTGAGGTAGCCGGTCGACAAGGTGGCGATCGCCTTGGTGCCGACCATCATCCGGGCGTTCTCGATGACCTGGAACATCTGGGCGATGCCGTTGTGCACCTCGCCGAGCAGCCAGCCGCGGGCCGGCTCGCCGCCGCCGATGGACGGGTCGCCGAACGTGAGCTCGCAGGTGTTGGAGACCTTGATGCCCATCTTGTGCTCGACGTTGGTCACGTAGACGCCGTTGCGCTCGCCGGTCAGCTCGCCGGTCTCCACGTCGAAGTGATGCTTCGGGACGATGAAGAGCGAGAGCCCCTTGGTGCCGGGTCCCCCGGCGCCCTCGACGCCGACCGGGCGGGCGAGCACGAGGTGGACGATGTTCTCCTGCAGGTCGGACTCACCACTGGTGATGAACCGCTTGACCCCCTCGATGTTCCAGGTGCCGTCGTCGTTCGGCGTGGCCTTGGCGCGGCCCGCACCCACGTCGGACCCGGCGTCGGGCTCGGTGAGGACCATGGTGGTGCCCCACTCGCGGTCGACGATGTGCCTGGCGATGGCTCGGTCGCGCTCGTTGCCGTTGCGGAAGATCACGCCCGCGAAGGCGGGGCCGCAGCCGTACATCCACACCGGCGCGTTGGCGCCGAGCACCATCTCGGCGATCGCCCAGTTGAGCGAGGACGGCGCATAGGTGCCGCCCAACTCCTCCTTGATCTGGGTGCGCCAGTACTCCGCGTCCATCCAGGCCCGGTAGCTCTTCTTGAACGACTCCGGCAGGGGTGCGCTGTGGGTCTCGGGGTCGAAGACCGGCGGGTTGCGGTCGCTGTCCTCGTACGACGCGGCAAGGTCCTCGCGAGCCAGGCGGTCGACCTCGGCCAGGATCGAGCGCGCGGTCTCGCCGTCGATCTCTGCGAACGGGCCGGTGCCGAGCACCTCGTCGCGCCCGAGCACCTCGAACAGGTTGAACTCGATGTCGCGGAGGTTGGTCTTGTAGTGGCTCACGGTCGGGACGCACCTCTTCGTCGTCGTTGGCTGGCTCTGGCGCCCCGTCTGGGGCTACTGACCGGTTCTACCAGTGAGTAACTTCATCGTAGGCAGCAGGTCACGCGGCTCGCAAGGAAACGCAGGGTCAGGTGTGACCAGGATCTCTTCCGACGACTGATCCATAGATCCGATGGAATTACTTGAGAAGCGTTCACGACTGCGCATCGGAAGAACCAGACCCTGGCCGAGTGGGCGGGCGCACCCGGGGTGACCGAGGGGCTGCTCGCCTCGCTGGTGTTCACGCTCTGGGTGCTGTGGACCGCGTGGGCGGTCAAGCTCGAGCTGCCCGCGGACGCGGGTGACCCGCGCTCCGCACGGCCGATCGGGGCCTGAGTCACCTCTCGCAGTGCTTGCGGACCTCGGCGCGACAGGTGTCGACGCCACCGCCGCCGTCCGCGAAGTCACGGCCCGGCCCACCGATGAGCACGTCGTTGCCGAGCAGCCCGAGCAGCCGGTCCGGTCCGCCCTGACCGCGGAGCACGGACTGGTGGTGACGGCACCTCGGCAGTTCCAGGCCGGCGCTGACGACCACACGGAGCAGGTCCCGACCGTCGCCTCCGGAGACCACGACGTCGCGGCCGAAGGCGTCGAGGTCGTTCCTCTTGTCGTTGCCCTTCATCCGCACCTTGCACCCCGTCGCCGTCGCGTTCCGCAGCCCCTTGGTCGTGACGAAGAGGAGGCGGTCGACGCTCGCCGTCTGCGCGGCCAGGTCCACCCGCGCCTCCTTCTCCCCGAAGGCGTAGAGGTGGCTCGCGGCCGACCCGAACTTGACGCTGCCCGTCCCGGGCGTCGAGGGAGGCTCGAGCTCGACGGTGCCGGGACCACCGATCACCACGTGGATCGAGCTCACGTCGTCGGCGACGACCTCGCTCGTACCGGCGCCGCCCTCGTAGCTGTCGTTGCCCCCGACCAGCTCGACGAACGTGAAGGCGCCGGCGGGAGCGGTCGAGACGACCGAGTCGTCGCCCGGCCCGGTGGAGACCTGGCCACCACCGACGCAGACGAGGTCGTTGCCGCCCAGGGCGCGGACGTCGGTGCCCGTGCCGTGCCCGACGATCACGTCGTCACCCTCGGTCCCGGTGATGATTCCGTGCGCGCCCTCGATGGTTGCGGGACGCCCCTGGCAGACCGCCGCCGCGCTCGCGGGAGGGACGGGATCGGCCAGCGTGGTCGCGAACGGGACGACGAGGGCGACGGCGAGTACGGCGCCAGGCTTCATGGTTCCTCCCGGGCTTCAGCCTGACCGTTCCGGCGTCGTTCGTCATCGGCCCGTTCGCGTCATTGACAGATCGACCAGATCGTCTCGACCCAGTCGCCTAAGACGAGAGAACCGATCGACACATCTGACACACTGGCCTCGTGCGAGTTTCCGCGAAGTCCGACTACGCACTCCGGGCGCTGATCGAGATGGCCTCTCGCCAGGACGGCAAGGCGGTCAGCGCGGAGGAGCTCGGCAGGCAGCAGGAGATCCCGCACGGCTTCCTACAGGCGATCCTCGCCGACCTACGCCGGGCCGGCATCGTGATGTCCCAGCGCGGCCAGTCGGGCGGCTGGCGGATGGGCCGCCCGGCCGACACCGTCTCGGTCGCCGACGTGATCCGCGCGGTCGACGGCCCGCTCGTCTCGGTCTACGGCCTCCGGCCCGAGGCGGTCGAGTACAACGAGACCGCGACCGTGCTCCAGCACGTCTGGATCGCCGCGCGCCGGTCGCTGCGCGACGTGTTCGAGCAGGTCTCGATCCAGCAGCTCGCGGACGGCAAGCTGCCGAAGGCCGTCACCTCGCGGACCGCTGACGAGGACGCCTGGCAGCCGCACTAGGCATCCGGCACGGCGGGGTAGTCCGTGACGGAATGGCTGTGGAGAACGGTGTTCGGACCGCCAGATCGTCACGGACTATCCCGGGCCGGAGGTAGAACGTGTTCCAGTTTCGCCCCTACGATGACGGCCATGGGCACTGCGGCGATCACCTCGGACGCGATCACCTGGAACGCACCGGACGACGATCATCCGGCCCGGACCGCCTCGATGCGCTCCTACTCGGCGGTGGCCAAGGGCGACCTCGCCGAGTGGCTGACGGTCTACGCCGAGGACTGTGTGCTCGAGGACCCGGTCGGGAGGTCGATGTTCGACCGCGAGGGTCGCGGCCACCACGGCCATGCCGGACTCTCGGCGTTCTGGGAGCAGGCGATCGCGCCGATCGCGACCTTCGAGTTCGAGATCAACGACTCCTTCGCCAACCCGGAGGGCAACACCTGCGCCAACGTCGGCAGGATCCGCACCTCGTTCGCCGACGGCAGCCACACCACGACCGAGCTGATCATGGTCTACGTCGTCGACGACGCCGGCCTGGTGACGTCGATGAAGGCGTACTGGGAGCCGGCCCGGACGATGGCGAGCTTCACCGCGGCGCCATGACGCGCTGAGGCGAAGAATCTCCCGCGGGTGTGACGCGGGAGACGTGGAGTGCGTGGAAAGGGTGTGACCGAGTTCGAGGAGTTCGCGCGGGCGCGGGCTCCTCACCTGCTCCGGGTGCGTGCATGCTTTCTGTGGGGTGGATCCAAGGCGCCGGAGCGACGCTCTACTTGCTCGTCCAGCGAGCGACGCCAACGCCGCGAGGTGCGTGCCCGGGGTGCGGGACACCCGACGAACTTCCGGTCGTGACCACTAGCTGGCGCCGTGCCGCTGGGCCCACTCGACCAGCGGCCGGGTGGCCCGCCAGTCCTTGCGCACGACGTCGAGGAGCCGTAGGGTGTGGATCACGGGCTCGAAGCCGATCAGGCGGCCCGCGATGATCGACTTGTGGCGGAGCAGGGCGATCCGCGGGTGGTCCTTGTCGTAGCCGCGAGGAGTCGTCTTCAGGACGTCGCCACCGATCGTGAAGCCTTTGCGCTCCAGCTCCTTCACGATCCGGGCCAGCTCGGCGCCGTAGGTGTCGTGCGCGATCGCCTCGCGCAGCGCGGCCAGGCGCGGCGCCTCGGCGTGGTAGTAGCCGCCGCCGGTGCGGACCCCGCGCGGCGAGACCTCGACGTACCAACCGGTCGCGTCGGCAACGCGGACGAACGCGCCCTGGTGGGTCTTGTACGGCGTCTTGTCCTTGGCGAACCGGACGTCGCGGTAGGGCCGGAAGATCTTCGCCTCGCCGAACTCCTTCCCCAACGCCTCGCACAGCGCGGTCATCGGCGCCTTCACCGACTCCTCGTAGACGTTCTTGTGCTTGTCCCAGAAGCTCTTGGTGTTGTCGACCTCGAGGTCGTCGTAGAAGTCGAGCGCCGCGACGGGGAAGCCGGTGAACTCCACGCTGCGAGCGTAGTCAGAGCGCTGCCATCACCTGCTGGTCACCGGTCTCAGCGTGCGCGGTGAGCACCAGGGCGCCGTCACCGCAGCGCGGGGCGTCCAGGTACGACGGCCCGGGCTCGGCGGCGTACACGGTCGACAGGTCGACGCCGTCCCAGCGCATCAGCCGTGCCGAGTCGCCCTCGCGCTGCGGGTCGCGGACGAAGTACGCCGCGCCGGCGCACGGCACCAGCGTCCCCGAGGTGCCGGGGCCGAGGTCGAAGTAGCCGTCGCCGACCCGTGCGAAGAACTCGGCGGCGACGGTGTCGGACTCGTTCGGGATGACCGACCAGACGGCGGCGTCGTCGCCGAGCAGGGCTCCCTCCCAGGCCACGCACCGGGGTACGCCGGGGAACGGGTCGAGCTGGTCGTCGGCCAGCCGGCCGACGGTCCGGCAGGAGGGCTTGGCGTCGTCGAAGCCGAGCACGGTGGTCCCCGCCTCGGTCACGTGGGCGGCGTTGAAGCCGTGCTTGGCCGCGGCGCACCAGGTCACCGACGACGTCCGGCTGGGCAGGTCGACCGCCGCGACGCAGTATGCCCCGCCGGGCCCGAGTGTCGCGTGGACCAGGGTGTCGCCGCCGAGGGCCCAGGTGCCGCCGGCCGTCGTCGGCACGTCGGAGGCCTCGTCGATGGTGAACTGCTCGCCCTTCACGAGGTCGGTGACCTCGGCCGTGGCCGGCTTCTCGCCGGCCCGGTCCTGCCGGACCACCACCGCCCAGTCGGAGTCGAGCAGAGCGTTGGTGATCCGGGTGTCCGCCTCCCCGGTGCCGAACGACGTGTCCGGCCCGTCGAGTCGATAGCCCTCCCCGGACGCCTCGACGGTCAGGAACCAGGTGTCGTTGGTCGTCACCGTGTTGGCCACCGCGCCAGGCGTGGCGACCCACTCCAGCAGCGACTTCGTCGCGGCGAGGGGCACGGGCTGGTCCGCCGTACCGCCCTGCGGAGCCGGGGGCTGCTGCGGCGACGGCTTGACGGGACCCGGGTCCTTCTCCGACGTGCAACTCGCGACCGCGAGCAGCGACGCCGTGACCAGTGCCACCGCCCACCGAGACGTCACGGTTGAAGTAAACCGGTCGAGAGCGGCACCGGCCGGCAAAGTGGCGCGATCGGCGGGGACGTATCGAGCGACACTCGCACCCCACTCGCCCACCGCGGATCGAGCTTGTCGAGATCACCGCTGCTCGCGCTGGGACCCACCCGGGTGTCTTCGCTGCGGACATCTCGACAGGCTCGATGAGCGGTGGCGAGTTCGCGCTGGGAAGTTGCTGGAGCGGATGACGAGATTCGAACTCGCGACATCGACGTGGGGCAGAGTGTCGCGCTCAGCGCGACCACGGACTGGGTGGAGCGGATGACGAGATTCGAACTCGCGACATCGACCTTGGGAAGGTCGCGCTCTACCAACTGAGCTACATCCGCATGCCGGAGGACCGGCGCGGTGATGCTACCTCAGTCGGCGCACGAGGCCGGCCTCGGCGTCACCCGCCGAAGAGGCGCTTCCACCACGGCTTCGCCGGTGCCGTGGCCTCGCCCGGCGTGGTCGGAACGCCGTTGAGCATCACCTGGCCGGGCTGGAGCGGCGCACCCGGGGCGGCCGGGGCAGGAGTGCCGGGGGCGGCCGGCGTGGCTGCCGGGCCGAACGCGGAGCTCAGCATGCCGAGGGCCTGCTGGAGCTGGGCCTGGAGCTCGCGTGGCAGGTCGGCCGCGGACTGCACCGGCTGCCCGTTCACGATGATCGAGGTGCTGGTGAAGGCCTGGGCGCCGGTGGGCAGCGCGCCGGTCTCGAACAGGTCCGGGACGCCGTTCTTGTCGGCGTCGGGGAGCGTGGCGGCGAGCTGCTGGCGGACCTCGGCGGGGACGTCCTCCCACCTCGAGTAGCTCTGCCCGTTGACGTTGATGTCCACGGCCGAACCGTACTGCCGCCCACCGGGCCTCGATAGGTTGTGCGCGTGCTGCTGTCAGACCGCGACGTGCTGGCCGAGATCGATGCGGGCCGGATCAGCCTCGACCCGTTCGACCCGGCGATGATGCAGCCGTCCTCGATCGACGTCCGCCTCGACCGCTACTTCCGGGTCTTCGAGAACCACCGCTACCCGCACATCGACCCGGCGGTGGACCAGTCCGACCTGACCCGCGTGGTCGAGCCGGAGGGCGAGGAGCCGTTCATCCTGCATCCGGGCGAGTTCGTGCTCGGCTCGACCTATGAGGTGGTGACCCTGCCCGACGACGTCGCCGCCCGGGTCGAGGGGAAGTCCTCCCTGGGCCGCCTCGGCCTGCTCACCCACGCGACCGCGGGCTTCGTCGACCCCGGGTTCTCCGGGCACGTGACCCTCGAGCTCGCGAACGTCGCGACCCTGCCGATCAAGCTCTACCCCGGGATGAAGATCGGCCAGTTCTGCTTCTTCCGGCTGTCCTCGCCCTCAGAGCATCCGTACGGGTCGGAGAAGTACGGCTCGCGCTATCAGGGACAGCGGGGCCCGACCCCGTCGCGCTCTTATCAGAACTTCCACCGCACCAAGATCTGACATCTCGGTCGAGGGCCATCGGCCGACACTCAGTTGTCGACGCGGTCGGCGACGCGGCGGAGCTGCTCGGCGACCCGGTGCCGGCGGCTCCGGTGGGGCATCCGCGGGGCGGAGGCCTGCGCCAGGCGCTCGTGGATCTGGTGCCTTGCCTGCAGTTCGATCAGCGTGTTGCTCATGGCCGTGCTCCTCGTCTCCTGGTGGTCTCATTCTTGCTGTGGGCACCGACAGTCGGCCTGACTGCGGTTGCGCTTCCGGGTGGGTCTCAGACCTCGCTCAGGGCGATGTCGCCGCTGACGGTCTTGGCGCGCAGCTCGATGTGGTCCTGGCCGTCCTCGGGCTGGCCGGCGCCCTTCAGGCCGGAGCGGATCGTGCCCGACACCGTGGTGATGTCGGTCCACACCGGGACGCCCGCACGTACGCCGATCGCGACGTCGCCGGAGGCGCCCTTCACCGAGTGCCGGCCCCGCTCGACGAGCTCGATCGCGACGTCGCCGCTGCCGGTGCTGAACGAGGTGTCGGCGTGCGCGGCGCCGATGCTCAGGTCGCCGCTGCCGGTCTTGAAGACGCTGTTGCCGTGGGTGTTCTCGATGCTGACGTCGCCGGAGCCGGTCGAGATCGAGACGGTGCCGCCCGCCTCACCGACCTCGATGTCGCCGGAGCCGCTCTTGACCTTGAGGTTGCCGTGCACGTCGTCGACCCGGATCTCGCCGGAGCCGGTCTCGACCTGGAGGTCGCCGTCGACGGCGTCGACCGTGCAGTCGCCGGACCCGCTGCGCAGCTGCACCTGGCCGGCCCGGCCCTCGACCTGGATGTCCGCGCTCCCGGTCTTCACCGCGACGTTGCTGGTGTCGGGGACCGTGACGTCGACGCGCAGCGCGTTGTCACCGAAGATGCGGCCGCGGCCGGGCTCGAGCACGGTGATCGTGTCACCGCGCTGCTCGACGACGACGTCGTCGGCGTTCTTGCCCTCCACGGTCACGACGGAGTCGCTGGTCTCGGTGCACTCCACGTGCACGTTGCCCTTGCTGATCTCGACGATCAGGTTGACCGGACTGTGGGTCTCGAAGTGGTACTCGGGCATGGCTGTCTCTCCTGGGGTGGTCGATCTGGAAGAAGGGTGTGCCTGACCACCGGACCGGCGCCCTGGCTGTGTGGTGGGCGCCGGCCCGGGGTGTCCTGGTGGGCTCTAGACCCAGCCGCTCATGCGCCGGCCGCGCTTGCCCCCGAACGGTCCCTGGCCGCCGAACGGGTCGTTGCCCCCGACGAAGGGCAGGCTGGACAGGTCGATGTCGACGTTGATCGCGTTGTCGCGCGTCGCCGCGCGGACCACGTTGACCAGCCAGGTGTTGAGCGAGTGGCCGGACCTGGCGGCGAACTCCTCGGCCTTGGCCTTCACCGACTCCGGCAGGCGGAGCGTGATCCGGGCGATGCCGCCCTCCTCCTCGTCCTCCGGGCCGGGCGGTGCCGGCGGGGGCGGGGGCGTCGGGGGGGCCGGCGGCGCCGCGGGGGCCTCGACGACGAAGGCGAGCTCGCGTCCGTCGAGGCGCACGTCGACGCTCCCGGCCGGCATCTCGGCGGTGATCTCGGTGGCCGCCTGGGAGATGGCCTCCATCAGCGCCAGCCGAGCGGCCGGGTCGAGCGCGAAGGTGAGCCGCTCGGCGGTGGCCTGTGCCTCGGGGCCGGCGGCCTCGGCGGCCGCGACCAGGTCCCGGCGGAGGCTGTCGACGTACGGCGTGATGTCCATGTGCACCACCATGACATCATAGTGACGTCATGTCAAGAGGTAAGTGATGTCATCTGACACCTGGTGACGTCACAGGGCGTCATCTCCTCCGCCACGGCCCTCGTCCTACCGAGGGTGTCGGACGAGGTTTGGGCCGGTCAGCGCGCGGGCACCGCGTCGATGCGCTCGAGGCCGCACCTGCAGAAAGGCCGTTCGCATGTCCGCACCCCCGCTCGCGGTCACCGTGCTGGCCGACACGATCATCGACGCCACCTGGGTCGACTACCTGATCGTCTTCCTCTACTTCTTCGTGGTCCTCGGGATCGGCGTGCTGGCCCGTCGCCAGATCTCGGACTCGGTGGACTTCTTCCTCTCCGGGCGCTCGCTGCCCGCGTGGGTGACGGGACTGGCGTTCATCTCGGCCAACCTCGGCGCGGTCGAGATCATGGGCATGTCGGCGAACGGCGCCCAGTTCGGCATCCCGACGGTGCACTACTTCTGGGTCGGGGCGATCCCGGCGATGCTGTTCCTCGGCGTGGTGCTGATGCCGTTCTACTACGGCTCGAAGGTGCGGTCGGTGCCGGAGTTCATGCGGCGCAGGTTCGGCACCGGCGCGCACCTGGTCAACTCGATCCTGTTCGCGGTGGCGCAGCTGCTCATCGCGGGGATCAACCTCTACCTGCTCGGCAGCATCATCCACGCGCTGCTCGGCTGGCCGCAGTGGGTGGCGCTCATCGTCGCGGCCGCGATCGTCCTCTCCTACATCACCCTCGGCGGCCTGTCGGCGGCGATCTACAACGAGGTCCTGCAGTTCTTCGTCATCGTCGCCTCGCTGGTCCCGCTCACCCTGCTCGGCCTGCACCGGGTGGGCGGCTGGGGCGGACTGACCGACAAGCTCACCGCCGCCGCCGACCAGAACTCGGGCATCGCGCCGGCCGACCAGCAGCTGAACTCCTGGCCCGGCAACGCGCTGTCGGGCTTCGACTCCGACTTCTGGTCGGTCGTCGGCATCGTCTTCGGCCTCGGCTTCGTGCTGTCCTTCGGCTACTGGACGACGAACTTCGTCGAGGTCCAGCGCGCGCTGGCCTCCGACTCGATCTCCTCGGCGCGCAAGACCCCGATCATCGGCGCCTTCCC
>NZ_DASUFR010000074.1:0-18404 GCF_036274455.1 Nocardioides sp. | reverse complement strand
ATCACCCCGGTGATGTCGATCCTGCGCACGCTGCTGCGCCGCGGGTACGGCGGGACGGTCCACTTCGTGCACTACGCCCAGTCGCCGGACCACCAGATCTACGCCGAGGAGCTCGCCGACCTGCCGCCCAACATCCACGTGCGGCTGCTCTACCCCGAGTGCGGCGACCCGGTCTACTGCACCGAGGAGCTGGCCGAGATGGTGCCGGCGTACGCCGACCTCCACACCTGGGCGTGCGGCCCCGCCGGCCTCATCGAGCTGATCCAGGAGACCTACGCCGACAACCCGCGACTGCGGATCGAGTACTTCAAGACCTCCACCAAGCCGCGCAGCGACGTCGTCGCGGAGGGGTCGACGACGTTCACCGCGAGCGGCGAGGAGTCGGACAACACCGGCGAGACGCTGCTGGAGCAGGCGGAGGCCCTCGGGCTTCGCCCGGAGTTCGGGTGCCGGATGGGCATCTGCTTCTCCTGCACCTCGCGCAAGAGCGAGGGCACCGTCCGCAACGTCCTCACCGGCGAGGAGTCGTCCCTGCCCGACGAGGACATCCGCATCTGCGTCAGCGCGCCCGTCGGCGACTGCGTCGTCCAGCTGTGAGGAGACCTGACATGAAGACCAACAAGACCACCCTGACCGACGAGCAGCTCGAGCAGCTCGGCGAAGAGCTCGACGCGATCCGCCAGCGGATCCTGGCCGACCTCGGTGAGGATGACGCGGCCTACATCCGCGGCGTCGTCAAGCGCCGCCAGCAGCTCGAGGTGGCCGGCCGGCTGATGTTCTACCTGCCGCCGCTCTGGCCGCTCGCCGTGGCCTCGCTGAGCATCTCCAAGATCCTCGACAACATGGAGATCGGCCACAACGTGATGCACGGACAGTACGACTGGATGGGCGACCCCGCCCTGAACTCCCGGATGTACGACTGGGACACGGTCTGCCCCGGCGAGCAGTGGAAGTACAGCCACAACCACATCCACCACACCTACACCAACATCCTCGGCAAGGACCGCGACGTCGGCTACGGGATCCTGCGGATGGACGAGGACCAGAAGTGGCACCCCTACTACCTCGGCAACCCGCTCTACGCGTTCCTGCTGATGGTGTTCTTCGAGTGGGGCGTCGCGCTGCACGACCTCGAGGTGGAGAACCTCGTCGCCGGCCGGCGCAGCCATGAGGACAACAAGCCGCTCTACCCGGGGCTGATCCGCAAGGTCCGCAACCAGACCCTCAAGGACTACCTGCTGTTCCCGGCGCTGACCGGGCCGCTGTTCGCGCTGACCCTCGCCGGCAACGCTGCGGCGAACCTGGTCCGCAACGTGTGGGCGTTCAACATCATCTTCTGCGGCCACTTCCCGGCCGGCGTGGCGACGTTCTCACAGGACGAGTGCGAGGACGAGACCCGCGGCCACTGGTACTACCGGCAGCTGCTCGGCTCGGCCAACATCACCGGCGGGCGGCTGTTCCACCTCATGTCCGGCAACCTGTCGCACCAGATCGAGCACCACCTCTTCCCCGACCTGCCGGCCCGCCGCTACCCGGAGATCGCCGACGAGGTCCGCGAGCTCTGTGAGCGGTACGGGCTGGCCTACAACACCGGTCGTCTGTCGAAGCAGCTGTTCTCGGTGGCCGCCAAGATCTGCCGGATGGCGCTGCCCGACCGCCCTCGCGGGCGGACCGGGCCGGCCCCCGCCACGGACGAGGCGTTGGCTGCCTGAGCCATCCGGGTCACACTTGCGCCATGACCGACGACAACGGCGAGCGACTGTCGGGCGCCGAGATCGGCAAGGACGCCATCCAGTCGACCATCGAGGCTGCCGCGAGCACCGCTGGTGAGGTCGCGACGATCCTCACGCGTGCCGTGCGCGACGTGGCCACCGCGATCGGGGACTTCGCCACCGAGGTCTTCGAGATACGTGAGGCCTCCCGCAGGGCGGCCGAGGACGGTGCCGACGAACCGATGGCGGCGGTCGAGCAGCAGCTCGAGGACTAGTCGTCGAGCTGCTGCACGAGCCTCTGCGGCGCACAGAACCGGTAGCTCTCGGTGACCAGCTCGGCGACCTCGGCCCAGTCGGTGTCGCCGTCGAGCACCATGCCGACGATGGTCGGCGACCAGGGCGGCTTGTAGAACGGCATGCCTGCGTGGACCAGCGCCAGCAGCTCGTCGCCACCGGCGCGGAAGGTCAGGACCGTGGTCGGGTCGGCGATGCCGGTGATGTCGCGGAACGAGGACTCGTAGCCGGCCTGGGCGACCATCACGTGCGCGAAGGTCTTGGCGCGGATCCGCCAGCGGACGCCGGTCCACGCGTCCTCCTCGTAGGCCTCGGGCAGGGCGAGGGCCGTCACCGCGAGCCGGGCGACGACCTCGCCGTCCGGCTCGATGCGCGGCGTCCTCGGCACGGAGCCGAGTCTCCCAGCGAGCGCCGACAGCCCGGGCGTCCCCACCCGACTCCCTAGGGTGAGGCCATGCGTGCGGTGCTGGTCGAGGCGTTCGGCGTGCCGCCCCGGCTGACCGACGTCCAGGATCCGCCGTGCCCGCCCGACGGGGTGGTGGTCTCGGTCGACGCGACTGGACTGTGCCGCAGCGACTGGCACGGGTGGCTGGGCCACGACCCCGACATCGCGCTGCCGCACGTGCCTGGCCACGAGCTGGCCGGCACCGTGGTCGCCACCGGGGCCGGGGTCACCCGCTGGCAGGTCGGCGACCGGGTCACGACGCCGTTCGTCCTCGCCTGCGGACGATGTCGTGCCTGCGCGCGCGGCGACGGCCAGGTCTGCGAGAGCCAGCTGCAGCCGGGGTTCACCCAGTGGGGCTCCTTCGCCGAGCTCGTGGCGCTGCCGCGGGCCGACGTCAACCTCGTGCGCGTGCCTGACGAGGTCCCGACCGAGGTGGCCGCCGGCCTCGGGTGCCGGTTCGCGACCGCCTACCGTGCGGTGGCCCACGTCGCCCGGGTGCGGCCGGGCGAGATCGTGGTCGTGCACGGCTGCGGGGGCGTCGGGCTCTCGGCGGTGATGGTCGCCGTCGCGCTCGGCGCGCGGGTCCTGGCGATCGATCCCGACCCGGCCTCGGCCGCCGTCGCCGAACGGCTCGGGGCCACGCCGGTGCCGGCCGACCGCCCCGACGACGCCGTCGCCGACCTCACCGACGGAGGTCCGGACGTCACGATCGACGCGTTCGGCAGCCGGGCGAACCTGGCCGCGTCGGTCGCCGCCCTGCGGCCGGGTGGCCGGCACGTCCAGGTCGGCCTCCTCGGCGGCGACGACGCCCTCCCGCGGGTCGACATGGGCCGGGTGCTCGGCCAGGAGCTCCAGCTGCTCGGCAGCCACGGCATGCCGGCGTCGGCCTACCCCGAGATGCTCGCGCGGGTGGCGGACGGCACCCTCGACCCCGGCCGGCTGCTCCGCGACCGGATCGGGCTGGCCGAAGCCGCGAAGCGGCTCGCAGCCCTCGGACGACCCGGCGCGGGAGCCGGTGGCATGACCGTGATCCGGCCGGACCTGGGTTGAGTCGACGGGGAGACCGCAGACGGCGGGGGACCTGCTTCACTGAGTCCGGCTGAACCAGGAGGGCAGATGTTCGAGGCGCTGGTCCTGGGCGCGGTCGCGCGGGCCTCGTTGCTCCTCAGCGGTCTGATCGCCACATGGGTCACAGTGCCAAGCCGGGTCACCGGATGGCTCGCGGGGTTCGGTGCGGGCGCCCTCATCAGCGCTGGAGCAGGGCCAAGCTGTGTGGCATGTGGGGCTCGGTGGTGGTCGCGTGTGGGCTGGCCTCGGGCCTCGGGTTCGTGATCGGCTCCGTGGGCGGCACCGGCGACCGCATGGTGGCCCTGGCCGCGGGCGGTCTCCTGGCGATGCTGACCGACTCCCTCATGCCCTTCGCCTACAGGCGCGGTCGCAACTGGCCCGGCGTCTGGACCGTCATCGGCTTCGCGGTGGCCGTCCTTCCCCGGTGACCGGGCCCCGCGACCCGGCGCCGGCGGCGCGGGGCCGTCGGCAAGACTGGGCGTCGACCTCGTCGACAGTGCTGGCTCAGGGAGGGCGTCATGGCAAGGCAACGATGGAGTGACATGAGTGAGCGCCGCCGCAGGGTGATCATGGTGCTCGGCATCGTCGAGGGGGTCCTCAAGACGGCGGCGCTGGCCGACCTTCGACATCGAGGCGACGACGAGGTTCGCGGCCCCAAGAAGGCCTGGGGACTCGCGATCGTCTTCGTCAACGCTGCCGGTGCCGTCCCCGCGGCCTACTTCCTCCTCGGGCGCCGAAAGCCCGGGAGCAGCTAAGCCCGCCCGGACCTCACTGCGAGGATGTCCGCGTGCGTCGCGCCGTGGCCCCGCTCCTCGCACTGACCGTGGCGCTGGTCCTCGCGGACTCCGCGGTCGTCACGCTCGCCCTGCCGGACATCCTCCGCCACCTCGACACCACCGTCGGGGAGGTCGCCTGGGTGCTGATCGCGTTCAACCTGGTGCTGGCACTGGTCGCCGTGCCGACGGCCGTGGTCTTCGCGCGGGCCCAGCCGCGGGTGGTCAGTGCGGTCGGCATCGCGGTCTTCGCCGGCTCCTCGGCGGCGTGCGCGCTGGCGGGGACGATCGAGGTGCTGATCGCGGCCCGATGCCTGCAGGCGGTCGGCGGCGCGCTGGCGCTGGTCGGGTGCCTCGAGCTCCTCGTCGAGCTGTACGGCGAGCGGCGCGGCGTCGCCGTCTGGGTCACCGCCGGCGTGGTCGGAACCGCCGCCGGCCCGGTCGCCGGCGGGCTGCTGACCGAGGCGTTCTCGTGGCAGGCCATCTTCGTGGTCCAGGTGCCGTGCGCGGTGCTGGCGGTCCCGGCGGCGCTGGCCGTCGCGGCGCGACCGGCGCTGCCGCCGGACCGGCACCGGCCCGCGGTGCGCCCCAACCTGACCCTCGCGCTGCTCTCGGCCGCGCTCACCGCAGCGTTGTTCCTCCTGGTCCTGCTCCTGGTCGACGGCTGGCGCCGCTCCCCGGCGACCGCGGCCCTGACCGTGTCCGTCGTACCACTTGCGGCGCTCGGGTCGCGCCCTCTCGCCCGTCTGCTGCGGACGCCGCCCGAGGTAGAGGTCGCGGTCGGCTGCTTCCTGATCGCCGGCGGACTTGTCGGCCTCGCGATCCCACCGTCGGCCAGCCTCGTCTGGACGATCGCGCCGCAGGCCCTGGTCGGGCTCGGGCTCGGGCTGACCGTCGACCGGCTCAGCGCGCAGACGATGGAGATGCGGCTGCCGCGGGTGCACCACGCGGGGTGGACGATCGGGGCGCGCCACCTCGGCGTGGTCCTGGGGCTGGCGATCCTCACGCCGGTCTTCACCGCGGACCTGCAGGACGCCCAGGCTCCGGCCCAGGAGGCCATCGCGTCGCTGGTGCTGGACGCTCCGTTGCGGCCCGAGGGCAAGATCGCGGTCGCCCAGGCGCTCGGGCGCGAGCTGGCCGAGCAGCGGGGTCAGGTCCCCGACCTGCACCGCGCCTTCGAGACCGCGGACATCGCGCCGGACGAGCGCGCGGCAGCCGCTCAGCTCGAGCGTGACCTCGACGCCCAGCTGGAGCGTGCCGCCACCAGGGCCTTCCGCGACTCGTTCCTGATCGGCGCCGGGCTGGCGCTGGTGGCGCTGCTCACGGTAGTCGCGTCCCTGGTCGTGCCCGGCGGCCGGCGGGTGACCCGATGACGAGCCGGTTCGGGCTGGTGGGCATGCCGGCGGTGGCGGTGGTCCTGGTGTGCGGGGTGCTCGGGATCCAGCTCGCCCACGGCGGCGGGAGGTTCGAGCCGCTCCACCCGGCCGATCCCTGCGTGGCACGCACCGTCACCTCTCAGGCCGAGGGCATCGACGCGCTCACCGAGCGGCTGGTGCTGCTCGGCCTCGACGGCGCGGCCTGCCGCCTCGGCATCAGCCGCGAGGCGTTCACCCTCGAGCTCGCCCAGCCCGGTCCGCGCACCGACGAGGAGGTCGACGCGCTGCGTGCCGGGCTGCTGGACGCCGTACGGCGGATGGAGGACGACGGGACGCTGCCACCGATCTCGGCCCTGGTCGACGAGGCGCTCGACAACTCCGACCTCAACGGCTTCCTGAAGGCCGCGATCAAGGCCCTGCCGGACTCCGTGATCGACGCCGCGCTGAAGACCGACGACGTGCTCACCCGCGCGATCGACGGCCTCGACCTCCGCAGCATCCTGGAGAACCTCGACGACCAGCAGGACCTCGACCGACAGATGAACGCCGCTGTCGAGCAGGCCGTCAAGGACGCCCTCGTCGACCGGTTGAAGGGGCTGCTGCCGTGATGGGTGCTCAGGCTCTCCTGACGCTTCCGTGGGTGGGCGAGCGACCACTCCGGGCAGCGGTGACCTTTCAACCGGTCTGGGCCGCCCACGGGTTCACCGACCACCGGCGCCTCGGCGTGTCCCGCCGAGATGTCGACGTGGCGGTGGGTGGTCAACCACGCTGCGCCAGGCTGCGGTTGATCGGTCACCGCTGCCCAGGGCCGCCCACCCACGAACCAGTCACTCGAGCCGCAAATCAGCCGAACGACATCCGGAAGGCCGCCTGGCGGAACGTCGCGAGCCGGCGGCCCCGGGCCAGCCAGCCGAGCGGCCCGCTCGGGTTGATGTCCCAGTGCGACCGGGCGGGGAGCGACCGCCCGGAGCCCCGCATCGGCGTGGTGCGGTCCTCGCCGCCGGTGTCCTCGATCCCCGGCTGCCAGATCGTGCCCTTGAACGGCAGCCGCGGCGCGACCCGCGACACGTCGCGGAACCGCGCGGTGGCGATCGGCGTACGCCCGACCGCGGCCGACCACTCGGTCGTGGTCAGCGGGCCGGTGTGGGTGGTGTCGAAGGTGAAGTCGCAGAGCTCTTTGGGGATCGCCCAGAGCTCGCGCCCGCCGGCCCTGGACTCGGGGGAGTCGACCCAGATGTCGGGCGACGTCACCGCCCGGCCGTGGCCCTCGCCGTTGAGGACGCGGGCGACGACCAGCTCGTGGTAGGTGAGCGGGCTGCCCTCCTCGTAGGTCACGAACGCCGCGGCGTAGACGCCGGCCGGGTGCCGGTCGTCGACTGCCGACCCGAGGCGGAACACGGTCAGCCACATCGAGCCCACCATCTCCCATGGCGCGGCCGGGTAGGAGATCTCGTCGGCGACGGAGGACTGCAGCCACTCGATCTGCGCGGTCACGAGGCCAGCCTAGGAGTCAGCAGTCTCCGAGGTACCGCCTCCCCGGGTCAGGCGCTGGCCTGTTCCTCGAGACGGCCAGGCATCTGCCACCCGGCGGCCAGCCGGGACGGCGCGATCGGCCGCCCCTCCCCGAAGAAGTCGCAGAACTTCATGATCAGCGGGTCCCAGGCCTGCGGGTCGACGTAGTCGGTGCGGGGGAGCCGAACGCTGTCGTGGACGTGGGACCGGAGCACCTCGACGTGGATCGCGTGTGCGAACACCCGGTCGTCCTCGCTGATCGGGTAGCTGCCCGACACCCGGCACTCGAGCTGGATCGGGCACTCGGCCACCCGGTCGGGGGCGACCAGGTCCGACGGCTCACGGGTCAGTCCCGCCGCCTCGAACTTGCGCGGCTCGTAGCGGTAGCCGGTCTCGCGCTTGTGCGGTGACAGCTCCGGGGTCCCGGTGAGCAGTGCCAGCCGGTCGACGTGGTCGACCAGGTCCGACGAGGCGAGGTTGAGGACGGCCTCACCGGTGCGCAGGAGGTTCTGGGTGGTCCTCGACGCGGCCGCCAGGCCGACCATCGCGTTCTGGCCCAGCCACCACGCGGACGACATCGGCGCGAGGTTCGTGGTGCCGTCCGGGTTGGTCGAGGAGACCAGGACGACGGGGGTGCCGTAGTAGTGGACCTTGAGCGGTACGACTCGGTGCATGCCACCGATCATCGTCGTCCGGACACCGCATTACTGGCGGGAATCGGACACCGCGACGAGGCCGGCTCAGTCCTCCGGGTCGTCGAGCCGGGCCAACCAGGTGGCCAGCCGCTCGACGGCCGTCTCGAACTCCGGGTGCACGTCGGTGAACTCGCTCAGCCGGTCGGCCAGCCAGGCGAGGGAGACCTCCTCGTCACCCCGGCGCTGGGCCAGTTCCTCGATGCCGCGGTCGGTGAAGTACACGGTGGGTTCCAGCCTTCCCTGCGGTGTGTCTCGGCCCGCCCGTCACGGCCTCGCAAGCTCGGCCGTGGGGCTCGCTCGACCCGTGAACCGTTCTGTCTGCTCGGCCCTCGCAGACAGAGGTTCACGCGAAGGCCCGGGTGAGCAGGTCCTTCTGCTCCTCGGCGTGCCGCTTGGCGGTGCCCACCGAGGGGGAGGAGGACTCCGGCCGTGCGACGGCCTCGACCCTGGCGTCGACGTGGGGCCAGACGTTGAGCGCGTAGTTGGGCCACGCGCCCATGTTCAGCGGCTCGTCCTGCACCCAGCGCACCTGCTTGAGGTTCGGGTAGCGGGCGATCTCGTGCCTGAGGTCGTCGAGCGGACGCGGGTAGAGCTGCTCCACCCGGCCGATCGCGAACCGCTCGCTGCCTTCGACCTTGGCGCGCTCGACCATGAGGTCCCACGTGATCCGGCCCGAGCACAGCAGGAGGGTGTCGACCTTCTGCGGGTCGGCAGTCTCGTCGCCGATGAACGGGCGGAACGTGCCGGAGGTGAAGTCCGCGGGCTGCGAGGCCGCCTCCTTGCGCTTCAGCATCGACTTCGGGGTGAACACGACCAGCGGACGGTGCTGCTGGCCGAGCGCGTGCCGGCGTAGCAGGTGGAAGCACGACGCCGGCGTCGACGGCTGCGCCACGACGAACGCCTCGTCCGCGGCCATCGTCATCCAGCGCTCGATGCGGGCCGAGGAGTGGTCGGGCCCCTGGCCCTCGTAGCCGTGCGGCAGCAGCAGCACGACGCCGGACTCCTGCCCCCACTTGGTCTGGCTGGAGCTGATGAACTCGTCGATCACGATCTGGGCGCCGTTGACGAAGTCGCCGAACTGCGCCTCCCACAGCACCAGCGCCTCGGGCCGCGCCACCGAGTAGCCGTACTCGAACCCGAGGGCGGCGTACTCCGAGAGCAGCGAGTCGTAGACATGGAACTTGGCCTGGTCCTCGGTCAGGTTGGCCAGCGGCGTCCACTCGTCGGCATTGCGGCGGTCGATGATCGTCGCGAACCGCTGCACGAAGGTGCCGCGCCGCGAGTCCTGGCCGGCCAGCCGCACCGGGCGGCCGTCCATGAGCAGCGCGCCGAACGCGAGGATCTCGCCGGTGCCCCAGTCGATCGGGCCGTCGGTGATCGCCTGCGCGCGTCGCTGCAGCTGCGGCATCACCTTGGGGTGCACCGTGAACCCCTCCGGCGGCGTGACGTAGGCGTCCGCGATCCGTTTGAGCACCTCGGGGACGACCGCGGTCGCGGTCTCGCCCTGCGGCTTGTCCGGGTAGTCGGGCACCGTGGTCCACTCCGAGGGCTGGCTGGTCGCCTCACGCACCTCGGTGAAGACCCGCTCCAGCTGCTGCTGGTAGTCGCGCAGCACCTGCTCGGCCTCTTCGATCGTGATGTCACCACGGCCGATGAGGGACTCGGTGTAGAGCTTGCGGACCGAGCGCTTCTGCTCGATGAGGTCATACATCAGCGGCTGGGTGTACGACGGGTCGTCGCCCTCGTTGTGGCCGCGGCGGCGGTAGCAGACCAGGTCGATGACGACGTCCTTGTTGAACGCCTGGCGGTACTCGAAGGCGAGCCGGGCCACCCGGATGCAGGCCTCGGGGTCGTCGCCGTTCACGTGGAAGATCGGCGCCTGGACCATCCGGGCCACGTCGGTGCAGTAGAGCGAGGAGCGCGACGACCCGGGAGAGGTGGTGAAGCCGACCTGGTTGTTGACGACCACGTGGATGGTGCCGCCGGTGCGGTAGCCGCGCAGCTGGGAGAGGTTCAGCGTCTCGGCGACGACGCCCTGGCCGGCGAAGGCCGCGTCACCGTGCACGAGGAGGGGGAGTACGGGATAGGCCGCACCGCGGTTGAGCACGTCCTGCTTGGCCCGCGCGATGCCCTCGAGCACGGGGTCGACCGCCTCGAGGTGCGAGGGGTTCGCGGCCACCGACACCTTGATCGTGTCACCGGAGCCGGCCTCGAACTCGCCCTCGGCGCCGAGGTGGTACTTCACGTCGCCGGAGCCCTGCACGGTCCGGGGGTCGATGTTGCCCTCGAACTCGCGGAAGATCTGGGAGTACTTCTTGCCGACGATGTTGGCGAGCACGTTGAGGCGGCCGCGGTGGGCCATGCCGATGGCCACCTCGTCGAGCCCGGACTCGGCGGCGGCCTCGCAGATCTCGTCGATGACCGGGATCGTGGTCTCGCCGCCCTCGAGGCTGAACCGCTTCTGGCCGACGAACTTGGTCTGCAGGAACGTCTCGAACGCCTCGGCCTGGTTGAGCTTGAGCAGGATCCGTAGCTGCTCCTCGCGGGGCGGCTTGGTGTGCGGCTGCTCGACCCGCTCCTGGATCCACCGGCGCTGCTCGGGATCCATGATGTGCATGTACTCGATGCCGGTCGTCCTGCAGTAGGAGTCGCGCAGGATGCCGAGGATGTGGCGCAGCTTCATGAACCGCCGGCCCTCGCCGCCGAAGGAGCCGGTGGCGAACTCGCGGTCGAGGTCCCACAGGGTCAGCCCGTGCGACTCGACCTCGAGGTCGGGGTGGCTGCGCTGGCGGTACTCCAGCGGGTCGGTGTCGGCCATCATGTGGCCGCGCACCCGGTAGGCGTGGATCAGCTCGACGATCCGGGCCTGCTTGCCGATCTCGTCGTCGTGCGTCGCAGTGATGTCCTGGGACCAGCGGATCGGCTGGTAGGGGATGCGGAGCGCACGGAAGATGTCGTCGTAGAAGCCGTCGTCGCCCAGCAGCAGCTGGTGGATGCGCTTGAGGAACTCGCCGGACTGGGCGCCCTGGATCACGCGGTGGTCGTAGGTCGAGGTGAGCGTCATCACCCTGCTGATCGCGTTGCGGGCGATCGCGTCCTCCGAGGCGCCCTGCCACTCCGGCGGGAGCTCCATCGCGCCGACGGCGATGATCGTGCCCTGGCCCTTCATCAGCCTGGGCACCGAGTGGTTGGTGCCGATGCCGCCGGGGTTGGTCAGGCTGATCGTGGTGCCCTGGAAGTCCTCGACGGTGAGCTTGTTGCCGCGAGCCCGGCGGACGATGTCCTCGTAGGCGGTCCAGAACGCCGCGAAGTCCATCTGCTCGGCGGCCTTGATCGAGGGCACCACCAGCTGGCGCGACCGGTCGGACTTCTGCAGGTCGATGGCGAGCCCGAGGTTGATGTGCGCCGGCTGGATGAGGTTGGGCTTGCCCTCGACCACGTCGAAGCCGACGTTCATCTCGGGATGGTCCTTGAGCGCCCGCACCATGGCGTAGCCGATCAGGTGGGTGAACGACACCTTGCCGCCGCGGGCGCGCGCGAGGTGGTTGTTGATGACGGTGCGGTTGTCCCAGAGGAGCTTGACCGGCACCGACCGGACCGAGGTCGCGGTCGGGACGGTGAGCGAGGCGTCCATGTTCTGGACGGTCCGGGCCGGCGCGCCGCGCAGCACGGTGTACGTCGGCTCGTCGCTGGCGTCGGTCCGCTCGGCGGGCGGCTGCTCCTTCGGGACCGGGTTGGTGGTCCCCTTGGCCGGCTCGGCGGCCTTCGACTCGGGCCGGGGCCGGGCCACCGGAGCGGGGGTCGGGGTCGGGTCGACGTGCGGCTCGGGCGCGCGGCCGACCTCCTTCTTGGCCTCCGGCTTGGCCTCCGGCTCGGCCGCGGGCCTTGGTTCGGGCTGAGTCTTCTCCACCTCGGGCGCGGTGGTGGCGGCGCCGGCCGAGCCGGTTCCGTTGGTTCTGGTTCTGGTGCTGGTGCTCGTGCTGGTGCTGGTGGTCGTCGTGGCGCCCGGCGCCCCGTTGGACCCGGTGGCGGTGCTGGAGGAGCCGTCCGTCGAGCCGGCGCCGTGCGCCTTGAAGTAGTCCACCCACGTCTGGTCCACGCTCGACGGGTCCGACTTGAACCGCTCGTACATCTCCTCGACGAGCCACTCGTTGGCACCGAACTCCTCCGGCACGGTGGCCGACGAGACGGTGCTCGACGAGGAGGAGGAGGGGGTGGTTTCGGGCACGGCGCGGTCGCCTCTTTCGTGCGTTGAGGTAGGTGGTGGTTGCCAGGGTCTTCTGGTTGTCAACGTTAGTCCTCCATCCCAGCAAATGCAGGGTCGAGACGCCTGTCCGTGTGAGGCTGTCCCCATGACGTCCGTCACCCCGCCGCGCGCGCGATCTGCGCTGGTGATCGGGGCCGCGTTGCTGCTGCTCGGGGGAGCGGTCGGCTGCGACTCCGGCGACGACCTCGGCGGCACCAAGGACGGGTCGTCGTCCTCCCACGGCAGCGACAACGCGCCGGTCGAGACGGTGACCACGCTCCACGCCACCGGCGAGAAGCTCAACGAGGCGCATCGGACCCGGGTCAAGGAGGGTGTCAACAAGGTGATCGACCCGTGGTTCGACGACGCCTTCCTCGGTGACTTCCCCCGCTCGGACTGGAGCACCGCCTTCGTCGGCTTCACCAAGGACGCCGCCGCCGACGCCCAGGGCCGCGACCTCGACCTGCTGACCAACGCCGCGATCGCCGACCAGATCGACTCGGCCACCGCTACCCGGCGCCGGGTCCGCCTCAACGTCTTCTCCTACCGCGGCCACCCCCGCGGGGCCACGGCGCACTTCGTCCTCGACTTCACGACCAAGGGCGGCCTCGAGCAGCCGATGCGGCTGAGTGGCGACCTCTACCTCGCCAAGGACAAGGGCGAGTGGAAGATCTTCGGCTACGACCTGGACCAGGCGGTGCCGGCATGAGCACCCCCAGGACCATGACGCGTCGCCCGGTGGTGTGGCGCGTGTTCCGGCTCGGCGTCCTCGGGATCGTGCTCGCGGTCTGCGCGACCCTGGCGCCGTCCTCGTCGGTCAAGCCGACCGACCTCGCACTCATCAAGCTCAAGCAGGCCGAGACCGTCGACACCACCCCCGACGTGATCTGGCTCGTCGCGGTCGGCTCCGACGCCCGGCCGGGCGAGGACATGACCCACACCCGCGGCGACGCACTGCACCTGATCGGCATCAACACCAAGTCCGGCGCGGCCGCCGACATCGGCGTACCCCGCGACTCCTGGGTCGAGATCCCGGGCGTCGGACACAACAAGATCAACGCCGCTCTCTACTACGGGGGTCCGGAGCTGATCGCCGAGGCCGTCGGCAACCTGTTCGGGATCCAGCCGGACTACGTGTTCGTGACCCGGTTCACCTTCTTCCAGAACCTGATCAGGTCCATCGGCGGCGTCGACGTGGACAACCCGGTGGCGTTCAGCGACTCGTCGCTGAAGCCCAAGGGGTTCCCCGAGGGCCACCTCCACCTCGGCCCGTGGGACGCGCTCGCCTTCTCGCGCAGCCGGCACGACCTGCTCCGCGGCGACTTCGACCGCTCCGCCAACCAGTCCCGGGTGCTCGCCGGCATCCAGGCCAGCATCCGCTCCCACGTCTCGAAGCCGGGATGGCTCGAGGAGCACGTGCTCACCGCCATGCAGAACATGGCGTCCAACGCCTCGCCCGGCGACATCTACCGCCTCGCCCACGCCGTGGCCGCCATCAAGCCGTCGAAGATCACCCAGTGCGTCCTGCTGGGCGGCATCGGTGACATCGGCGGTGCCAGCGTGGTGCTGCCCTACACCGACATGGCGCAGCGGTTCGGCGACGAGGCGCGCGACGACGCGACGCTGGACAGCTGCGACTGACGCTCGGGCGTGCCCGGCTGCCACCGGGGGGCACCGGATATCCGGCACTTGTGACTGATCCGTGGGTGGGCGGCCGCGCGCGTAGCAGGCCCGGATGCGCGGGCACCCACGGTTCTGTCAGGGTCCCCGGATATCCGGCTCTTGTGGCCTATCCGTGGGTGGGCGGCCGCGCGCGTAGCACGCCGCAACCCGCCCTCAAGGATGCCTTCGGCACCGCTGCGCGGCGCCTGCGGCGTCCTTGACCGCGGGTCCCCAGCGGCGCGCTGTGGGGCGCGCAAGGGCGGAGCAAGCTCCGCCCCGCATGCGCGGCCGCCCGGGGCGTGTTCCGGGGATTTGCACCGCAAATTCGCCACCAAGCGTCCAGATGCGGTGCAAATCCGCTGGACCCGGGCTTTGCCGAAGATCTTCGGCACCAGGTGCCGATCTCCCTCCGCAAACCCCATCAGCGGGGCCGGCGGGGGAATGGTGGTGGTGCCCGCGCTGTGCAACGGCGCGGCGAAGCCCGCCGTTGTGCGCCGTATCACCGGATCGCGCGAGGCTCGCGGTCAAGGACGCCGAAGGCGCCGCTTGCGGCCGAGCGAAGCGAGGTCCTTGACGGCGAGACGCGATCCGGTAGGCGCGCGGGCGCCCACGGGAAACGTCGGGGTCACCGGATATCCGGTGACCCCTGAGCTTCTGTACCAAGATCTCGGCACAGAAGCGGATGGGTCGCTACAGAAGCCACGCTGCCTTCGGCACCGCGGTGCGGCGGGCCAGGACCAGCGGTGGTCGAGCAGTGGCCCACGTTGCGGGGGTCTCGAGGCGGTGCTGCGCAACCTCCTCGACCACCTGTGGCAGAGGAGCGCGGGGTGCGCGCGGTTGGCAGGATGTACGCCGTGATGTGCTTCGCGGACCGCGGCTTCGTCTTCCTGTCGATGCCCAAGGCGGGATCGACGGTGCTCCAGAAGCACTTCGCCCGGCACGCGATGATCCTGTTCCGGCAGCCGCCCGGTATGAAGCACATGAGCGCGGCGACCTATGAGGCGGTGCTGGCGCCGTGGCTGGCGCGGTACGGCCACTCGCGCGACTCCTACGAGACCATCTGCCTGGTCCGCCACCCGCTGGAGCGGGCGGTGTCGTGGTGGAAGTACCGCGGCCGCCCGGAGGCGCAGGGCCGGCCGAACTGGACCGGCGACCTGACCTTCGCCGAGTTCGCGGACCGGCTGATCAGCGGCGAGGTGCCGCTGGGGACCTCGTCGAACTTCGTCACCGACGCCGATGGCAAGGTCATCGTGGACCGGATGTTCCGCTACGAGCACCTCGACGCGGCCACGGCCTGGATGGCCGAGCGGCTCGGGATCGCTCCGCCGGTCCTCGAGCCCACCAACGTCTCCCCGGCCCGGGACGACGAGATGGACCCCGCCACCCGGGCCCGCCTCGAGGCGCACTTTGCAAAGGACCTGACCATCTACGAGAAGGCCGGCTGAGAGGGTCCTGAGAGGCCGCGCCGAAGCGGTTCCGGGGGCCCTCCCGACCTACGATGGCGGCCATGCATCCGGGCTTCCGACAGGACATCCAGGGGCTGCGTGCCCTGGCCGTCCTGCTGGTGATCCTGGACCACGCCGACATCGGACCCTTCCACGGCGGCTTCATCGGCGTCGACGTCTTCTTCGTGATCTCGGGCTTCCTGATCACCGGGCTGCTCGTCTCGGAGGCCGAGCGCACCGGCCGCGCCTCGCTGCTCGGCTTCTACGCCCGCCGGGCCCGTCGGATCCTGCCGGCCGCGACTTTGGTCATCGTCGTGACCGTCGTCGCCAGCATCTACTTCCTGAGCGCCGTCGAGGCGAGCGGCGCCATCGAGGACGCGCTCTGGGCGACGTTCTTCCTGGCCAACTTCAAGTTCGCCTCGGACGGCACCGACTACTTCCAGAACGACACCCCGCCCTCCCCGCTGCAGCACTACTGGTCGCTGTCGGTGGAGGAGCAGTTCTACCTCGTCTGGCCGCTGCTGGTGATGCTGCTCTGTGTGTACGCCGCGTGGCGCGCCCGCCGCAGCGCCGGCCAGCGCAGCCTCGGGCCGCGGGTGCGCGACCTGGGCGTCTCGCCGCTGGTGGTGATCGTCGGCATCTCGTTCGCCTACTCGGTCTCCCACAGCACCACCGACCCGGTGTCGGCGTACTTCTCGCCGTTCACCCGCGCCTGGGAGCTCGGCATCGGTGCGCTGGCCGCCTGCCTCAGCACCCGGCTGATCCTGCTCAAGCCCTCGGTCCAGGCGCTGCTGTCGTGGGGCGGGCTGGTCGCGGTGGCGGTCGCCTCGCTGGTCTTCGACGGCACCACGGTCTTCCCCGGCTACGCCGCCGCGCTCCCGGTCGTCGGGACGGCCGCGATGCTCGCCGGCGGCCTGCGGCCGGCCAGGTGGGGGCCCCAGAGGCTGCTGTCGCTGCAGCCGGTCCGGACCGTGGGCGACTGGTCCTACTCGCTCTACCTGTGGCACTGGCCGGCGCTGATCATCGTCAGCGAGGCCTGGCGGCCTGCGGTGGGCTGGCGCGGCGCGCTGGTCATCGCGGCCGTCGTTCCGCTGTCCGCGCTCAGCTACCACTTCGTCGAGAACCCCGTGCGCCGGGCCCAGCTGTTCAAGGGCCGCCGGCTGCGCGGGGTGCTGCTCTACCCGGCGGTGGTCGTGATGACCCTGCCGATGCTGGCGGCCGCCAACGCCGTGGTCACCGACGAGCTCAACGGCGGCGGGCCGCCGATCACCACCTCGAGCTTCGGCCAGGGCAGCGACGCGAACGACCCGCAGTTCAGCCAGGACAAGGTGGTCGCGCTGGTGCAGGCCTCGGTCCGGGCGGCCGAGAACGGCTACGAGATCCCCGCCGACCTCAAGCCGTCCCTGCTCGACCTGAGCACCGACATCCCCGACCTCGGCAAGTGCCAGTACTTCGAGATCAACAACGACCGGCCGCTGTGCCCCCGGGGCGACCCGGACGGTGACAAGACGCTGGTGCTGATCGGCGACTCGCACGCGCGGCAGTGGGTGCCGGCCCTCGACATCTTGTCGAAGAAGTACGGCTACACCGCCTACTACCTGATCCGCGAGGGCTGCCCGTCCTCCGACGTGACCCCGTGGATGGTCCACGGCGGTCCGAGCACCGACTGCGAGGCGTTCCAGGACTGGGCCCGCCAGCAGGTCGCGGAGCTGAAGCCGGACGTCGTGGTCCTCGGCTCCGAGGCCAACCGGCGGGGGTTCACCACCGACGACGGCCAGCTCGTCGACGACGAGCCGACGATGGCCACGATGTACCGCGAGGGCATGGAGCGGGAGATCGACTTCCTGTCGCCGAACGCCGGCCGGGTGATCGTCGTCGGCGACCCACCCGCCGTGGTCGAGCACCCCGGTCGCTGCCTGTCCGAGCGGGGCGCGACCCTGAAGAGCTGCCTGTCCAAGGAGGACCCGGAGTCGCTGACCTTCATCGACTCGCTGCGGCAGGCGGCCGCCGCCAAGGGGGTCCAGTTCGTCGAGACCGCGTCGTGGTTCTGCGCCGACGGCCTCTGCCCGAGCGTGGTCGGCGACTACATCGCGCACCGCGACCGCACGCACATCAGCCAGAGCTACGCCGGTTTCCTGACCGACGAGCTCGAGGCCCAGATCCACCTCGACCCGGCGTACGTCGCGCCCAGCGAGTCACCTTCGCCGTCCACGGGCACCGTCGTCTCGACCACCTCGGGTGGCCCGTGAGCACCACGACCGCCACCACCCCGGCGACCGAGTCGACCGCGACGCCCAGGCTTCGTCACCGCGACGACGTCCAGGGGCTGCGCGCCATCGCGGTGCTGACCGTGATCGCCTCGCACGCGTCGGTGCCCTACCTCGACGGCGGCTTCGTCGGCGTCGACGTCTTCTTCGTGATCTCGGGGTTCCTGATCTCGAAGCTGCTGTTCCGCGAGGCGGAGCGGACGGGCCGGATCTCGATCCCGAGCTTCTACGCCCGCCGGGCGCGCCGGATCCTGCCCGCGGCGACGCTGGTCACGCTCGCGACCGTGGTCGCCTCGGCCATCTGGCTGAGCGCGGTGGACCTCCTCGCGGTCGCCAAGGACGCGCTGTGGGCGGTCTTCTTCGCCGCCAACATCCACTTCGCGGCGATCGGCACCGACTACTTCGCGCAGGAGGAGCCGCCCTCGCCGCTGCAGCACTACTGGTCGCTGTCGGTCGAGGAGCAGTTCTACCTCGTGTGGCCGCTGCTCGTGCTCGCCGTGCTGGTCGTCGCGCGGCGCCGCGGCCTCGGCCACCGCGGGCTGCTGGCGGTGCTGATCGGCACGCTCACGATCGGCTCGTTCGCCTACGGCGTCTGGTTCAGCGAGGTCTCGACCCAGCAGGCGTACTTCTCGACGCTGTCGCGCGGCTGGGAGATCGGCGTCGGCTGCGCGCTCGCGCTGGTCCTGCCCGCCGGGCTGCGGATGCCGCGGCTGCTGGCCACCGTGCTCAGCGGCGGCGCGATCGCCGCGCTCGTGTGGATGACGCTCACGTTCCGCGACGACATCCCCTATCCGGGCTGGTACGCGCTCGTGCCGACGATGGCGACCGCGGCGTGGATCGTCGCCGGCACCGCCGTCACCGCGGCCGCGCCGATCCGGCTCTTCTCGCTGGCGCCGATGCAGTACCTCG
>NZ_DASUFR010000073.1:0-8157 GCF_036274455.1 Nocardioides sp. | reverse complement strand
ATGCCGTGCTTGGCCTGCCAGGCGAGCACCGCCGCCTGGGTGGCGGTGTCGTAGCTGCCGCTGACCGCTAGCTGCGCCTTCGGCGAGGCGGCGTTGAGGGCGCGCTGCACGCGGCGTACGTCCTCGCCGGCCGAGCCGAGGTTGAGCACCGGCGTCGGCCCGGCCGCGAGGAGGGTCATCCACGCGGTGCGGGAGAACATCGCCGTCCTGCCCAGCCCCATCCGCTTCTGCCAGGCCTTGACCGACGTGGTCAGCCGGCCGGTCCACGCGCCCTTCACCTTGCCGCGGAAGACACCCTGCTCCTTGAGCAGGCACTTCAGCGCGCTCACCTGGGCCGGGTTCGGCACCTTGCCCCTCGCCGGGGACTTGAGCCGCGGGTAGTTGGTGAAGTCGACCTGGGTGCCGTGGCAGTGGTTCTGGGCGGGCGTGGTCGGCGGCGTGCCGGACGAGAGGTCGAGGTAGTTGCGGTCGATGTTGATCGTGACGCCGCCCCACTTCTCGTTGTGGCCGCCCTGGAACTGCTTCATCCGCCGGCCCGGGACCCAACCGTCCGGCCGGATGTAGGACGTGGAGGTGTTGGCCTGACCGTCCCACCGTGCGATCCAGATCTGGTCGGGGAGGGTGAAGGTGCCCGGTCGCTCGACGCGGGCGTCGTCCAGCGACTTGATGCCCGAGCCGGCGCTGGAGTAGACGCCGGAGACGTAGCCCAGGGCGTGGAGCTGCTGGGTCCACGCGCTGAGGAACCACAGCGACGACTCGCGGCAGGGGCCGTTGGTCACGTTGTAGCCCTCGAGGTCGTACCAGAGCGTGCTGCCCGGCACGATCCCCAGCGCCTGGGCCGCGGCCACAGTGGTCGACGCCTCGGCCTTGCCCTGCCGGAACGCCTTGGCGTAGCTCCCCGCCGAGTTGCGCTTGGTGCTGATCACCGGGTCGTTGCCGTAGCGGGGGAACGACGGGTTGCACGCGGCCTGCGGACCCAGCGTGATCGGCAGCAGCCGCCAGCCCTTCGCCAGCTGGGTGCTGATCCAGGTCGGCGTGAGGTTGGGCTGGTCCCGGCAGCCGCGGGAGGCGCCGGAGATGTAGATGCCGACCGCCCGGTAGGGCGAGGCCTGCAGCCAGGCGTCCATCTTCCACTGCTCGGGGGCGTGGCACTGGTCGAACCCGAGCCCGGTGTAGGTGCCCGGCGTGACCGGGTTGGTGAACAGCTGCTTGGGCACCACCCGCCCGCCGCCGCCGACCGAGGCGGCGGCGGAGGGAGGTGTCAGTCCCACGGCGGTGGCGGTGAGGACCGCCGTCACCACGGTCGCGGCAATGCCGATGAAGGTCGTCGTTGCACGACGGCGCATGGAGGGGCTCCTGGGGGAAGTTCGGGGCCGGGTTCCAGCACCGTAGGTCACTCCAGTCACACCCGTCACCGGGTTCGCTGCAACTACATTGTTGTAATTCGCTTTCCGCTCAACCGCGCGGGTTTCCGGGCGCCACCGCAACCGTCCGTCGGCTCAGGCGGCCACTGCCTCGAGCTCCTCGTCGGCGTCGGCGGCGTCGGTCGGCCCGGGAGCCTCGGCCGTACGCCGGCGGGCCAGCGCGGCGACCGCGACGACGCCGGCCAGCGCGGCCATGGTCGCCGAGGTGAGGAACGCCGCCCGCGCGCCCGGGAGGAACTCGCCGGGCACCGAGCCCGCGGCGTACACGCTGACGATCACCGCCAGGCCCACTGCACCGCCGAGCTGCTGGAAGGTCTGCAGCAGCCCGGACGCCGCGCCGGCGTGCTCCGGCTCGACGCCACCCAGCACGGTCGCGGTCACCGGCATGAAGACCAGGGCGGCCGAGACGCCGTTGAGCAGCATCGGGCCGAGCACGCCGCTGAGGTAGGTGTCGGAGGCGTTGAGCGTGCTGAGCCAGGCGAAGCTCACGGTGAGCCCGATCGATCCGGTCACCATCATCGGGAGCACGCCGACCCGCTGGATGAGCTGCGGGGTCACCCGCGACATCGCGAAGATGCCCAGGGTCAGCGGCAGGAAGGCCATCCCCGACCTCATCGGGCCGAAGCCGAGCTGGTGCTCGATGAACTGCACGGCCAGGAAGAACATCGACAGCTGGCCGCCCACGACCAGCGCGATCACGCCCAGGCCACCGACCCGCTGCCGGCTTCGCAGCAGCGCGGGCCGGAGCAGCGGGTGCGCCACCCGGCGCTCGGTGATGCCGAGGACCACCAGCAGCACGACGCCGGCAGCCAGGCCGAGCACCGTTCGGGGCGAGCCCCAGCCGTGCTCGGGGGCGCCGATCAGCGACCAGACGATGGCCACGGCGCCACCGGTGGCGGTCAGCGCCCCGACCACGTCGAAGCGTCCGGGCCGGCGCGCGGTCTCGTCGACGAAGCGCCCAGTCAGCGCCAGCACGGCCAGCCCGATCGGCACGTTGATGAACATCGTCCAGCGCCACGAGCCGAGGTCGGTGACCGCACCACCGAGCAGCAGCCCGAGGGACAGCCCGCCGGAGGAGACGGCACCGAAGAGGGCCAGGGCCCGGAGCCGGGCCGGCTCGTCGGGAGCGCTGGTGGTGAGCAGCGCGAGCACGCCGGGAGCGGCCAGCGCCGCGCCGACGCCCTGGGCGGCCCGGCCCGCGACCAGCCACTCGGGCGTCTGTGCGAGACCGCCGGCGAACGAGGCGAGGGTGAAGAGGGCGACGCCGCTGAGGAAGAGCCGGCGCCGGCCGAAGACGTCGCCGAGCCGGCCGCCGAGGAGCAGCAGGCCCCCGAAGGCGAGCGTGAAGGCGTTGAGCACCCACGAGAGCGAGGCCGGGCCGAAGCCGAGGGCGACGTCGATCCGCGGGAGTGCGACGTTCACGACCGTCGCGTCCAGCGTGAACATCAGCTGGGCGACCAGGACGATCGCGATGCCGGTCGCGGCGCGGCCGGCGTTGTCGGGGAGAGAGTGAGGGACGGAGCCCGGACGGGTCGTCGCCCCGTGCGGGGAGGTGGAGGTCATGGAGAAGAGGTCCTGTTCTCGGCCGGTGGGCCGATGTACTCTTGGATCCGGAGGGTGACTCCGGTTCCTCTACGATACGGAGACTGTCTCCGGTTAGCAAGGTCTTTTCCGGACCGACTCCTTGTGGACGAGCACAGCCAGGAGAAGTGAGAGATGCGCGCCGACGCCAAGCGCAACTACGACCGCATCGTCGAGGTCGCCCGCGAGGTCTTCCGCGAGCAGGGCTACGACGCCTCGCTCGACGAGGTGGCCAGGCGCGCGGGCGTCGGCCCGGGGACGCTCTACCGGCACTTCCCCAACCGCGACGCCCTCCTCGACGCGATCATGCAGAGCTGGGTCGACCGGGTCGACGAGGCCGCCGACAAGGCGCTGGCCCACGAGGGCTCGCCCAGCGACCTGCTGCTGGCCTGGTGCGAGGAGTACGTCCGTCTCATCAGCCTCCACAAGGGCGGCCCGGCCAAGATCACCGCGGCGATGGGCGACCCGAGCTCACCGATCCTCACCAAGTGCCAGGTCCTCGTCCGCGCGAGCGACCGGGTCATGGACCGGCTGCGCGAGGAGGGGGCTCTCAAGGACGGCGTCGAGACCCTCCAGCTGACCCGCCTGGTCGGCGGGGTGGCCACGGTGGCCGACCAGTCCGGCCTCGACGAGGCCGCCGTACGCCCGCTGCTCGAGGTCGTGGTGGCCGGGCTGGTGCGCTGAGCCCGGTCCGCTGAGCCGCCGGTAGATTGCAGCCGTGCCCGCCCCCGCGACGACCGCACCGGAGACCGGCCTCGACACGGTGGCAGCTGCCGCCGAGGAGCCCAGCCGCGAGCAGCCGTGGGCCGACCTGGGGCTCAAGGCCGACGAGTACGCCCGGATCCGCGAGATCCTCGGCCGTCGGCCGACCAGCTCGGAGCTGGCGATGTACAGCGTCATGTGGAGCGAGCACTGCTCCTACAAGAGCTCGAAGGTGCACCTCAAGCAGTTCTCCGAGATCCCGCAGGAGACCCCCGTCGGCAAGATGCTGGCCGGCATCGGCGAGAACGCCGGCGTCATCGACATCGGCCAGGGCTACGCCGTCACCTTCAAGGTCGAGTCGCACAACCACCCGTCCTACGTCGAGCCCTACCAGGGCGCCGCGACCGGCGTCGGTGGCATCGTCCGCGACATCCTCGCCATGGGCGCGCGGCCGGTGGCGGTCATGGACCCGCTGCGCTTCGGCCCGCTCGACGCCGGCGACACCCACCGCGTGCTGCCCGGGATCGTGGCCGGCGTCGGTGGCTACGGCAACTGCCTCGGGCTGCCCAACATCGGCGGCGAGGCCGTCTTCGACCCGAGCTACCTCGGCAACCCGCTGGTCAACGCGCTCTGCGTCGGCGTACTCCGCCACGAGGACCTGCACCTGGCGAAGGCCAGCGGCGTGGGCAACAAGGTGATCCTCTACGGCGCCCGGACCGGCGGCGACGGCATCGGCGGCGTCTCGGTGCTCGCCTCGGAGACCTTCGACTCCCACGCGGACGGGCAGAGCGGTCCCGCCAAGCGGCCCAGCGTCCAGGTCGGCGACCCGTTCATGGAGAAGCTGCTCATCGAGTGCACGCTCGAGCTGTTCGCGGCCGGGCTGGTCAGCGGCATCCAGGACCTCGGCGGCGCCGGCCTCTCGTGCGCGACCTCCGAGCTGGCCTCCGCCGGGGACGGCGGCATGCACGTCGACCTCGACCTGGTGCCGCTGCGCGACTCGACGCTCGCTCCCGAGGAGATCCTCATGAGCGAGTCGCAGGAGCGGATGATGGCCGTGGTGGCGCCCGGCGACGTCGACGCCTTCCTCGCCATCTGCGGCAAGTGGGAGGTCGACGCCACCGTCATCGGTGAGGTCACCGACACCGGCCGGCTCCAGGTCGACTGGCACGGCCAGCGCGTGGTCGACGTGCCCCCACGGTCGGTGGCGCACGACGGCCCGACCTACCAGCGCCCGTTCGCCCGGCCGGAGAGCCAGGACGCGCTGCAGGCCGACCGTGCCGAGGCCTTGCCCCGGCCCGCCGGCGGCGAGGAGCTCCGCGCGACCCTGCTCCGGCTCGCAGGCAGCCCGAACCTCTGCGACAAGTCGTGGATCACCGACCAGTACGACCGCTACGTCCGCGGCAACACCGTGCTGGCGCAGCCCTCCGACAGCGGGATGATCCGGGTCGACGAGTCGACCGGGCTCGGGATCGCCGTCGCCACCGACAGCAACGGCCGGTTCGCCGCGCTCGACCCCTACGCCGGCGCGCAGCTGGCCCTCGCCGAGGCCTACCGCAACGTGGCCACCGGGGGTGCGACCCCGCTGGCGATCTCCGACTGCCTCAACTTCGGGTCGCCGGAGGACCCGGGCGTCATGTGGCAGTTCGCCGAGGCCTGTCGGGGGCTGAAGGATGCCTGCGTCGAGCTCGGCATCCCCGTCACCGGCGGCAACGTCAGCCTCTACAACCAGACCGGCGAGACGCCCATCCTCCCCACGCCGGTGGTTGCGGTGCTCGGCGTGATCGACGACGTCACCCGGCGTACGCCGACCGGGTTCGTCGCGCCCGGCGAGACCGTGCTGCTGCTCGGCGAGACCCTCGAGGAGCTCTCCGGCTCGGCGTGGGCGCACGTGGTGCACCACCACCTCGGCGGCCGGCCGCCGGCCGTCGACCTGGCCCGGGAGAAGGCACTGGCCGAGCTGCTGCGCGAGGCGGTGGGGCTGGTGACCTCGGCGCACGACCTCTCCGAGGGCGGGCTCGCGCAGGCGCTCGTCGAGTCCGTGCTTCGTCGTGGCATAGGCGCCGACGTGGCGCTCGAGGGCGACCCGTTCGTCGCGCTGTTCTCGGAGTCGGCGGGGCGGGTGCTCGTCACGGTGCCGAGCGGGGACGTCGAGCGGCTGACCGCGCTCGCTGGGCGGCACGGCGTCCCGGTCGCTGCGATCGGCACCACGGGCGGTGCCGCGCTCGTGGTCGACGGGCACTTCGACCTCCCGCTCCCGGAGCTCCGCGACACCTGGACCCACACGCTGCCGAACGCGCTGGGCGCGTGACCACTGCTGGACGAGGGTCAGGGCGGGCTCGCCGCGGTGTTCAGCAGGGCGGTGCGAACGAGCTCGTGAGCGAGGGCAGGCAGTTCGTCGAGGCCGAACCAACCGATGTCGTCGTGCTCCTCCGGCGCACGGTTCGCTGGAGTCCCACGCCAGTCACGCACGAGCCACGCACTGAGACGCACCGGCTCCCCTGTCGGCCGTACGGTCAAGCGACACAGAAGGGTCGCCGAGTGCGTCGTCATCCGGACTCCGAGCTCTTCGTGCAGCTCCCGGGCGAGCGCGGCCAGTTCTGACTCGCCCTCCTCGATGACTCCGCCGGGCAGGTCCCACACGTTCGGGTACGCGCGCTTGAGCGGACTTCGGTGTCCGAGGAGGACTCGGCCCTCGTGCACCAGCGCGCCAAGGACGACCTCGACCATGCGCGGATCGTGCATGAGTACTAGGTCAGGGCCCGAGTGCCGTCGCGGGTGCGCAGGTAGAGCAGCCCGTGCGGGTCGCGCCACAGGTAGGCGCCCGGTGGTCCGAGCATCCAGTAGTGCCAGCCGGCCAGGGTCTTGAGTCGATGGTGATGTCGGCACAGCGGGGCGAGGTTGCACTTGGGGCAGGTGACTCCACCCCGGTCGAACGCGAGGACGTGGTCGCAGTCGCAGCGCCGCGCGGGCCTCGTGCAGTTTGGGTGGACGCAGACCCGGTCGCGGAGCGCGACGATCTCGCGGTCGAGCAACGAGGGCAGGTAGGTCGTCACGGCCCGGTCGGAGTGGTTGCTGCAGTCGATCTCGGCGGGGCAGTCGGTGCAGCCAGCGGCGCTGCCGCCGCAGTGGCGCACGCTCCGGACCGTCAGGGCGATGTCGTGACGGCCGGCCCACGCGCGGACGACCTGGTCGAGGTGGGCGCGCTGGTCGGCGTCGGTGGCGACCGGGTCGAGGCCGAGCAGGTTGGCCTCGGTCAGGTGCACTGTCGCGACGAGCTCGCGCACCTTGGTGGGCTTGGCGTCGAGGTCGCCCTCCAGCAGGGCCTGCGCCCGCGCGGGGTCGGCGAGGATCGCGAGCGCGATGGAGCGGCGGACGTCGTGGGAGTCGTGCTCGTGCTCGGGCAGGTGGGCCAGTGCTTCGGCCACCGCCGAGAGGGTCTCGTCGAACGGCGCGAGGTCCGCCCAGTCGGCCCTGGCGGCCATGGTGACGACGCCCGTGTGGTTGAACGACGTGGGGTCGATGGCGACGTAGCGCGCGTCGAGCGCCTCGAGCTGCTCGACCTCGCGCTGCTCGGCGTGCAGCCGAAGCATGGCCTCCTCGACCAGCCGGTCGAGGACGACCGGGCCGATGGCCTCGGACTCGCGCACCCGTCGGCTGAGCTCGCGGTCGACGTAGCGGCACACGTCCGCCGGCTGGCCGAGCACGGTCTGAGCGACCCTTCTGGCCCGCCACGCCGGGGCCAGGCCGGCGCGGACCAGTGCCCAGAACGACGGGAGCCGCTGGTCGAGCACCAGCACGTCGCGGATGAGGGCCTTGCCCGCGGTGGTGGACATGTCGTCGGCGGTCGCGAACGCAGCGGGCGCGTCCCAGCGCAACGCCGGAAGCCCGATCCACTCCCAGTCCTCCTGAGGAAGGTCCGAGCGCTCCTCGAGCCACGAGGGCGGGTCGACGGGCACCCAGGGCTCCTGCCCGGGCAGCGCCGGGTTTGCGGCGGCGTACTCCAGCGCCAGCTCGAGGATCTCGAGCTCGGCCGCGTCAGCCGCGCGACGCCTGTCGCGCACCCGCTCCAGCAGGTCGCGCGGCAAGGGCGCGGAGTCGGGGAGGGCGTCGGCCGTGAGCGTCATCGTGCGGCCAGTCTATTCGAACATGTGTTCGAAACGCAAGGCTTGTTGGGGCCCTGTTGATTTGTGGCTCATGTGACTGATCCGTGGGTGGGTGGCCGCCCACTCCGGGCAGCGGTGACCTTTCAACCGGTCTGAGCCGCCCAGGGGTTCACCGACCACCGGCGCCTCGGCGTGTCCCGCCGACATGCCGAGGTGGCGGTGGGTGATCAACCGCCCGCGGCCAGGCTGCGGTTGATTGGTCACCGCTGCCCTGTCCCGACCCCTGTCCCGACCCCTGTCCCCGGCCCCCACTAGCGTCCGGACCGTGGTGACAGCGGACGACGTAC
>NZ_DASUFR010000072.1:0-4274 GCF_036274455.1 Nocardioides sp. | reverse complement strand
AACACCGAGAAGCTCTGCACCGTGGTGAACACGACCAGCGCCGCGGACGCCAGGGCCGTGAGCCGCCAGCTGTCCCGCAAGGCACCGACCACGGCGACGCCGATGGTGACCAGTACGTAGACGGCGACACCCACGACGGTGCCGGCCGCACCACCGGCCGTGACCCTGTCGTCGCCACCCGCATCCCAGAGCACGAGGCCGACGGCAGCGCCGGCCGCGGCCGCGGCGACGAGCACCTCGAGACGGCTCTCGTTCGGAGCGAGGACGACCGCAGCGGCGGCGCCGACGCCGGCCAGGGCGACGACCACGACCAGGGTGGTCGTCCATTCGAAGTCGTTCGCGTCGACGTCGGGGAGTGCCGCGACGAAGAGCCCGCCGAGCACGAAGGCGGCGCCGACCTCGCGCCACGGCGGGCCGAGCTCCCTGGCCCATCTGCCGTGGAGTGCTGCGACGGCCACGCCCAGCACACCCGCGGTCAGCAGGCACACGACGACGGCGAGCCCGCTCTCCGTGGCCGCCAGGACCTGCCAGAGGAACCACGTGGAGCCGGCCAGGATCGCGACGACCAAGGGCATCACGGCCCGGACGGCGTAGGCGTGGACGAGGGCGCCGAGCGCCCAGCAGCCCACGAGCGCGGGTTCGTACGCCGGCACCTGCAGGCTCTGGGCCGCCTGGAAGACCACGGCACCGAACGCGAGGGCGGCCAGCAGGCGGACCGCGCCGACGAGCGCCGACGATTTCGGGGCGCGAGCGGCGTCACCGCGACGGGCGGCGAGCACCTCGCCGACGGAGAGACAGCCGAGCCAGAAGATCGAGACGGTCGCGAAGCGAGCCGCCGGTGAGAGGCCGTTCAGGTTGGCGGCGACGAGCCAGATCACACCGAGACCGACGAAGACGGCGCCGAGGGTCAGCAACAGCCTGGTGACCGGCAGCCGGCGCTCGACGTGGTAGCGGCCGACAATGCTCCGGGCCTGGTCCGGGCCGACGAGCCCCTCGGACTGCCAGAGGGCCAGCTGCGAGGCGAGCCAGTCGAGCTGTGAGCTGGTGGCGGGGTGGGTGGTGCGCGGCCGGTCGGCCGGGGCGACGAAGCTCATGGGTCCACGATTCCGGGCCGAGCGGGCACCGCGCATGGGTATGCGCACTCAGCGGTCACCGGGCCCGGACCCCACCGGCCGGAGCGCGGACCCTGACCCTCCCGGGCCATTCCTTCCCATTCGCCCGCGGAGGGCCGGGGGGCCGCTTGATACTGGGCAGGCTCGTCGGACTAGGGGGCCGCCATGGGGAACCACAGGACCAGGCTGCGCGACTCGCGCAGCTGGGTCTTCGACCTCTCCCTGTGCCTCGTCGGGCTGGCGCTGCTGGCAGCCGTCGCGCCGCACGCCTGGGCCGGTGGCTGGCCTGTCGCCCTCGCCACCCTGCTCGGCGTGCCGCTGGTCGTCGTCGTGGCCCGCTTCCCGATGAACCTCGACGGGGAGGACGGCGGCATCGAGATCGGCTTCGACTCGACGGTGCTGATGTTCCTGCTCTGCACCTTCGACGCGCGGAGTGCTGTCGCGGTCTGGGGTGTGGCCGTGGTGGTCACCCAGCTCACCTCGGGCAAGCGACCCACCGCCCAGCTGTTCAACATCGGCGTCGGCCTGGTGGCCGGTGCCGCGGCGGCGGTGGCCCTGCACGCCGTCCGCGGTCCGGCGATCGGTACGCCGCGTGAGCTCCTGGCGATGGTCGCGGCCGCCGCTGCCTACTTCTTCGTCGACTACGTGCTGTCGGCGATCTCGATCGCCATCGACACCGGCACCCCGGTCCGGGGGCACCTGGTCCAGGCGGGCACCTGGGTCGCGGTCGCCTGCTTCGTGCCGTTCGACCTGATCGGCTACCTCGCCGCCGTGGTCCACCGGGACAGCCCCGGCTGGATGCTCACCCTGCTGGTGATCCCGTTGATCACCCTGCTGGTGTCGACCAGGGCGATCGCTCGTAGCCGGGAGAATGCCCGCCGGCTCACCGTGCTCTTCGAGGCCGCGGTCCGGGTCCAGGCGCTGCACGAGACCGGCCTCATCATCGAGGCGCTGTTGCACGACGCTCGCCGGCTGGTGCGGATGCGGGACGTCGAGGTCCTGAGCTCGCCCCCGGCGGCGTACGAGATCGGGGCTCAGGTACGCCGCGGCAAGGACGCTCTCTGGATCGTCGCCCCGGCGCGGGACCGCGCCCGGTCGACGGTCGGCGCCGACCAGCACGCACTGGACGCGCTCGCGGTGATCGTCGCCGACGCGTTCGCCCGGATGCAGCTGACCGACGACATGGTCCACTACGCGCGCCACGACCCGCTGACCGACCTGCCCAACCGCGGCATCCTCCTGGACCGGGTCGCACACGCGCTGCACCTGGCCCGGCGTCGCAAGGTCCGGGTGGCCCTCCTCTTCATCGACCTCGACGGCTTCAAGCCGGTCAACGACCGGTTCGGGCACGCGGCCGGGGACGCGGTGCTCGTCGACGTGGCGCAGCGGCTGACCGCGTCCGTACGGGAGAGCGACACCGTCGCCCGCCTCGGCGGTGACGAGTTCGCCATCCTGCTCGAGGACGTGCGTGACAACGAGGTCGACGCGGCCGCGGAGCGGATCCTCGCCGCGATCCGCAGCGGCGCCGTGGTCGCGGGCCACCAGGTGCCGCTCGGGGTCAGCATCGGGGTGGCGTTCGGCGACACCGGGCGCTCGGCCGAGCACCTGCTGCGCAACGCCGACATGGCGATGTACCAGGCGAAGGCGCAGGGCAAGGACCAGTACGTCCAGTACGAGCGCTCTCTCGGCCACTCCCGGGTGGAGCGGCTCGAGCTGCTGGAGTCCCTGCGCGCGTCGGTCGCGGCCGGCGACCTTCGGCTCGTCTACCAGCCGGTGGTGCAGGTGGAGAGCGGCCACATCGTCGGTGTCGAGGCGCTCGCCCGGTGGACCTCGAACGGCGTCGCGGTACCCCCGGACACCTTCATCCGCGCCGCCGAGGAGAGCGGCCTCGTGGTGGCTCTCGGCGACGTGGTGATGGACCTGGCCGTGGCCGACGCCACGATGCTGCGGGAGGCGGCCGGCGGCCCGCTCACCATGGGGATCAACATCTCCCCCAAGCAGCTGCGGGAGCCCGCCTTCGTCACCAAGGTCGAGGAGACGCTCGAGCGGCTCGGCGGCATGGACCTCGTGCTGGAGATCACCGAGCGCGACTACGTGGGCAACGAGCCGGAGTCGCTGGCGGTGATGGCACGCCTGGCCGAGCGCGGCGTCGCCTTCGCGATCGACGACTTCGGCGTCGGGTTCTCCTCGATCGGCTACCTGCAGGACATGCCGGTCCGGATCGTCAAGACCGACAACTCCTTCTCCGAGAGCATCGACCGCGACGAGCGTTCCTGCGCGCTGCTCTCCTCGATCGCGATGATGGGCCACGCGCTGGGGCTGGACGTGGTGGTCGAGGGCATCGAGCGCGCCAGCCAGCTCCAGCACCTGCGCGAGCACGTCGAGGCGCCGTACGCGCAGGGGTACCTGCTGCACCGCCCGATGCCCGCCGCCGAGGTGGCCGAGGTGATCCGGAAGAACCGGGGCGTCACCGCGCTCGTCGAGTCCCCCTGAGCCTTCCCGCCGAGCCGGGACTTGCTTCCCCTCGAGCCGGGACTTGCTTCCCCTCGAGCCGGGGGTTCGTTCCCGCTAGCCGGCGCCGAGCGGGAGCCGCTCCAGGATCTCGAACTGCTCGCGCCCCCCCGGCTCCACCGGCAACCGGTGCAGGAGGCAGAGCTCGGACAGCTCCCACGGCTGCCCTCGGAGCTCCTCGAGGGCCTGCACGAGCCGCTCGAGGTACGGCGCGGTGGTGACGTCGGTGATCTCGCCGACGGAGAGCCAGGGGCGGAACTTGCGCCGGTCGACGAAGAAGCCGAGCCGCTGCACCGCGGCGGGCACCCCACGGCCCACGGCGGCGAGCGCGTCCACGTCCCCGTCGAGCTTCGCCCAGACCGAGAAGTCGCCACGCCACTCCAGCGCGGTCCCCCCGGCGAAGTAGAGCTTCGGGCACGGCCAGGTCGCGGCCGCCTCGGCGAGGACGCGCGCCAGGCTCACGGCATCACGCCGTGCCACGTTGCCGAAGCTGGAGATCGGCACGCACATCGACTCGACCGGCACCGGGTCGAGCTCGGGACTGTCGGGGCCGGCGGACCGGACGACGTCGACGAGCTCGCGCAGTGCGGGCTCGGGGGGTAGCACCGCTGCGGAGAGACGCACGGTCCCATTATCGCGTACCGGACAATT
>NZ_DASUFR010000071.1:0-7514 GCF_036274455.1 Nocardioides sp. | reverse complement strand
CGGGTGAACGGTAGGCGGCGCGCGACAGGGGTGCCACAGCGATGCTCGGTCCGGCCTCAGTGCGCGGCCGGTGCGATCCGGTCGTGCAGCCGGCGCAGCGGCATCGGCGCCCACCAGTTGTACCGGCCGAGCAGCCCCATCAGCGCGGGCACGAGCAGGGATCGGACCACGAAGGCGTCCACGAGCACGCCGAACGCGGTGGCCACCCCGATCTGCTGGATGAACGAGATCGAGCTGGTGCTGAATGCGCCGATCGCCACGGCCAGCAGGATCGCCGCCGCCGTGACCACGGCACCGGTGCGCTGGACACCGACCGCGACCGACTCGCGCTCGCCGAGACCGCTGTCCCGGGCCTCCTTGATCCGGCCCAGCAGGAAGACGCCGTAGTCGGTCGACAGGGCGAAGATCAGCGTGGCCGTGACCAGGAAGTCGGTGGGCTCGATCCCGCCGTTCGGCGTGTAGCCCAGCAGGTCGCTGAACCGGCCGTCCTGGTAGACGAAGGTCAGCACGCCCAGCGACGCGCCCACGGTGAGGGTGTTCATCACGACCGCCTTGACGGGGAGCACGACCGAGCCGGTCATCAGCCACAGCACGACGAGCGTCAGCGCGACCAGGAGGCCGAGGGCGAGGGCCAGGCGGCTGCCGATCGCCGACTGCTGGTCGACGAACTCCGCCGCAGGCCCGGCGACCAGGGTCCGCACCCCGGGGCCGGCGTCCACCGCTCGCGCCTCCTCGACCAGCCGCTGCGCGGTGTCCCCGGCGGGGTCGCCGGCGGCGCTCACGTCGAGCTGCCAGGTGCGCGCGTCGAGCTGGACCGGGGTGCCGGGCGCGGCGACGCCGGGCAGGGCGTTGACCTGGTCGGCGTACGCCGTGACCGCCGCGGGGTCGTCGGGCCGGCTCGTGGTGACCGCGATCGTCAGCGGGCTGGTCCCGGTCCCGCCGAAGGCGGTCTCGGTGGCGTCGGCGACGGTCCGCGAGCTCTGGTCGGTCGGGATGACCGAGCTGTCGACCGGGGTCCACTGCGCGCGCACCGCGGGTGCGGCCAGGGCGAGCATGACCACCCCGGTCACGACCGCGACCGCGCCGGGCCGACGCATCACCGCGTGGGACAGGCGGTACCAGCGGCCCCGGTCGTCGGCGGTGCGGTGCCGTCGGTGCGCCAGCCGGCCGCCCCACAGCCCGAACATCGCGGGCGTGACGACGAGCGCCGCGAGGGCGGCCACGACCGCCACCGTGGCACCGGCGATGCCCATCGACTTGATGAAGCCGAGCGGGAACACGGTGAGCGCGGCCAGGGCCACCGCGACCGTCGTCGCCGAGAAGGCGACGGTGCGGCCGGCCGTGCGCATCGTGGTGGCGATGGCGCCGGCGGTCGGTCCCTGCCGGTCCAGCTCCTCGCGGTAGCGGGTCAGCAGGAACAGCGTGTAGTCGATGGCCAGGCCGAGCCCGAGCCCGATGACCAGGTTGAGCGCGAAGATGCTCAGCCCGTAGAGATGGTTGGCGCCGGTCAGCACCAGGAACGTGCCGAGCACGGTGGTGACGCCGACGACCAGCGGGATCAGCGCGGCCCGGCCGCGGAAGAACAGCAGCGAGAGCAGGATCAGGACCGGGAAGGCCAGCATCTCGGCCCGGCCGAGGTCCTCGGTGACGGTGCTGCCGATCTGCAGGCCTGCGACCGCGGGGCCGCCGACCGTGACGCCGGCCCGGCCGTCGAAGGTGTCCAGGACGGCCTGGGCGACCTCGTCGTCGTCGGCGTGCGCCGAGAGCGTGCCGAGCACGAGGGCCTGGGTGCCGTCCCGGGAGACGAGGCCATCGGGGTCACCCCGCGACGCGGCGGAGGTGACCCGGGCGACGCCGGGCTGGGCGGCGAGGGAGTCGGACACCTGCTGGACCCGGCCCGCGTCGGCCGGCAGTCCGTCCGGGGTGTCGACGACGATGACGATGCCCGCGCCGGGCTCGGTCCCGGTGGCGGCCTCGATGGTGTCGACGGCCTTCACCGAGTCCGCGTGGTCGCTGGCGAACCCGCCGGAGGAGTCCAGGGAGCCCGCCAGCGGGCCGCCGAAGAAGCCGGCGACGAGGACGAAGAAGAACACCGCCAGCAGGCTGCGCCGGGGAGCGCTGCTGACGATCCGGGTCAGGCGGCCGCCGCCTGCGGGCGGGGCCGGTTCGAGGTCGGGGATGGGGCGAGGGAGGGTCGATGGAGAGGTCATGGCCCGATCGTGCGGCGAGCGCCACCTCGCGGTCGTCGGCCCCGGGGAGGCTTCTGGGCGCCAGGCCGTGGGCGGCGTACTCCCGGGGGAGTACGCCGCCGCGCGCGGCCTCGTCCTGGTGACGCCCGGCACTAGCCTTCTGGGCATGGCGGCCTCGACGCGACGCGGACGACGCCCCGGGTCGCCGGACACCCGCGCCGAGATCCTGGCGCAGGCGCGGGCGCTCTTCGCCAGCCACGGGTACGCCGGCACCTCGGTGCGCGCCATCGCCACCGCGGCGGGTGTCGACTCGGCGCTGGTGCACCACTACTTCGGCACCAAGGACGAGCTGTTCCTCGCCGCGCTCGAGGCGCCGCTGGACCCGCGCGAGGTGCTGCTGCCGGTCGCCGATGGTGGCATCGACGGCGCAGGGGAGCGGCTGCTGCGTACCTTCCTCACCATCTGGGACGACGAGGCCACCCGGCTGCCCCTGCTCGCCCTCGTGCGCCGGGTCTTCGAGCCGGATGGGCGCCAGCTGGTCCGCGACGGCTTCATGCAGATGGTGCTGGGTCCGATCGGCACCCGGCTCGGCGTCGACCAGCCCGAACGCCGGATGTCTCTGGTCGCCTCGCAGCTGATGGGGATCGTGCTGGTGCGCTACGTCGTCGGCGTCGAGCCGCTGGCCTCGGCCTCGCACGACGAGCTCGTGGCGGCGTACGCCCCGACGCTCCAGCGGTACCTCGAGATGCCGCTCGCCTGAGCCAAGGGTCCTGCCGGTTGCGGACCTGGCTCCCGAGGAGGATAATTCATCATATGGTGAATAGTGTCATCGAGGTGCGTGGCCTCACCGTCGTCCGCAGCGGCCGGCCGGTGCTCCAGGAGCTCGACCTCGAGATCGGCCCCGGCGTGACCGGGCTGCTCGGCCCGAGCGGCTGCGGCAAGTCCACGCTGCTCCGCTCGATCGTGGGCGTGCAGCAGATCACTGGCGGCGAGGTCCGGGTGCTCGGCGAGCCGGCCGGCAGCGCCGCGCTGCGCAACCGGATCGGCTACCGCACCCAGGAGGACAGCGTCTACGACGACCTCACCGTGACCGAGAACCTGCGCTTCTTCGCCCGAGTGCTCGGCTGCCCCGACTCCGAGGTCTCGAGAGTGATCGAGGCGGTCGACCTCGGCTCGCACGCCGGTGCGTTGGTCGGCCGGCTCAGCGGCGGCCAGCACTCACGGGTCAGCCTGGCCGCGGCCCTGCTCGGGTCGCCCGCCGTGGTGGTGCTGGACGAACCCACCGTCGAGCTGGACCCGGTCCTGCGTCGCGACCTGTGGCAGCTGTTCCACGAGCTGGCCGCGGGAGGCGCGGCCCTCTTCGTGTCCAGCCACGTGATGGACGAGGCCGAGCGCTGCGACCAGCTGCTGCTGATGCGCGACGGGAAGATCCTCGCCCAGGACACCCCGGCGAGGATCAAGCAGCAGGCCGGGGTCCAGGACGTCGAGAGCGCGTTCCTGGCACTCATCGACGAGGCGGCGGCATGAACACCCCGCGGATCACCCTCGCCGTCGCGGCCCGGGTCCTGACCCAGCTCAGGCGCGACCCCAGGACCATCGCGCTGATGCTCGTCGTCCCGTGCGTGCTGATCTCCTTGCTGTGGTGGATGTTCAAGGACACGATCGGCGACCCGTTCAACCGGTTCGGGCCTGCGGTGCTCGCGCTGTTCCCGTTCGTCACGATGTTCCTGGTGACCAGCATCACCACGCTGCGCGAGCGGTCCGGCGGCACCCTCGAGCGGCTGCTCGCGATGCCGATGGGCAAGCTCGACTTCCTCCTCGGCTACGCGATCGCCTTCGGTCTGGTCGCCACCGTCCAGGCCCTCCTCGCGGTGACCGTCTCGGTGGGCCTGCTCGGGCTGGACATCCAGGGCTCGGTCTGGATGCTCGGCCTGGTCGCGGTGGTCGATGCCGTGCTCGGCTCGACGCTCGGGCTGTTCGTCAGCGCCTTCGCGCGCACCGAGTTCCAGGCGGTCCAGTTCATGCCTGCGATCGTGTTCCCCCAGGTGCTGCTGTGCGGGCTGTTCCTGCCGCGCGATGCTCTGCCCACCGTGCTGCACGCGATCAGCAACGTGCTGCCGCTCTCCTACGCGGTGGACGCGATGACCCACCTCACCAACGGGACAGACACCGCGACTGTGTGGAGGGACATGCTCGTCATCGCTGCCTTCGCCCTGGGCGGCCTCGCCCTCGGTGCGGCGACGCTGCGGCGGCGTACGCCGTAGCGCGGCCGGGACGTAGCCTTTGGCCATGGCCCTTCTCACCCGGCCGCTGCTCCTGCTCAGCCGCAGCGGGAAGGTCAAGCAGCTGGTCAGCACGATGCCGGTCTCGGCGGGGATCGTCCGCAGCTACGTGCCCGGCGAGACCACCGAGGCGGTGGTCGACGCGACCGCGGCGCTGGTCGAGGACGGGATCCGCGTCACCCTCGACTTCCTCGGCGAGGACACCCTCGACACCGAGCAGGCCGACGCGACCGTGGCGGCCTACCTCGACGTCCTCGAGCAGCTCTCCGCGCGTGGGCTGACCCGGTCGGCCGAGGTCTCGGTGAAGCTGTCCGCGATCGGCCAGGCGCTGCCCGACGACGCCGGCTACGGGGGAGGCCACAAGATCGCGCTCGAGAACGCCCGCACCATCTGCCGGGCCGCGCGCAACGCCGGGACGACCGTGACCCTCGACATGGAGGACCACACCACCACCGACTCGACGCTCGCCATCCTCCGCGAGCTGCGCAAGGACTTCCCCGAGACCGGGGCGGTGCTCCAGGCCTACCTGCACCGGACCGAGGCCGACTGTCGGGCGCTCGCCTACGAGGGCTCGCGGGTCCGGCTCTGCAAGGGCGCCTACAACGAGCCCGAGGAGGTCGCCTTCCAGAGCGACCTCGACGTCGACCGGTCCTACGTGCGCTGCCTCAAGGTGCTGATGGCCGGCCAGGGCTACCCGATGATCGCCACCCACGACCCGCGGCTGATCGAGATCGCCTCGTCACTGGCCAGCCGCTACGGCCGTGAGCAGGGGTCCTACGAGTTCCAGATGCTCTACGGCATCCGCCCCGAGGAGCAGCGCCGGCTGGTGAGGGCCGGGGAGCGGGTGCGGGTCTACATCCCCTACGGCCAGGAGTGGTACGGCTACCTGATGCGCCGCCTCGCCGAGCGCCCGCAGAACCTGACATTCTTCCTGCGATCCCTCGTCTCGAAGAAGTGAGTGCGATGAAGCAGACCGCCATCCTCGGCGCCGGCGTCATGGGCGAGACCCTCCTGTCCGGCCTCGTCCGCGCCGGCCGCCGCGTCGACCACCTGCTCGTGGGCGAGAAGCGTGCGGAGCGGGCCCGCGAGCTCGAGGAGCGGTACGGCGTCGCGGTCGTCGGCAACGTCGAGGCGGCGACCAAGGCCGACACCGTCGCGATCGTGGTCAAGCCCCAGGACATGGCCGACCTCCTCGAGGAGATCGGTCCGGTGCTGCGACCGGGCCAGCTCGTGGTCTCGCTGGCGGCCGGCATCACCACGGCGTTCATCGAGTCCCGCGTGCCGGACGGGGTGGCCGTCGTCCGCGTCATGCCCAACACCCCGGCGCTCGTCGACGAGGGGATGGCCGCGGTGTCGCCCGGCACCCACTGCGACGACTCGCACCTCGCCGAGGCCGAGGAGCTGATGGCCTCGGTCGGGAAGGTGGTCCGCATCCCCGAGCGCCAGCAGGACGCCGTCACGGCCATCTCCGGCTCGGGGCCGGCCTACATCTTCTTCGTCGTCGAGTCGATGATCGAGGCGGGCGTCCACCTCGGGCTGCCGCGCGCCACGGCCACCGAGCTCGTGATCCAGACCCTCGTCGGCTCGGCCAAGATGCTCCGCGAGACGGGCACCCACCCGACCGTGCTGCGCGAGCAGGTCACCTCGCCCGGCGGGACCACCGCCTCCGCGCTCCGCGAGCTCGAGGTGCACAAGGTCCGAGCGGCGTTCCTGGCGGCGATGGAGTCGGCCCGCGACCGCTCCCGCCAGCTCGCCGAGGGCGACTGAGCGCCTCGCCTGCCGGGCTCAGCTGTTGGCCTGCGCGTCCCAGTCGCGCAGCCGCTCGGCGATGAGCGCACGACGCTCGTCGCCGGTGCCCGAGTCGAGGATCGCCCAGTCGCCGGGGTCGGCGCGCAGGTAGACACCCGACGTACGCACCGAGGTCCCCGGCTCGTTGTCGGCGCGGATGGTGTAGTAGCCGGTCGCGCGGTCGGTCGACTCGAGCTTGATCTCGCCGGTGCCCTGGAACTGCGGCACGTCCGCGTGGCGCGGGCGCTCGCCGTGGTGGAAGTAGAAGACGCCCGCGGGGTCCGTGCGCTCCTTCGACGCCTCGCTCCAGTAGCGGGAGGACAGCGTCCCGTCCTGCTGCCACGCCCGGCCGGAGACCTCCAGGCCACCGGTCCGGTCGCGGGTGATCCGCAGCAGGCTGATCGCCGAGGGCTCGAGCTCCGAGCGCGCGGTCACGGCGTACTGCCACCAGTCGCCCTCGATCCGCGCCAGCCGGCCCACGGACTCGATGGCGCTGCGCACCTTGTGGTTGACCTCCTTGAGCTCGGCGGGGGTCAGGCTCGGCGGGTAGCGGACCACGGTCAGCCCGAGCAGGTCGGTCGGCAGCTTCGCGTCGTTCGCGTGCAGGATGAACGTGCGCCGCATGCCGAGCGCGCCTCCGAACAGGCCGGCCTCGAAGACCACGTTGTCGCGGGGCGAGGCCATGCCGGGCACCGCGGCACCCGGGTCGCCGGTGGTCGGCGTGGTCCAGTCGTCCTGGGCGAACACGAACGCCGCGAAGTCCACCTCGTGGGTGAGCTCGACCAGCCGGTCGAGAGTGCTCACGCCGGGGCTGAACACGGTGGTCCACGGCTCCACGTCGGCCACGGACGCGAGCCCGGTGCTGAGCGACTTGAGGAGCTTCGTCTGCTTCCCGGACGAGCCGAGGAAGACGCGGGGCTTGGTCATCGCCGGTCATCCTAGGGAGCACACTGACCGGCGTGGACACCTACCGGACCCCGGACGACCGATTCGAGCTCCTTCCGGGCTTCGCCTGGAGCCCGTCCTACGTCGACGTGCCGGACGGCGAGGGGGGCACCCTCCGGATGGCGTACGTCGACGCCGGCCCGGCCGACGGTCCGGTGACGCTGCTGCTGCACGGCGAGCCGTCGTGGTCCTTCCTCTACCGGCATGTCATCCGGGTGCTCACCGAGGCCGGGATCCGGTGCGTGGCGCCGGACATGGTCGGCTTCGGGCGGTCCGACAAGCCGCTGGACCCGGCCGCGCACACCTATGC
>NZ_DASUFR010000070.1:0-2267 GCF_036274455.1 Nocardioides sp. | reverse complement strand
GCCCGGCCGGACCACCTCGGCCTCGGTGCGGACCACGCCCTGCGGGATCGGACCGAGCATGTCGACGGTGAGCCGGGCGATCGTGAACGCCGGGTCGTCCGTCGTTGCGTCCACCGCCCTGGCCAGCAGCGCCGCGGGCGGACCGCCGTGCTGGGCGTCCAGGTCCCACGGGCTCGTGGTCGCCGCGGTGGACCGGAAGGTGTCGTCGTCGAGGGGCAGGTAGTAGGCCTCTGGCAGCTCCACCCGGCCAGCATCCATCAGAGGTCAGGCAGCTCCTGCTCGACCCCCAGCAGCGACCGGAACGGGTCGCCCACCAACGCCAGCCGGTCGAGCACGGTGCGGACCGTCCACCGGTCCGGCCGCAGCGCGGGGTCGTCGAGCTCGTGCCAGGCGATCGGGACCGAGACCGGTGCGCCCGCCGCAGGCCGCGGTGAGTACGGCGCCACGAGCGTCTTGTTCACGGCGTTCTGCGTGTAGTCGAGGCGGGCCAGCCCCTTGCGCGCCTTCACCTCCCACTTCCAGCTGACCAGCTCCGGGACGACCTTCCCGACCGTGCGGGAGAGCTGCTCGACCCAGGCCCGGGTCTCGGCGAAGGTGTAGCCCGGCCGGATCGGGATCCACACCTGGATCCCGCGTCGGCCGGTCACCTTGGGCCGGCCGACCACGCCGAGGTGGTCCAGCGCGGTGCGGTGCAGCCGGGCCAGCACGAGGAGGTCGTCCCACGACGTCTCGCTGCCCGGGTCGAGGTCCACCAGGGCGTAGGTCGGCTCGTGCATCGCGTCCTTGCGCGAGGTCCAGGGGTGCCACTCCAGGGCGCCGAAGTTGGCCACCCAGACCAGCGCGGCGGGCTCGTCGACCACGACGTAGGCCTGGGTCTCGTCGTCCTCGGCCTCGGGGTTCTCCCAGCACTCCAGCCAGGCCGGCGCGTGGCCGGGCCGCTCCTTGTGCCAGAAGCCGGGCCAGTCGGCCCCTTCCGGGTAGCGGTGCATGTTGAGCGGCCGGCCCTCGAGGTAGGGCAGGGCCACCGGCGCGATGCGGGCGGCGTAGGCCAGCAGCTCGCGCTTGGTGACGGGTTCCTCGTCGTCGCGCCCGGGGAAGAGCACCTTGTCGAGGTTGCTGACCTTCAGCCGCCGGCCGAAGACCTCCCAGGTCCCGCCCTTCGCCGGCAGCTGCTCGAGGGCGTCGATCGCCTCGTCGGGCAGCTGGTCTCCGGAGCCGGTCAACAGGGACACCTCCGCCTCTGCCGCCGGTGCGTCCGAGCGCCACTCCCTGTCGGGGTCGGCCGCCACCTCGTCGTTGGTCCGTCCGGTCAGCACCGAGCGGGGGTGCTCCTCGGGGTCCCAGCCGTCCGCCGCGAACTCGTCGCGCTTGTGCAGCAGCATCCACTCGTCCTCGTGCCCCGGCCCCTTCTCGTCCCGGCGGACCAGCACGAACCGGCCGCGGAGCTTCTCGCCGTACAGGTCGACGTGGAGGTCGCCCTTGCGCAGCGCCCTGGACGGGTCGCCCTTCCCCGGCTCCCAGGTCCCGGTGTCCCACACGATCACGTCGCCGCCGCCGTACTCTCCGGCGGGGATCACTCCCTCGAAGTGCAGGTACTCGACCGGGTGGTCCTCCACGTGGACCGCCAGCCGCCTCACCGACGGGTCGAGGGTCGGCCCCTTCGGCACCGCCCAGCTCACGAGCACACCGTCAATCTCGAGGCGGAAGTCGTAGTGCAGCCGCCGGGCCCGGTGCCGCTGCACCACGAACCGCCGTTGCCCCTCGGGCGCGAGCTCGCCCGCGGGCTCCGGCGTGCGCGTGAAGTCGCGCTTGCGGCGGTACGTCGCGAGCTCGCCGGCCATGGGCCAACGGTGCCCTGCCGAACGCCGGGCAAGCACCCGGGGTGCGGGCGCCACCGACGCCTGCGACTTCGACGACGTTCGTGATCATCAGCCACCCGTAGTGTGGGTGGGGGGTCACCCCGGGGTACGCGTGCGAGAAGGAGCTCGATGCCGAACCGCCTGAAGGACGCGACATCGCCGTACCTCCTCCAGCACGCGGACAACCCGGTCGACTGGTGGGAGTGGGAGCCGGGGGCGTTCGAGGAGGCCCGGCGTCGCAACGTGCCGGTGCTGCTGAGCGTGGGGTACGCCGCCTGCCACTGGTGCCACGTGATGGCCCACGAGTCGTTCGAGGACGAGGCCACTGCGGCCTACCTCAACGAGCACTTCGTCAGCATCAAGGTCGACCGCGAGGAGCGCCCGGACGTCGATGCGGTCTACATGGAC
>NZ_DASUFR010000069.1:0-94395 GCF_036274455.1 Nocardioides sp. | reverse complement strand
GAGTGTTCACTCTTCTCCCTTGATGAACGCCTCCACCCGGGCGCGGCCCTCGTCGTCCGGGCGCTGCACCGGTGGGGACTTCATCAGGTAGGAGGAGGCGGACAGGATCGGGCCGCCGATGCCGCGATCCTTGGCGATCTTGGCCGCGCGGATCGCGTCGATGATGATGCCCGCGGAGTTGGGGGAGTCCCAGACCTCGAGCTTGTACTCCAGGTTCAGCTGCACGTCGCCGAAGGCCCGCCCCTCGAGGCGGACGTAGGCCCTCTTGCGGTCGTCGAGCCACTGCACGTAGTCCGACGGGCCGATGTGGACGTTCTTCGCACCGAGGTCCCGGTCAGGGATCTGGGAGGTGACTGCCTGGGTCTTGGAGACCTTCTTGGACTCCAGCCGCTCGCGCTCGAGCATGTTCTTGAAGTCCATGTTGCCGCCGACGTTGAGCTGGTAGGTGCGGTCCAGCGTCACGCCGCGGTCCTCGAACAGCTTGGCGAGCACCCGGTGGGTGATGGTGGCGCCGACCTGGGACTTGATGTCGTCGCCGACGATCGGGACGCCTGCCGCCTCGAACTTCGCCGCCCACTCGGGGTCGGAGGCGATGAAGACCGGCAGGGCGTTGACGAAGGCCACGCCGGCGTCGATCGCGCACTGGGCGTAGAACTTGTCGGCCTCCTCCGAGCCCACCGGCAGGTAGGAGACCAGCACGTCGGCCTGGACGTCCTTGAGCGCCTGCACGACGTCGACCGGCTCGGCCGCGGACTCCTCGATGGTCTCGCGGTAGTACTTCCCGAGCCCGTCGAGCGTCGGACCGCGCTGCACCTCGACGCCGAGGGTCGGGACGTCGCAGATCTTGATCGTGTTGTTCTCGGAGGCGTTGATGGCCTCGGAGAGGTCCTTGCCCACCTTCTTGTCGTCGACGTCGAACGCCGCCACGAACTCCACGTCGCGAACGTGGTAGTCACCGAAGGTGACGTGCATGAGGCCCGGCACGGTCGCGGCCGGGTCGGCGTCCCTGTAGTAGTGGACACCCTGGATCAGGGACGTCGCACAGTTGCCGACGCCGACGATTGCTACTCGAACCGAACCCATGGGGGGCGTTCCTTTCCTCTGTCCTCAGGACGTTTCTGCGGTGGTGGGCGGGGTGCCCAGGTTGGGCTTCGTGGGGTTGCTGCGCTCGGCGTTGATGAGGTCGGAGAGCCAGTTGACCTCGCGCTCGACCGACTCGACGCCGTGCCGCTGGAGCTCGCCGGCGTAGCGGTCGACCTCCTGCTCGGTCATGTTCAGCTCGCGCTGGATCCGGTCGAGCCGCTCCTGGAGGCGGGTCCGCCGCCCCTCGAGCACGCGCAGCCGGATCTCCATGTCGGTCGAGGAGAAGAAGGCGAAGCGGATGTCGAAGTTGTCGTCCTCCCACGCGGTGGGACCGACCTCGGACATCAGCCGCTGGAACTCTCGAGTGCCGGCCGCGGTCACCTGGTAGACGATCTTGGGACGGCGTGACATCGGGGTCGACGCCGTCGACTCCTCGATCAGCTGGCCCCGCAGCATCTTCTTCAGCGTGGGGTAGAGCGAGCCGTAGGACAGCACGCGCCCCCACCCGAGCATCAGGTTGAGCCGCTTGCGCAGCTCGTAGCCGTGCATCGGTCCCTCGTGCAGCAGCCCGAGGACTGCCAGCTCGATGGTCTCCGCACGCCGTGCCACAGACATATCGTAGCGATATATCCACCGATTGGGAATGCCCGGTACGTACAGCCAGTACATAGAACCGGTACATCGGTGACAAATCCACACGCTTGTCAGGTGAGACCAGGGGCGACCGGTCCGTTGTCACCGCGCCCGACGTGACGCGACGCACCATCGCGCCGAGTCGGCCTTTCTCGGGCCGGTTGCGTACCCTCGGTCGACGTGGCAGGCAAGCGGAAGGCGGGCTCGGGCAACGGCAAGAGCCGTCCTCCCGCCAAGAAGGCTGCCGCCAAGGCGCCGGCCACGAAGGCCACCAAGTCCACGAAGACCGCGAGGTCCACGAAGGCCCCCAACGGCAAGCCGGACGTCCTCGGCAAGAACGGCAGGCCCAGGAAGCCGCGCACCCGCGGCGCCAGGATCCGTCGCGTCCTGCTCTACGTGCTGCTCGCCGGGCTGGTCTGCGTGCTGGTCGCGTGCGCGGGCTTCCTCTACCTCTACAAGACCACCGACCTGCCCGACCCCAACGCCGACTTCGAGACCAACACCTCCTTCGTCTACTACGACGACGGCAAGGGCGGTCAGGGTGACCAGATCGGCCAGTACGCCGTCCAGAACCGCGACGCGATCTCCTATGACCAGATGCCGCAGAACATCAAGGACGCGGTCGTCGCCGCCGAGAACCGCACGTTCTGGAGCGACAGCGGGATCGACTACAAGGGCATCGTCCGTGCGCTGTTCAACAACGCGCAGGGCAACGCCACCCAGGGTGCCTCGACCATCACCCAGCAGTACATCAAGATCCTCTACCTCACCCAGGAGCGCACCTACACGCGCAAGCTGAAGGAGGCGATCCTCTCCCTCAAGCTGGGCAAGGAGGTGAGCAAGCAGGAGATCCTCGAGGGCTACCTCAACACCATCTACTTCGGCCGCGGCGCCTACGGCATCCAGGCGGCGGCGAAGGCGTACTTCGAGAAGGACGCCCACGACCTGACCCTCCAGGAGTCGGCGACCCTGGCCTCGATCATCAACAACCCCTCGCAGTACAACCCCGACGCCGGGAAGGACGCGAAGAAGGCGCTGCGCGAGCGCTACCGCTACGTCCTCTCCGGGATGGCCAGCGCCGGGAAGATCACCGAGGACGAGGTCAAGAAGGCGGGTCGCAAGCTGCCCAAGTTCTCCCCGGGCCAGACCGACGACAAGTACGGCGGCCAGCGGGGCCACGTGCTCTCGATGGTGAAGAACGAGCTCACCACGCTCACCAACAAGGAGACCGGGCAGCCGTTCACCGAGTCCGAGATCGACGGCGGCGGGCTGCGGATCACGACGACCTTCACCAAGAAGGCGATGGACGCCGCCGAGCAGGGCGTCAACGAGGTCCGCCCCGAGGGCAAGCAGTACAGCGACAAGAACCTCCACGTCGGCGTGGCCAGCGTGGACGTCGCGACCGGCGCGGTCCAGGGGATGTACGCCGGCCAGGACTACCTCGACAGTGAGATCAACTGGGCGATCGCAGGCGGCCAGGCCGGCTCGTCGGTCAAGCCGTTCTCGCTCGCCGCCGCGCTCAAGGCCGGCTACTCGCTCAAGGACACCTTCGACGGCAACTCGCCCTTCGAGCTCGAGGACGGCACCGAGATCCGCAACGAGCAGGACACCGACTACGGGTCGGCCGTCAACCTGCTCAAGGCCACCGAGGACTCGATCAACACCGCGTTCACCGACCTCACCGTGTCGATGCCCGACGGGCCGCAGCAGATCCTCGAGATGATGAACAAGATGGGGATCCCGCCCAACAAGGGCCCGGGCAAGCACTACGGCTTCCCGCGCGCGAGCGCCGGTCTCGACCCCTACCCGAGCATCACCCTGGGCAGCGCGACGATCAGCCCGATCAACCTGGCCAACGCCTACGCGACCATCGCCAACGGCGGCCGGTTCCATGAGCCGTTCATCATCGAGAAGGTGACCTCGAAGGACGGCGAGGTCCTCTACGACCACTCCGAGAGCGACCAGCAGGTCATCGACAAGGAGCAGGGCGCAGACATCGCCGCGGACGTCAGCTACGCGCTGCAGCAGGTGGTCCAGCAGGGCACCGGCACCGCCGCCCTGGGTCTGGGCCGGCCCGCCGCGGGCAAGACCGGCACCGCGACCAACGACAAGGACCAGGTCGACTCGGCCTGGTTCACCGGCTACACGCCGCAGCTGGCCACGTCGGTGATGTACGTCCGCGGCAAGGGCAACGAGCAGCTCGACGGCTGGCTGCCGTCGTACTTCGGTGGCGACTACCCCGCCGACACCTGGACCGACATCATGAAGCGCGACATGGAGGGTGTGGAGGTCGAGGACTTCCCGCCGCCGGCGAACGTCGACGGCGACGCGCCCGAGGACGGCCACGCCCCGACCCTCCCGCCGAAGCCGACGAAGTCGCCGACGCCGACCCACTCGCCGAGCGAGACCGGCAAGCCGACGAAGACGCCGACACAGGTGCCGACACCCACCCAGACGCCGACGACCGAGGTGCCGCCGCCGCCGACCAGCACACCGCCGCCCCCCACACCACCGACGCCGACCGACACCTGCGGCATCCTCGGCTGCGGGACACCGACGCCGACCCCGAGCTCCACGACCAGCCCGTCGGCGGGCCGGGCGATGGCGTTGCCGGCGTTCTGGAACCGGATGCGCTGGTGACGTGACGCGCCTTCCCGAGCCGCCCGGGGAGCCGTCCGGGAAGGGGTCCGGGGGCAGGGGCGACCACGTCCACCCGACCCTGGACGACCCGGTCGTCACTGCGCTGAGCGAGGGCGTGGGCGGACCCTTCGGGCGCCGGTCTGCCGGTCACCCGTGGTGGACGCCGGTGCGGGTGCTGGTGCTCATGGCCGCGGTGTGCTTCGCGCTCGGGATGGTGCAGAAGAGCGGCTGCTACCAGGGCCACTGGGCCAACGAGGACCGCTACACGCACATGTGCTACTCGGACCTGCCCTACCTCTACACCGGACGCGGGCTGGTCGAGCTGGACTGGCCGTTCTCCGACGACCCGCAGGTGCGGGCCCGCTACGAGGTGATGGAGTACCCCGTCGGCATCGCCTACTTCGCCTACGGTGCCGCCTGGGTGACCCAGAAGGTGACGGGTGCGGGCGACGTCTCCACCCGCGCCGACCAGCCGACCGGCGACGTGGCCGCGACCGGCCAGGTCCAGAAGGAGCTGCGGGGCTTCGTCATCGTCAACACCCTCGTCTTCGCGGCGCTGGCGATCCTGTCGGCCTGGCTGCTCGCCGGGGTCAATCCGCGGCGGCCGTGGGACGCCGCGATCTTCGCCGCCTCACCGACCCTGCTGCTCACCGGGATCATCAACTGGGACATGCTCGCGGTGGTCTTCGTCGCGGGCGCCCTGTTCACCTGGGCGCGCGACCGGCCGCTGGCGACCGGCGTCCTGATCGGGATCGGTACGGCGACCAAGCTGTACCCGCTGTTCCTGCTGGGACCGATCGCCATCATCTGCCTGCGCCAGCGCCGCTACCGCGACCTGGTCGACACCGTGCTGGCGGCGGCCGCGTCCTGGTTCCTGCTCAACGCGCCGGCCTACCTCAGCGGCAGGGCCGAGTGGATGCGGTTCTGGGAGTTCAACTCCGAGCGCGGCCCCGACCTCGGCTCCGGCTGGCTGGTGCTGAGCCAGATCCGTGAGACCACCATCAGCGCGGGCACGGTCAACCACTGGTCGTGGGCGCTGTTCGGGCTGTGGTGCGTCGCGGTCGCGGTCGTCGGCCTCCGCGCGCCGTCCACGCCCCGGCTGGCCCAGCTCGGCTTCCTGGTCGTGGCGGGCTTCCTGCTCGTCAACAAGGTCTACTCGCCGCAGTACGTGCTGTGGCTCCTTCCCCTGGCCGCCCTGGCCCGGCCCCGCTGGCGCGACCAGCTGGTCTGGCAGGCGTGCGAGGTCTTCTACTTCGCCTCGGTCTGGTGGTACCTCCAGGGAGACCTGCAGCCCAGCGAGGGCCAGGACGTCGGCTTCTACTGGGTCGCGGTCATCGTCCGGATGCTCGGCGAGCTCTACCTCGTGGCGATGGTGACGCGCGACGTGCTGCGTCCGGAGCACGACGTCGTCGAGCGGGAGCCGGACCCACCTCAGCCGATCTCGACGCGGTCGAACGTCGTCGCGGTGTAGCGCACCCGCGCGTCGACCTCGTCACCGACCTCGGGGGCGCGGGCGTCACCGGGCAGCCACAGCATCGAGGCCTGCATGTGCGGCGGCTCGGCGAACCACCGCTGCTTGCCGTCGACCCAGAACGGCGACCGGGTGCGTCCTGTCGCATCCAGCCCGCCGCGGGCCGCGACCGCCGCGCGGGCCCGCAGGCCGCTCTCGCCCATCGGCGACTCGAGCCCGATGCCGTGCGCGGTGCCGCCGCTGACCACGACCAGGTGCCCGTCATGCCGGGCGGCGCGTCCGCGGTAGCCGTAGACGTCGCCGCGCCGCAGCTCGTGGACGTCGAGGACGGTCGCGGTGACGTGGAGCGCCTCGCGGTCGCCGAGCCACAGGTCGGTGCCGATGCGCGGGCGCAGGGTCAGGTCGGCGTACGACGTGCGGAGGGTGGCCAGCTCGGCCGGCGTGAGGTGGCTGACCCACACCGTCGTCGTCGGGAGGTCGGCCGCGACGAGGTCGGTGAGCAGCCGCTCCACCTCGGCCTGGTGACCACGCGCGCCCGCCAGCGGCAGGTGCAGGGCGACGCCCTCGAGCCGGCCGCCGCCCAGCCTCCCACCCAGCTTCCCGGCCAGGTCCCACAGCTGCTGTGCGGTCATGCCGTGGCGTCGCATCGACGTCTCGAGCTCGAGCACGAAGCGCGCACCGGGCATCGCCTCGAGCAGCCCTGCCAGGTCGCCGGGACGGCTCACGGTGTGGATCACGCGCTTGCGCAGCGCCGGGTCCGGCGCGGGCTGGAAGGACCGCCACGGCGTGAGCATGAGCAGGTCGTCGGCGTACCGCGACGCCACCTCGGGCAGCTCCTCGTAGGTCCCGACCGCGAGCGTGTCGACGCCCAGCCAGCCGGCCCTGCGGGCCAGCCGGCCGAGCGAGAAGCCGTAGCCGTTGCCCTTGGCGACCGGGACCAGCCCGGGCGTGGCCTCGGCCACGGCGCGCAGGTGCGCGCGCCAGCGGTCGCCGTCGACGCGGAGCGTCAGGCTCATCGCCGCCTGCTCATGTAGAGGTCGAAGGCCTTGTAGAGGAGCCGGCTGAGCGGCAGGTCCCACTCGCCGGCGTACTCCACCGCCTCGCCGCCGGTGCCGACCTTGAACTGGATGAGCCCGACGTGGCTGTCGTCGGCGTCCAGCGTCGGCGTGATGCCGCGCAGGTCGTAGACGTCGGCACCGGCGGCGATCGCCGACCGCAGCATCGCCCACTGGACGGCGTTGGAGCCGCGGACGTCGCGCTTCTCGGTGGAGGAAGCGCCGTAGGAGTACCACGCGTGCGCGCCGACCCGGACCATGATCGTGGCCGCGACCAGGTCGCCCTCGTGGCGGGCGAGGTGGAGGCGGAACCGGTCGGGGTCCTCGCCGCCGAGCGCGTCGGCCATCACCCGGAAGTAGGCCAGCCCGCGCGGGGTGAAGTGGTCGCGCGCGGCGGTGTGCACGTAGAGGTCGTGGAAGAGCTTGAGGTCGCCCTCCTCGTCCCCGCGACCGGTGCTGGTGGTGACCTCGACGCCGGCCTTGTCGGCCTTCTTGATGTTGCGCCGCCACAGCTGGTTCATGCCGGCCAGCACCTCGGCCTCGGTGCGGCCGGCCAGCGGGACCTGGAAGACGTACTGCGGCTGGCCGATCGCGAACCCTTCGTCCGTGCCTTGGGCTCGCCAGCCGAGCGAGGTGAGCTGGGAGACCACGCGGGCGCCGACCGGGTCGCGGTCGTGGGGCGGGAGGTCGCCGAGCCGGCGCACGGCCGGGGCGGCCAGCCCCTCCTTGACCTGGGCCGCGGTCCAGCGACGGGTGACCACCGGCGGCCCCATCCGGATGCCGAACGCTCCGCGCTCCTCCAGGTACGCCGCCATCGGCGCCAGCCAGTCGCCGAGCCGGTCGGTCGACCAGTCGATGACCGGACCCTCGGGCAGGTAGGCGAGGTGACGCCGCAGCCGCGGCAGCCGGCGGTAGAGCACCAGCCCGGCGCCGACGAGCTGCGCGTCCGGCTCCGGGCCGGCGTACCAGCCGAGCGACTCGTGCCGCCACTCCGACTTCACCCGGCCCCATGCCGGGGTCTGCAGGAAGCTGGCCGAGCGCTGCGCGCGCAGGAACGCGAGGTGCTCCTCCGGGCCGATGGAGCGCACGGTGGGGGTCACTCGCCGAGGCTATCGGCCGCCGGGAACATCAGCGCCGGACCCTCGGGCCTCGCACCCGAGGCACGAAGGTGCGACGCTGTGCACTCGACGTGTATCAGGCTCCGGCCGTGCGGCTCCTGTACGTCGTGACAACTCGGTTACACGGTGGGTCCTCGGGGGAGGTTCGCTTGACCATCGGTGGCGCCGCGACCGAACGTCCGGGCGAGGTCTGGAGCCAGGCCGCGTCCGCGTTCGAGCGCTGGACCGCGGGTGACGCCGTCGCGCTCGACGACCTGGTCCGGGTGATGACACCCGTGCTCTGGCACGTGGTCCGCGCCTACCGCCTGTCCAACGAGGTCGCCGAGGACGTCGTCCAGACCACCTGGCTCTCCCTCGTGCGCTCGCGCGAGGCGATCCAGGAGGCAGCCGCGGTCGGCGGATGGCTCACCACCACGGCCCGCCGTGAGGCCTGGCGGGTGGCCAGGGCGACCGGCCGGGGCATCCCGGTGGAGGACGACGAGCTGGCCCGCCGGCTGCCCGAGGAGGAGTCACCCGAGACCGAGGTCGTCCGCCGTGACGGCGAGGACCGGCTGTGGGACGCCGTCGAGAAGCTGTCCGAGCGGTGCCAGGCGCTGCTGCGGATCGTGGCCTTCGAGCACCGTCCCGACTACTCCACGATCGCGGCGAACCTCGGGATGCCCGTGGGCAGCATCGGCCCGACCCGGGGCCGTTGCCTGTCCAAGCTGCGCGCACTGATCCAGGCCCGACCCGACGTCACGGGGGACTGACGATGACTGACCTGCCCGAGCTCACCGACGACAGCATCTTCGCCGGCATCCGCGCCTACTGGGACCTCCACGACCCCGTCCCGGAGGACCTCGTCGCCCGGGCCCAGGGTGCGGCCGCGCTGGCGGCGTCCGAGCTCTACGACGTGGGCCTCGACATCGAGCTGATGCTCCTCGTCGAGCGCACCGAGGAGCTCGCGGGCGCCCGCGGCGGCTCTGCGACGGCGTACACGCTCCGCTTCGCCCACGACGGCGTCGACCTGCTGCTGCGGGTCTCCGGCGAGGGAGCGAGCTCGCGCATCGACGGCTGGGTGGTACCACCGTCACCGATCGCGGTGGTGGTCCAGCGCGAGACGGCTTCGGGCTGGTCCGACGCCGCCGCCATCGACATCGGTGACACCGGTCGCTTCGAGCTCCCCGAGCTCGCGCCCGGGATGCTGCGGCTGCGCCTGGAGCCCACCGACGGCAGCACCTCGTTCATGACACCCGCCTTCGAGATCTGACCCGCCTCCGAGACCTGACCCCAAGACCTGAGGAGTTCCATTGCTTCCCGTGCCGGACCGCCAGGCCCCGTCGGACGCGAGGAGGTGGGCGGGAGACCCGTGGCAGGTCCGCGTCCTCGACCCTGCGACGGCACCGCAGGTGAACAACCGGCCGGTGCCGCTGTCCACCGCCTACGTCGGCCCGCGGGTCCTGGTCCGGAGGGGCCCTGGCGACGAGGAGGTGCGCGGCCACCTCACCGAGGCCGCGAAGGAGCTCGGGTGGAGCCTGGAGTTCAAGGGCGAGGACCGGCGCACCCAGGGGCTGGACTTCGGGATCCTGATCGGCACCATCACCGTGGCCGAGGGCCGCGCGGTCCGCCCGCCCGACGGCTTCCTCCTGCTGCAGCAGGCGCGGGCCAGGGCCGGCGACGACGCGATCCGCGCCGCGGGGCTCGACCACGTGCTGCACGCGACCACCTCGGGCATCTCCTCCGACCCGCTGCACGACTCGAGCCCGCTGCACGACTCGAGCCCGCTGCACGACTCCAGCCCGCTGCACGACTCGAGCCCGGTGCACGACTCCAGCCCGGCGATGAGCTATGTCTACGCCGGACAGGGCGGCCGGCAGCCGGTCCGCTACGTCGGCAGGCCGCCGGTGCGGCGGCCGGACTCCGAGATCGCGGGACGCCGGCCGGTGGTGGCGATCCTCGACACCGGCTGCGGCAGCCACCCCTGGCTCGACGGGATCGTGAAGACCGACGTCACGCTGGACGGCCACGCGATCGGCTACGACGACGCGGCGACGGACCCGGAGGTCCGCTTCGACCAGGTCGGCCCGCTCGACGGCGTCATCGACTCGCTGTCGGGCCACGGGACCTTCATCGCCGGGCTCGTCTACCAGACCTGCCCGGACGCCGACATCGTCAGCTGGCGCGTGGTGCCCAGTGACGGCCCGATCGTCGAGTCCGACCTCGTCATCGCACTGAGCCAGATCGCCGAGCTGGCCAAGCGCTACCGGGACGGGACCAGCACCCAGCCGATCGACATCCTCAACCTGTCGATGGGCTACTACCACGAGAGCCCGGACGACGCGGCGTTCGACCCGATCATGATGGGGATCCTGGAGGTCATGGCGAGCCACGGCGTCATCGTGGTGGCCTCGGCCGGCAACAACTCGACGACCCGGCCCTGCTACCCCGCCGGGTTCAGCACGTCGTCGATGACGATCCCGGTCGTCTCCGTCGGGGCACTCAACCCCAACGACACCGACGCCCTGTTCAGCAACGTCGGCAGATGGGTGACGGCCTACCGGCCGGGCGCCGCGGTGGTCAGCACCATCCCGCCGGTCTTCAGGGGTGGCCTCGAGCCGGCGGCCAGGTGGACCTCCCACCACCGGCTCCGCGAGTCGCTGGACCCCGACGACTTCAGCAGCGGGTTCGCCGTCTGGAGCGGCACCTCGTTCAGCGCACCGATCGCGGCCGGCGAGCTCGCCGAGGCCCTGACCGGCAAGCTCGAGCTGAAGGGGGAGGTCGAGCCGTCCGAGACCGCGGTCGACATCGCCCGCACCGCGATCAGCGAGTGCTTCTCCGCAGCGCCCTGAGCGCCGACAATGCGCTGGTGTCCTCTGCGAGGGAGCTCTACGAGCGCGGCGTCGAGGCGGTCAACCGCGGCCGCCACGCCGACGCCCGGCGGCTCCTCGAGCGCGCCCTCGCCCTTGCCGACGAGCCGGACCTCGTGGCCCGGATCCTCGGCAGCCAGGCCTACCTGAGCTTCGAGACCGGGGACTACCCCGCCGCGCTGACGCTGTTCGAGACCGCGCTGGAGCTGCCGGGTACCAGCCCGGACGCTCGCGGGACGGTGCACTCCCAGATCGGCCTGGTCGAGATGCTGCGGGGCGACGGCAACGCGGCGCTCGGGGCGTTCGACGTCGCGGCGGAGCTGGTCGGGGACCCACAGGTCCGAGCCCGCGTGCACCTCAACCGCGGGAACGTCCACCTGCAGCGCAACCAGCCCGGACCGGCCGCGGCGGACTTCACCGAGGCGGCTCGCCAGTACCGCCTGGCGGGCGACGAGTACGGCGCGGCCAAGGCCGAGCACAACTCGGGGTACAGCCGGTTGCTGGAGGGCGACGTGCCGGGCGCCCTGCACGACATGTTGGCCGCCTACGAGACGGTGGCGTCCGAGGGGCCGGTGATGCGGGCGATGGTCGAGCAGGACCGGGCGGAGGCGCTCATCGCCGCCGGGCTGGTCGACGAGGGCGTCGAGTCGTTGCGGGCGGCCGCGGCGGCGTACGCCCACCGGCGGCTCTACCAGCGCCAGGGCGAGGCCGAGCTGGCCCGGGCGCGCTACGAGCGCGACCCGCGCCGGGCCCGCGAGGCCGCCCGTCGGGCCGCCGAACGGTTCCGTCGAGGCTCGGCCGACAGCTGGGTCGCCCGGGCCGAGGCCGAGGAGCTCGCCGCCGACGTGTCGCTGGGCCGGCTCGACGACGCGGTCGAGCGCGGCGACCGGATCGCCGCCGAGCTGGACCGGCACGGGCTGCGCTGGAACGCCGCGGCAGCGCGCCTCCAGGCGGCCGCCGCCCTGGTGGCCCGGGGGAGTCTCGAGGCCGCGCGGGCCCGGCTCCGGGCGATCCGGGTCACCGGCCGGGCGCCGCTGGCCGTGCGGCTCACCGACCGGGAGGTCCGGGCGGCCGCCGCGCCCCGGAGCTCCCGGGCGCTCGCCCACGTGCGGACCGGGCTCGACGACCTGCACGCGTGGCAGAGCTCGTTCGGCTCGCTGGACCTCCAGACCAACGTGGTGGGCCACGGCGTCCGGCTCGCGGTGCGCGGGCTCGCGCTGGCCGCCGGGTCGCGGTCCGACGCGGTCCTCTTCGAGTGGTCGGAACGGGCCCGGATGCTCGCCTCCCGGATCCAGCCGGTGCGCGCGCCGCAGGACCCGCAGACCGTTGCCGACCTCGCCGAGCTACGGGCCGGCCTCGCACCGGAGCGGGAGGCCGAGCTGCGGCGCCGGATCCGGGAACGGGCCTGGCAGCGCAAGGGCTCGGGCGAGGTCGCCGACCCGGTGCCACTCGAGCAGCTGCAGGCCGGGCTGGGCGACGACACCGCGCTGGTCGCCTACGTCGTGACCGCCGACCGGGTCGTGGCGCTGGTGGTGACGTCGGCCGGCACCCGTCGCCACGAGCTCGGCGGCCGGGACCGCCTCGGCGACGTGCTCGGCGGGCTCCTGCCCGATCTCGACATGGCGGCCGCCGAGCTCCCGGCCGCGCTGGCCGGCTCGGTCAGGTCGGCCCTGGCCCGGCGGCTCGACGCGGCGGCGGTGCTCCTGGTCGATCCGCTGCTCGGTGACCTCGGCGAGCGGCGGCTCGTGCTCACCCCGTCCGGCGTCCTGGCGGGTATGCCCTGGACCCTCCTGCCCGGGCTGGCCGGCCGGCCGGTCGTCGTGGCACAGAGCGCCACCTCCTGGCTGGCGCGCACCGCCCCGCCGCTGCGGGCGCGGTCGGCGGGGTTGGTCGCCGGACCGCGGGTGGTGCGGGCGGAGGCGGAGGTGCGCGCTGCCGCGGCTGCCTGGCGCCGGGCGCCGGTCCTCCTGGGCCTGGAGGCCACCGCCCCGGCCGTCTCCGAGCTGGCGGGCCGGGTCGACGTGCTGCACGTGGCCGCGCACGGCCGGCACTCGGCGGAGAACCCACTCTTCTCCGGTCTCGAGCTGGTCGGCGGGCCGTGGTTCGGCTACGACATCGACCAGCTGCCCGCCGTACCGGACATCGTCCTCCTCTCAGCGTGCGAGGTCGGTCGCTCCACGGTCCGGTGGGGCGAGGAGCTGATCGGGATGACCGCCGCCTGGCTGCATGCCGGCGCCCGCTGCGTCGTGGCCAGTCCGGCCGCCGTCAACGACCACGCCGCTCACGATGCGCTGGTGCGCGTCCACGAGGCGCTCGCGGGCGGTGCGGACCCGGCTTCGGCGCTGGCCGGGACGGTGGCCGCAGTGACCCCGGACGCGGCGCCCACGCCGTTCTTGTGCTTCGGATGAGCAGGGGCGACGAGGATCGAGAGGAAGTAGGACAGGAGGATCGCGCAGCCGACGGCCAGCAGGATGTCGCCCGGGCTCACCACGACGTCGAGGGGTGGGACCGGCAGGACGTCACCGAGGAGCAGCGCCACTGGGTGCGACCCGTCCACCGCGACGTAGCGCGGGTCCGGGTGGTCCCCGGGCATGAGGTAGGCGCCCTCGGTCCGCACCGCCGCGACCAGTAGGGGCATCGAGCCGAAGACCAGCATGGCCACCGCGTTGCCCGCGGCGCCGGCCGCCGTGCACCGGATACCCCACTGGACCACGCGGGAGCCCTGGCGCCGGTTCAGCCCGATGAAGACCGTCGCAGCGACCAGGATGACCCCGGCGAGGAGCCGGTTGACCACGGCGTCGGGCATCACGCCCGACGCGACCTGGTCACCCTGCAGCCGCGTCGCCGCGAACGACGCGACCACGACAACCGGGGCCACCGCGAGCCCCCGGACCGGGGTCGCCACGGCCAGGCCGTCCCGGAGCAGCACCCTGAGGACGACACCGCAGGTCAGCGGTGTCGCCAGCAGGACGACCAGGCCCGTGTCCGGCATGCAGCATCAGTACACCCGTCCGGGCCCAGGACCAAGTGCGATACCTGGCTGGACCAGCGAACTTTTCGACCGGTTGGCGTATCTGACCCCCATGGACGGTGCTCCTCACCGCCGACAGCTCGTTCGCAGCGCCATCCAGGAGACAGGTCATGACCGTGTTGATCCAGCCGTCGCCGAGCAGCCCCGCGCCGACGTACGCCGACGACCGGTTCGTCGTCGTGCACGACCCGAAGCCGGGCACGATCGTCGAGCTCGCGCCGGGGAGCCAGCTGGCCGTGACGTTCCGGCGGGGCCTGGGGCCGAGCCGCTGGCGGGTGACCGGGCTGCCGGGCCACCTCGTGCTGCTCTCGGCCGGCGGCCACGTCTTCCAGTTCCTCGTCTTCGACGGCTCCGACGGCGCGGTACCGGTGCGCTTCGAGCGTCGCCGCTCCGATCACGAGATGGCGCACGAGGTGTGCGAGCTGCTGGTCGTGCCCGACAGCGTCAGCCGCGCCGACGCACGAACATCCACATCCGCATAGCCGCGAACCGCGTGACCTGACGGCCACGGTGGCACCGGCGTCGCTGTGAGCGGCTGCTCGCCTGCTTCTCGGCGCGGTCCTGAGCTTGCAGGCCATTGCAAAGGCCGCGGAGTTCAGCGATCCCAGGTGAACCTGGGATCCCTCCCGGGATGAATCACAGCCGCTCGCGGAGCCAGGCGAAGTCGGCCTGGTGCTCCTGCGCGCCACCGGGCGTCTCGCAGACCACCGGCGCGTCGGCGTCCCTCACGATGGCCACGAGCAGGTCGGGGTCGACCTTGCCGGCGCCGAGGCTGGCGTGCCGGTCGGCGCCGGAGTCGAACTCGTCGCGGCTGTCGTTGCAGTGCACGAGGTCGATCCGGCCGGTGATCTTGCGGATGTCCTCGACGATCGTCTCGAGCGGGTTGCCGCCCGCGTGCGCGTGGCAGGTGTCGAGGCAGAAGCCGACCATGTCGAAGCCCTCGGCCTTGGAGATCGCCTCCCACACGCCGGCGATCCGGTCGAGGTAGCGGGCCATCGCGTTGGTGCCGCCCGCGGTGTTCTCGATGAGCAGCGGGATCTTGATGTCGGTGGCCTCGATCGCCTTGCGCCAGTTGTCGAACCCCTTGGCTGGGTCGTCGTCGTCCTGGACGTGCCCGCCGTGGACGATCAGCCCCTTGGCGCCGATCTCCGCCGCGGCGTCCATGTGCTGCTGGATGAGCTTGCGGCCGGGGATCCGCTGGCGGTTGTTGGTGGTGGCGACGTTGATGGGGTAGGGCGCGTGGACGTAGAGGTCGACCCCGGCCTCCTCCGCATCGGCCTTGAGCCCCTCGGCGCCGCCGGCGTAGCGGACCACCGGACCCTTGTAGCTCTGCGGGTCACCGAGGAAGAACTGCACCAGTGGGGCGTTGCGGGCCTTGGCCTCCGCGATCGGGTCGGTCTGCTCGACGTGGGCTCCGATCAGCATGCAGCCAGCCTAGGCCCGGCGACCCATGACCACCTGGGGGCGTCACCAGGGCAGCGGCCCGTTCCGTCCGATGAAGCCGGCGGCGAGCTCCTGCGCCGTGCACGCCGTCACGATCGCCTCCGCACCCTGCTCGACGGTCTGCGTCCCGGAGAACCCGTTGAGGGCGGTGGCCGTGTAGCCCGGGTCGACCGCGGTGACCCGGACGTCGGGCAGCGACTTGGCGTACATCGTGGTCACCATGTTGAGGGCGGCCTTCGACGACGGGTAGACGATCCCCCACAGGGTGGACTCGATCCGGCCGCGGTCGAGGGTGATCCCGAACGAGCCCATCCCGCTGGAGACCATCACCAGCCGGGGCTGCGCTGCCTTGCGGAGCAGCGGGAGGAAGGTGTTGGTCACCCGCACCGGGCCGAGCAGGTTGACGCCGAGGACCGGCAGGAAGTCCGCCGGTGCGGTGTCCTCGGGCAGTGCACGGGTGCCGCTGGCGCCGGCGTTGTTCACCAGGACGTCGAGCCCGGTGCCGGACGCATCGACCACGTCGTACGCCGAGGCGATGCTGTCGTCGCTGGTCACGTCCAGCGGCACGACACGGACATCGGCCGTGGGGTCGTCGCTGCGGATCCGGTCGGCGACGGCCTCGCCGGCGGGGGCCTCGCGGGCGCCCAGCCAGACCGTCCAGCCGAGGGCGGCCAGTCGGTGGGCGGTCTCGGCGCCCAACCCCCTGGTGGCGCCGGTGATCAGGACGGTGGTGCTCGCAGTCATGTGCTCAACCGTGCGCGCCGCGGACGCGTTGCAACAGGACCGGCGGATCGTGGGACCGGCAGTCCTACCCGCTCCGGGCCAGTGCGGGACACTGGCGAGCAATGCTGGAGGCATGAGGGCGAACCGCGCCGAGCTGGCCCGCGCGATCAAGCGCGCCCGCGACCGGGTGCGGCCCGAGGATGCCGGGCTCCCTGCGGGACAGCACCGGAGGGTGCCGGGGCTGCGCCGCGAGGAGCTGGCCCTGCTTGCCGGGATCAGCGTCGACTACGTGGTCCGGCTCGAGCAGGCCCGCGGTCCGCACCCGTCGGAGCAGGTGCTCACCGCGCTGTGCCGGGCGCTCCGGCTCGATGCCGACGAGCGCGACCACGTCTTCCATCTCGCGGGCGTCGCCGCCCCGCGCTCGGGGCTGATCGACCTGCACGTGCGCCCGAGCGTGCTGCGGCTCATCGACCGGTTCCAGGACCTGCCGACCGTCGTGATGAGCGCCAAGGGCGACGTGCTGGCCTGGAACGCGATGTCCTCGGCCCTGCACGGCGACTGGTCCGCGCTGCGGCCCGAGCGGCGCAACCAGCCGCGGCTGCGCTTCCTGCCGGACCCGACGGACCCGCCCAGGAGCAAGGTCGGTGGCACGCCCGATGAGCGGGCCGCGACGGCCGTGCAGAGCGTGGCCAACCTGCGCTCGGTCGCGGGCCGCTACCCCGACGACCCCGGGCTCGCACAGCTGCTCGAGGACCTGCACCGCGGCTCGGCGGAGTTTCGCGAGCTGTGGGCCGGCACCGACGCGAGCAGCTGGCGCAGCCACACCAAGACCGTGGAGCACCCCACGCTGGGCGTGCTCAGGCTGGAGTGCGACACCCTGCACGTGCCTGACGCCGACCAGAGCCTCATCGTCTATTCGGCTGCGCCGGGCTCGTCCGAGGCCGACGCGCTGGAGCTGCTCCGGGTGGTCGGCACCCAGGACCTCACGTCGATCCGGTGAGCTCGAGGAGCCGCCGGAGGGCAGCCGCCGCGGTCGGCCGGCGCTCGGGCTCGCTGCGGGTCATCGAGTCGCACAGCGTCAGCAGCGGCGAGGACCCCGTGATCGCCCGGCGAGCGACCAGGCCGGCGGCGTAGACGTCCTGGCTCGGGTGGGCCGGCGCCCCGGCGAGCCGCTCCGGTGCCAGGAAGGCGGGCGTGCCGGAGACACCCGGGCACGGGTGGTGGGAGCTGGTCGCGACCCCGAAGTCGCCCAGCAGCAGGTGCAGCGGCTCTGGAGGTGCGCGCTCGAGCAGCAGGTTGGCCGGCTTGACGTCCCCGTGCACCAGGTCGTGCCCGTGCACGGCCACGAGCGCGTCGAGCAGCTGCCTCAGGAGCCGGCCGACGACCGGTGGCGGGAGCGAGCCACGGGTGGCGAGCAGGTCGCGGACGGAGCCGCCCCGCGCCAGCGGCATCACGATCAGCACGACGTCGTCCTCGGCCGCCCAGCCCAGCGGGGTGGCGACATGCGGGTGCGAGATCCGGTGCGCGGACTCGTGCACGAAGCGCACCACGGCATCGACATCGCCGCCCCGCAGCACCTTCGCGGCGACCTCGGTGCCGTCGCGCAGGTCGCGCGCCCGGTGCACGACCCCGGAGGCGCCCCGGCCGAGCTCCTCGAGCAGGAGGTAGCGCCCGGCCACCGGCCGGGGACGCGAGCGGGTGCGGAGCAACACGGCGAGCAGCGACGCTAGGACCGAGGACGGACAGCTCACGGACGCCCGTCCACAGCCGCACCGATTTAGGGCTCGACCCGCCCGCTGTTAGCCTTTGCTGTCCGTCTCGACCAGACGTCGAGAGAGGACAGACGCACAAGCCCTCCTGCCACGGAGAGACCGTGGCCGCCGAGTCCACAGGAGGTGGAACTGCTTTGCGTGCCTATGAACTGATGGTGATCCTCGACCCGAGCCTCGAGGAGCGCACCGTCGGCCCGTCGCTCGACAAGTACCTCAACGTCATCCGCAAGGACGGCGGGACGGTCGAGTCCGTCGACATCTGGGGCCGACGTCGCATGGCCTACGAGATCAAGAAGAACCAAGAGGGCATCTACGCCGTCGTGACCCTCAACGCCGAGCCCGCCACGGTCAAGGAGCTCGACCGTCAGCTCACGCTGAACGAGTCGATCCTCCGGACCAAGGTCATCCGCCCCGACAGCAAGTAGCCCGGCTGCAGGGCCGCTGCACCGGCAACCGGCCCCTGTGGAGGGAGACTTCCCACCGTCGGTGCCGACGGCAACGATGGGCGGGACACCCAAGGGAACATCCAGCGGGACCGACAAGGAGACCTCATGGCAGGCGAGACCATCATCACCGTGGTCGGCAACCTCACCGACGACCCCGAGCTGCGCTTCACCCCCTCGGGCGCCGCGGTCGCCAACTTCACGGTGGCCTCGACCCCACGCAACTTCGACAAGAACGCCAACGAGTGGGTCGACGGCGAGGCGATGTTCCTCCGCTGCTCCATCTGGCGCCAGGCGGCCGAGAACGTCGCCGAGTCGCTGCAGCGCGGCATGCGCGTCGTCGTCCAGGGCCGGCTGAAGGCCCGGTCCTACGAGACCCGCGAGGGCGAGAAGCGCACTGTCTTCGAGATCGAGGTCGACGAGATCGGCCCCTCGCTGAAGTTCGCCACCGCCAAGGTCAACCGCACCAGCCGCCAGGGCGGCGGTGGCGGCTACTCCGGCGGTGGCGGCCAGGCGAGCCAGGGCGGCCAGTCGGCGCCCGCCGACGACCCGTGGGCCACTCCGGCTCCCGCGGCCGGTGGCCAGGGCGCACCGGCCGGCGGCGCCGCCGGTGACCCGTGGGGCGCCCCCGGCGTCGGCAACGACGAACCGCCCTTCTGACCGACCGCCGGAGGCCGTCGGGGGCGATCTGCGCCCGCACGGCACCCGGCACCTTCCACCAACCAACCCGACCATTCCGGCGTTCGCCGGGCTTCTGAGGAGGAAGCACCACAATGGCCAAGCCCGTACTCCGCAAGCCCAAGAAGAAGGTATGCCAGTTCTGCAAGGAGAAGGCGACCGGTGTCGACTATAAGGACACCGCCCTGCTCCGCAAGTTCATCTCCGACCGCGGCAAGATCCGCGCGCGCCGGGTGACCGGCAACTGCGTCCAGCACCAGCGCGACGTGGCCACAGCGGTCAAGAACGCCCGTGAGGTGGCGCTGCTGCCCTACACCTCCACCGGTCGCTGAGAGAGGAGACCCTGCGATGAAGCTCATCCTCACCCAGGAGGTCACCGGTCTCGGTGCGCCCGGTGACGTGGTCGAGGTCAAGGACGGCTACGGCCGCAACTACCTCGTCCCGCGCGGCGCGGCGATCCGCTGGACCCGAGGCGCGGAGAAGACCATCGAGTCGATCAAGAAGGCCCGGACCTCCCGCGCCGTCCGCGACCACGACTCCGCCGAGGCGCTCAAGACCCGGCTCGAGGAGTCCCCGGTCCAGGTCAAGGTCCGGGCCGGCGAGACCGGCCGGCTCTTCGGTGCCGTCACGGTCACCGACATCGCCGCGGCGCTCAGCGCCGCGTCGGGCCAGGAGGTCGACAAGCGGACGATCGCGGTCGGCAACCCGATCAAGTCACTCGGCTCCCACGAGGTGACCGTGCGGCTGCACGACGACGTGAGCGCCACGGTGGCCCTCAACGTCATCCCGGCCTCGGACTGACCCACACGCACGCGACTCGGCCCCGTCGGCTCCCAGAGCCGGCGGGGCCGTCGGCGTCCTCTCCGGCGGGGCGCGGTGCGCGACGACCCGATGGCCCACGGCTAGTCAGTGTAAGGACTTGTCCCCAGCTTTGGGCCGCACAGTACTAGCCCATCAACACCGGTGGAGAATGCTGTGGACGAGGGGTGGCGCGAAGGCCGTCCGAAGTGCCGCACGGGCTTTTGTCGACAAAGCCACCCGCCGACCTCCGGGTGACCGTCCGGTGAACGGACACCATCGGGAACTATTTTGGCTCCACATCGGTGGAGCGATGTTTCCGCAGGTCAGAGCCGACTTGACGAGCAGGACCGGCGGGGGTTCCACAGCCCTGTCCCCATCCTGTGCACAGGAGATGGGGAGTAGTCCACCTCGCCGTCCGAGTTGTCCCCATGGGCTGTGGATGGCGGCCTTTCCAGCCGCCCCGACACCCGCGTAGGTTCGTCCGAGCCGTCGTCCTGGTCCCCCACTGGTCGCGCCCCGGTCGACCCTGCCCGGGGGGCCACGGATCGGCACTGTCGGCGGTCGGCCCTACCGTCGGCGGCGTTCCCCTGCCGTCCCACCCGTCCCATCCTCACCACCGCCGGAGCCCTCCGTGAGCCTGACCGAGTCCGACGCCTGGCAGCTGCCCGGAGGCGCGTCCGAGGCCGCCGGCGGCGCGTCGTGGTCGGGTGACCGGACCCCCCCGCAGGACATGGCGGCCGAGCAGTCGGTGCTCGGCGCGATGATGATCTCCAAGGAGGCCATCGCCGACGTCTCCGAGGTGCTCCGCGGGGTCGACTTCTACCGCCCGAGCCACGAGATGATCCACGACGCGATCATCGACCTCTATGGCCGTGGGGAGCCGGCCGACATGGTTACCGTCGCCAACGAGCTGCAGCGGCGCGGCGAGCTCCAGCGGGTCGGGGGTGCCCCCTACCTGCACACGATCGCCTCCTCGGTGCCTATCGCGGCCAACGCCTCCTACTACGCCGAGATCGTCCGCGAGAAGGCGATCCTGCGGCGGCTCGTCGACGCGGGCACCCGGATCGTCCAGTTCGGCTATGCCGGCGAGGGCGACGTGGACGAGCTCGTCGACGCCGCCGAGGCCGAGGTCTACCAGGTCACCGACAAGCGCACCAGCGAGGACTACGCGCCGCTCTCGGAGATCATGGGGGGCGTCCTCGACGAGATCGAGGCGATCGGCAACCGCGACGCCGGCCTCTACGGCGTACCGACCGGCTTCGCCGACCTCGACGACCTCACCAACGGTCTGCACGCCGGACAGATGATCATCGTCGCCGCGCGTCCCGGTGCCGGGAAGTCGACGCTGGCACTGGACCTGTGCCGGGCGGCCTCGATCCACAACAACCTGACCGCGGTCTTCTTCAGCCTGGAGATGACCAAGTCCGAGATCAGCATGCGGCTGCTCTCGGCCGAGGCCAGGGTGCCGCTCAACCACCTCCGCAACGGCAACATGAGCGATGACGACTGGAACAAGGTGGCCCGCAAGATGGGCGAGGTCTCCAGCGCCCCCTTCTTCATCGACGACTCGCCGAACATGACGATGATGGAGATCCGCTCCAAGGCCCGCCGGCTCAAGCAGCGCCACGACCTGCGGCTTGTCGTCATCGACTACATCCAGCTGATGACCTCCGGCAAGAAGGTCGAGTCCCGCCAGCTCGAGGTCTCGGAGTTCTCCCGCCAGATCAAGCTGCTGGCCAAGGAGCTGGAGGTCCCCATCATCGCGCTCTCACAGCTCAACCGCGGTCCCGAGCAGCGCGCGGACAAGAAGCCGATGCTCAGCGACCTTCGTGAGAGCGGCAGTTTGGAGCAGGACAGCGACATGGTGATCCTGTTGCACCGCGAGGACATGTACGAACGCGAGTCACCGCGGGCCGGCGAGGCAGACCTCATCGTGGCCAAGCACCGCAACGGCCCGACCCGTGAGCTGACGGTCAGCTTCCAGGGTCACTACTCGCGCTTCGTCGACATGGCCCACTGACGAGATGCCGAGTGCGACGCCGCCCTGATGCCATGACGCAGGCCACGAGCCCACCCCTTCAGCTGTCGGCCGCAGCGCCGAGCTCCGGGAAGCGGGTGAGCTCGCGGAGCCGCTCCGCGCCGGGCAGGCCGGCTTCGGCGGCCACGTAGGCGGCGAAGCCGGGGATGGTGAACCGGACGCGGCCGTAGCCGGAGGGCTCGATGATGTCCTGGCCGATGAGCCGGTTGCGGGGGACGCTGATCTCGCGGGTCGTCCTGCCGAGCTTCTCGGCGATCCTGCCGCGGTCGACGTCCTCGGAGCCGGTCTCGAGCATCAGCTCGACCATGGCGACGATGAACCTCTTGTGGCCGTTGCTCGCCTTGCTCCACCGGGTCTGGAACAGGGTGAGGAGCTGGCGCAGGGCGTCGGTGTAGCCGGTGCGGACGTGGTCGAGGGTGAGGGTGCTTCCGGGTCCCGGCCCAGCTGCCTCCCAGGTCGTGGAGCCGAGGAGCTGGAGGAAGTACGGGTATCCGCCGGCGTCCCTGACGACGCGGTCACGGGCGTCCCTGTCCCAGACGACCCCGGAGTCCTGGGCGGGCTTGGCCAGCGCGACCGCACTGTCGGTGTCGTCGAGCCTGCCCAGCGGCACCCACCTGCTGCGTTCGCCGAAGGTGGCGGCGCTGGTGACGACGTCGGGGGCGTTCGGCAGGCCGGCGAACATGGCGGTGAGGGCGGCGCTGGCGCTGGACCCGTCGAGGTTCTGCAGCGCATTCAGGATGATCCCCAGCCCCAACTTGTCAGCGGCATGGACCTCGTCGATGAACAGCACGACACCGCTGCCGCCAGTGGAGCGGACCAGGGTGGAGGCATCACGCAGGAACTGCTCGAGAGCGCTGACCGGCGCGTCGGCGGCCGGGGGCGCGGCAGGCAGCTTCGACTTCGCAGCGGTCTTCGCAGCGGTCCTGGCCGTGTCGATGGTGGCCCTGACGCCGGCGCCGGCAACTCCGAGATGAAGCTCGAGCTTGCTGAGCGAGGCGTGCCAGACCTTGCGCTGCTTGTCGGTGATGGCGTCGACGGCCTCGAGGGCGGAGCGCAGTGCGTAGACGAGCTCGGCAGCGACGCTGCCACCGTTGACGGCCGAGACCCACACGGTGACGAAGCCCTTGGACCGAGCCTCTCGTTCGGCCGACCGCAGGAGGGACGTCTTGCCGATGCCACGGGGGGCGTGGACGACCTGGAGCGGGCCGCCGTAGTCCCCGAGGGCGGCGACGCGGTCGAGCTGCTGGCTCGTCCAGGCGCGTTCGCGGGCCCGGCCGGCAAGGACCTGGGCAGGCCGGCCGGGCGTGTAGGGGCTTGGAAGCATGCGGCGTCCTGTAGCTCAACGTTATACCTGAATACAGGTATAACAGATGTGTCGCGGCTGGGCGTACGCGCCACGATCGTTGCCGTTTGTTATACGTCGATCATGGTATAACACCGCGCGGCGCGACGGGGACGACAGGTCATACGCCGGGCTTCGGTTCTCCGTCAGCGTGGAGGGCGAAACCTGGGCGGACCGGAGTGCCGGCCTGACCGAGCTCGAGCTGGTCCCGCCCAGCCAGGTCGGCCGGGCCCCGCAACCGGGAGCCAGGCTCAGAAGTCGAACCTGGTCGCACCGCCCGAGCCCGTCGTGGCCAGCACCGTCGCGGAGACCGGCGTGATCCGGTAGACGTGCCACGGAGGCGGCCCCGCGGACGGAGCACTGAACTCAGCGGTCAGCGCGGTCCCGCTCTCGTCCACGCGGCACGGCCAGCCGCCGGCGGCCCAGGCGTGGGCCAGGCGGGAGACCGCGGCCGGGTCGGTGACCACCGACGCCGTCCCGGAGACGACCAGGTCGAACTCCTGCAGCGCGACGGCGAGGGTGCATCTCGGGTCGCGCTCGAGGTTGCGGCCCTTGCGGGTACGCCGGCCGGTCTCGAACCACCACTCCCCGTCGAGCCACTCGGCGCCCACGCCGGTCGTGTGCGGTGCGCCGTCGGCGTCCAGCGTGGTCAGCCAGCAGGTGTGGCGGTTGGGGCCGCCGGTGTCGGGAGCCTGGGTGAAGCCCTGGTCGAGCCGCGAGGTGACGGCGGACCAGTCGACCGGCGGGAGGTCGTAGAGGTCGGCGAGGTTCTTGGTCTCCATGGCTCAAGGAGACCACCGGCGCGGGCGGAACTCACCGGACCGGGCCGCGAGCCGTGACTCCCTGCGCACTCCACGAAATCGCCCGCATGGGTGGGTCTACGGCTGTCGGGCCCGGTGCCCTCGTGACAGGATCCCGCTGTGGCCAGGACCTCTCGTCCGGTCGCGCGGTCGTGGCAGCCCGACAGCGCGTTCCTGGACGGCCTCACCATCGCCGCGCTGGCGCTCGACGCGCACGGCACCGTGGTCCACGCCAACCCGACCGCGCTCGACCTGTTCGGGTCGCCGTTCGACCAGCTCGTCGGCGCGGATGCGCGGGTCCGGCTCCTCGACGAGCCCGAGCGGGGCGCCATCGACCAGGTGCTCAAGCTCGTCGGGCGGACCGGGTCGTGGACCGGTGAGCTGACCATGCTCGCGGGCGGAACCACCCCGGTCGCGATGCGGACGTCGTGGACGCCGTTCGGCGAGGAGGCCGACGCCGGAGCGCTCGTGCTGGTCGAGCCGACCGACGAGACCGCGGATCCCTACGCGCCGGGGCAGCCGCTCGGGAGCCGGCTGCGACGGCTGGCCGAGGTCACCAGCGAGCTGCTCGCCGCCGAGGACGTCGAGGCCGTCTCCGCGATCGTCACCGACCACATGATGAAGGCGGCCGGGGCGACGTCCGCCTCGCTGTCGCTGCTCGTGGACGACGACACCCTCGCCCTGCTGGCCCTGCGCGGTGGGCTCGAGGAGGCGGCCAGCCGCTGGGCGACGTACCCCCTGGCGAGCAACGTGCCGAGCGCCGAGTCCGCACGGACCCGGAAGCCGGTGCTCGTCCGCAGCGACGAGGTCGACCAGCGCTACCCGGAGCTCGGCGGCCTGGCCCAGGGCACCGGCTCGGTGCTCTGCCTGCCGCTGGTGCCCGGCGACGGGAGGGTGCTGGGCGCGGTATCGCTGTCGTTCCCCGGACGCCGGCAGCTGAGCGAGGCCGAGAACCTCTTCCTGCGGGTGCTGGCCGACACCTGCGCGATGACCCTCGGGCGCATCGAGGCGCAACGCGCCGCGCGCGACCGCGAGGCCAAGCTCGCCTTCCTCGCCGACGCCAGCGCCAAGCTGTCGAGCGACCTGGACTACGAGGCCACGCTCACCGCGGTCGCCGAGGCGGCGGTGCCGTGGTTCGCGGACTGGTGCGCGATCTCGCTGGCGGAGGACGCCGTCCTGCGCACCATCGCGGTCGCGCACACCCATCCCGAGCGGATCGAGCTCGTCCGCGAGCTCCAGGAGCGCTACCCCAGTGACCCGGCCAGCGACCAGGGCGGCTACCGCGTCCTGCGCACGGGCCGCAGCCAGCTCGTGCCGGAGGTCACCGACGACCTGCTCGCGGCCGTGGCGGTCGACGACGAGCACCTCGAGCTGATGCGGGCGCTCAACCTGCGCAGCGGGATGTCGTGCCCGCTGCAGGTGGGGGAGCGGACTCTCGGCGTGATCAGCTGGGTGGCCGGCGAGGCCGGCCGCAGGTTCACCGAGGGCGACCTCGCCTTCGGGGAGGACCTCGCCCGGCGCGCGGCGGTCGCGATCGACAACGCGCAGCTGCACAGCCAGATCCGAACCGCCGCCCTCGAGCTGCAGCGCGCGGTGCTCCCGGACAGGCTGCCCGACATCGACGGCTGGTCGTGCACCGTCCAGTACCTGCCGGCGGGCCGCACCGACGCGGGCGGTGACTTCTACGACGTACTCGAGCTGGACGACGGCCGGCTGGCGATGTTCGTCGGAGACGTCATGGGTCGCGGCGTCGCAGCGGCCTCGGTGATGGCGCAGATGCGCTCGGCCATCCGGACCCTGATCGCGGTGGACCCCGACCCGGATGTCGTCATGGCCGGGATGGACCGGGTCTTCGCCGCGCTCCACGTCGAGCAGCTCGTCACCATGGTGTACGCCGTCGCCGACCCGGCCATCGACCGGCTGGGGGTGATCAACGCCGGCCACCCGCCGCCGGTGCTGCTGGCCGCAGACGGCCGGATCGAGGTGCTCGAGCACCCGAGCACGCTGATCCTCGGGGTGGGCGGTGGCCGGCGGGAGGTGCGCCCCGCCGAGCTCCGGCCCGGCGACCGGCTGCTCCTCTACACCGACGGGCTGGTCGAGCGGCGCGGCGAGGACGCCGACAGCGCCCTGGCCCGGATGATCACGGCGCTGCGGACGGCGCGGCCCGCAAGGCCCGACGAGTGGCTCTCCGCCGTGGTCGAGGAGCTGCGCGACCCGACGCGAGACGACGACGTGGCTGCGCTGCTGGTGGCTCGCGACCCGGTGGCCGCGTCGCGCTTGTGACTGACCGTCACTACATCTGGCCTGCGGTCACAACCGCAACGGAAGATGCAGCAACGGTTGCTTCCGAGCCCGAGCCGAGCCCGAACCTCACACCCAGTACGTGTCGTGGCGGAGCATGAACTCGACGCGTTCCTCCTCCGACATCGGGTTCTCGGCCAGCCCGGCCAGGGTCTCGAAGTAGTCCTCGCGCGGCGCACCGGGGGAGAACATCAGCAGCATGGAGGCGCGGTCGGCGCCCCGGAAACCGTGCAGCCCGCCCTCGGGGACGTGGAAGAAGTCCCCGGGGCGCCCGGTCTTCCAGCCGGTGCCGTCGTAGAGGCTCACCTCGCCGCTCAGCACGTAGAACGACTCGGTGATCGCCCGGTGGAAGTGCGGGTCCGGGCCGGACTCGTCGGGTCCGAAGGTCCAGCGGTAGAGCCCGAAGGTCCCGTGGGTCCGGTCACCGGTGGCGAGGTACTCACAGGTCCCGCCCGAGCGGTAGCGGATCTCCGGCTCGGTGTCGTCCGGCCGGATCCAGCCGGACGCCTCGCCGGTGGTCCCGCGGTAGGCGTCGGGCGGGTAGGGACGGTGAAGCGGACCGGTCATGACTCCTCAGCTCCACTTCCGTAGGGGCGGGTGATGATCTCGAGCCAGTGGCCGTGCGGACCCTCCCAGTAGAGGCCGCGACCACCGTCGTTGTGGTTGATCTGGCCGGGGCGGTGCTTGTGCGGATCGGCCCAGAACTGCCGGCCCTGGTCGCGGATCCGGCCCCAGATCTCGTCGAACTCCTCCTCTCCGACGAGGAAGGCGTAGTGCTGTGCCTGGATCTCGCCGGCGTCCTGGAGGAAGTCGAGCGAGGCGCCGTTGTCGAGCTGGACCACCGCGAACGGGCCGTACGAGGTGGGCTCGGCCAGTCCGAGCACGTCGGCGACCTCCCGGGCGGCCGACCAGATGTCACGGCAGTGGACCAGGGTGTGGTTGAGCTCGACGGTCATTTCGCACCTCCCGAGGTGTGTGGCGCAGCGGCGTGAGCAGGAGCGGCGGGCCGGAGGAACGCGACGACGAGTCCCGCCCCGACGACCAGGGCCACGGCCGCGGCGCCGGTCGCCGTCGCGAAGCCATGCACCAGGGCCGCGCTCGGCGGGCCCACGAAGTCGCGGGTCGCGCTGACGGCCACGGTGTTGAGCACCGCGGTGCCCACGCTACTGCCGACCTGCATCGCGGTGTTCGCGACCGCGGCGGCGACGCCGATCTGTCGCGGGTCGACGCCGCTTGTGGCCACGCCGATCGACGGCGTGAAGACGCAGCCGATCCCGAGCCCGACGAGCACCTCGGCCGGCAGGATGAGCGTGGCGTAGCCGCTGGACGGCGTGAGCTGGGTGAGCAGTGCGAGCCCGGTGGCGGCAACGAGCAGGCCGGGTCCGACCAGCGCGCGAGGGGCGACCCGGTGCATCAGCCGGCTGGCCAGGCCGTAGGAGCTGCCGGCCACCGCCAGCGTCATCGGCAGGAACGCGAGGCCGGTGCGAACCGGGCTCCAGCCGAGCACGACCTGGAAGTGGTAGGTCAGCATCAGGAACATCCCGAAGGTCCCGACCACGCTGATCGCGGTGGCGGCGTACGCCGTCGCGCGGCCGCGGTCCGCGAGCACGCTGAGCGGCAGCAGCGGGGCGGTCAGCCCTCGCTGGCGGACCAGGAAGGCGGCCAGCAGGCAGAGACCGGCCAGCCCCGGCACCAGCACGCGCGTCGAGGTCCAGCCGTGGGCGGCCGCCTCACCGGCACCGAGGACCAGGCCGGCCAGCCCGGCGGTGGCGAGGATGCCCGAGACGACGTCCACCGGGACCGGGTAGCCGTCGTCGGCGGGCAGCACCCGGCGCCCGGCCACGATCATGACCGCGGCGACGACCACGTTGACGTAGAGGCACCAGCGCCATCCGGCGTACTCCGTCAGGATCCCGCCGAGCAGCAGCCCGACGACCGCGCCGCTGCTCGCGACGGCCCCGAAGACGCCGAACGCCTTGCCGCGCTCGCGCGGTTCGGTGAACGTGGACGCGATCAGCGCCAGTGCGGCGGGTGCCATGAACGCCGCACTCGCGCCCTGGAGCGCGCGGCCGGCGACGAGGACCTCGAAGGTCGGCGCCGCGCCGGCCAGCGCCGAGGCCAGGCCGAAGCCGGTCAGCCCGATGGTCAGGGCGCGGCGGCGGCCGAGCCGGTCCGAGGTCTTGCCGCCGAGCAGCAGCAGTCCGGCGAAGGAGAGCGTGTACGCCGTCACGACGTAGGCGCGGTGGGCGTCGTCGAAGCCGAGGGCCCGCTGCGCGGTCGGCAGGGCGACGTTCACGATCGTCGCGTCGAGCGCGACCATCAGCTGCGCGACCGCGATCACGCCGAGCGCGGCCCAGCGGTGGTCGGCGCGTGGTGCGGCTGTGGCTGCCGCGGTGGTGGTGGCCATGGTGGGTCCTCTCGGTCCAAGTGGAGGTTCTTTCTCCGTTTCACACTGCGCCGACCCGCGACTGAAGTCAAGAGAAATGGAGAAAAAGACTCCGTTTTGCTAGTCTGGGGCGCATGTCCATGCGTGCCGACGCCCGCCGCAACCTCGAGCAGCTGCTGGGCGCGGCCCGCGACCTGGTCGCCGACAAGGGCCCTGGAGTCGCCCTCGACGAGGTCGCCCAGCGGGCCGGCGTCGGGATCGCGACGCTCTACCGGCGGTTCCCGGACCGCACCGCGCTGCTGCGCGGAGTGGTGATCGACGCGCTCGAGCAGACTCGAGCGGTCGCCGAGCGGGCCGCCGCGGAGCACGGCGACGCGTTCGAGGCGCTCGCTGCCTACCTGCGCGCGGCCCTGGAGCTGCGGGTCTCCGCGGTCATCCCCCAGGTGCTCGACGTGCTCGACCTCGAGGAGCCGGAGCTCGCCGCGGCTCGCGAGGCTGCGGCCCGGGCGACCGAGGCGCTCGTGGACGCGGCGCACGTCAGCGGCGACCTGCCCAAGGACGTCACCTTTGCCGACGTCGGGATGATGCTGGTGCGGATCGCCCGGCCGCTGCCCGGTCCGATGGACGACGAGCTCAAGCACGAGCTCGCCCGGCGCCACCTCGAGCTGTTCATCCGCGGTCTCCGAAGGGCCGATGGCGAGCTCGAGGGCCCCGAGCTCTCCCGCAGCGACCTGGCCGAGATGGCACACGGGGGCTCTACCGTGTCGTCGTGAGGTCCCATTGACGACGTACCTCGGCATCGACCTGGCCTGGGCGGAGAAGAACCCGACAGGCGTCGCCGTCCTCGACGACGGCTGCGTGCTGCGCCACGTCTCGGCGGTCCGCACCGACGACGAGATCGCTGCCGCGCTCGCGCCGTACGCCGAGGGGCGGGTGCTCGCGGGCATCGACGCACCGCTGGTGGTCGTCAACGGGTCCGGGTCCCGCCCGGCCGAGCAGCAGCTGAGCGCCGACTTCCGGAGGTTCGACGCCGGGACGCACCCGTCGAACACCGGGAAGCCGGAGTTCGCCGACGGCACCCGGGGTGCCCGGGTCGCGGAGCGGCTGGGCCTGACCATCCACGAGACCGCGCTCGAGGTCTATCCGCATGCCGCGCTCGTCGCCCTGTTCGGCCTGGACAAGATCCTCACCTACAAGCAGAAGGTCGGGCGCGACCTGGCGCACCTGCGCTCCCAGCTCGTCCAGCTGATGCGGTACGTCGAGAGCGTCGTCACGACCGGCGACGAGTGGTCGCTGCTGCGCGCCGCCGTCGACGGCGCCACCCGCAAGAGCCAGCTCCGGGTGGTCGAGGACCAGGTCGACGCGGTGGTCTGCGCCTACGTCGCGTGGTATGCCGACCGGCACCCCGACCGGATGACGTCCTACGGCGACGCCGAGACCGGGATCATCGTCACGCCGTCGCTCGGCCATCCGGTCGCCGTGGGAGAGGACCCGGTGCAGCGGGCCATCCAGGAGTACGCCGACCGGCACCCCGAGCTGGTCGAGGCCGCGGCCAGGGCGGCGTCGCTCGTCCGGAAGATCCTCGACGAGGCGGGCATCAACTACCTGACGATCGACGGCCGGGCCAAGGGCGTGGCGTCGTTCGCGGAGAAGGCGTCGCGCACCGAGGACGGCCGGCTGCTCTATCCCGACCCGCTCGCCGACATCGGCGACCAGCTCGGCCTGCGCGTGATCACCTACGTGCGCGACGACGTCGAGGCGGTGGCGGGGCTGCTCGGCGCCCAGCTGCGGGTGCTCGACGACCGCGACCTCGGCGAGCTCACCGCGAGCCAGGGCCGGTTCGGCTACGCCAGCCGGCACCTCCAGGTCGAGATCGAGGGCCGGGTGGTCCAGGTGCAGGTGCGCACTGTGCTGCAGCACGCCTGGGCCGAGTTCGAGCACGACATCCGCTACAAGGGCACCGTGCCGGCCGAGCACGCCAGTGAGTTCGACCGTCGCTTCACCCTGGCCGCCGGGCTGCTCGAGCTCGCCGACCAGGAGTTCTCCGCGATCCGCGACCGGCTGCGGGCCGCGGCTCCGGCCGGGGCCGGCGACGAGGGTCCGCGGATCACCCCCAGCGAGCTGGCGGCGTTCCTCGCCGGCCAGTACGCCGACGCCGGCTGGTCACGCACCGACCACTACTCGTGGATCGCCGGCCTGCTCCCCGAGCTCGGCATCACCACCCTGGTGGAGCTGTCCGACGTCCTGCGCGCCACCGACGAGGACGAGATCCGGACCAGGATGGCCTACCGCTACCCGCCCGGCGCCGTCCGCCGGCTCGACGACGCGCTGCTCCACCAGTACGGCGAGCGATACCTGGCGCTCGCCGACAACGCGCACCGCCTCCCACTGCTGACCCAGAGGCTGGCCCGGCTGCGAGGGGAGGAGCCCTCTCCGTCGGGATAGTCCCAGACCTTTCTCACCGGCGTGGAGCGCGAGTGGTGTTGGAAAGGTCTGGGACTATCCGTCACGGACCGCGGGCTACCGTCGACTGCCATGACGCCAGCCGAGCTCCTCACCGACGCCTTCGACCGCATCCTCAAGACCGCGACGGCCGCCGTCGACGGGCTCAGCGAGGAGCAGCTCGCGGCGCGACCGGCCGCCGACGCCAACTCGGTCGCCTGGCTGGTCTGGCACCTGGCCCGCGTGCAGGACGACCACGTCGCGGACGCCGCCGGCACCGAGCAGGTGTGGACCGCGCAGGACTTCGTGTCCAGGTTGGACCTGCCCTTCGACTCCTCCGCCACCGGGTTCGGCATGAGCAGCGAGGACGTCGGCCACGTGCGCGCCTCCGCCCAGCTGCTGGCCGACTACGTGAAGGCGGTCCACGACGCGACCGTCGCCTACGTCGCGAAGCTGACGCCCGACGACCTCGACCGCATCGTCGACGAACGGTGGGACCCGCCGGTCTCGCTCGGCGTACGACTGGTCAGCGTGGTCAACGACGACATGCAGCACGCCGGCCAGGCGTCCTACGTGCGCGGCCTGGTCACGAGCGGGTGACCCGGTAGCGCACGAACGACGGCACCACCAGCGCGGCGACGACGGTCCCGACCACCACGAGGACGCCACCTCCGGTCGCGGCCGCCGCCGTGCCGACCGCTGCCGCAGCGACCCCGTGCAGCACGTCGGCGATCCGCGGCCCGCCGGCGACCACGACGATGAAGACTCCCTGGAGCCGGCCGCGCATGGCGTCGTCGGCCGCGCTCTGCAGCATGCTGGTCCGGAACGCCGCGGACGCCATGTCGGCCGCCCCTCCGACGACGAGCATCAGCAGCGCCAGCACCAGGAAGGTCGTCGGGGCGCGCTCGGCCAGCCCGACGGCGAGGCCGAAGCCGACCATCGCCACGCCCCAGACCAGGATGCACACGATGACGGCCCGGCCCTGCGCCTCCACCCGGGACACCCACCCGCTGAAGACGCCGCCGACCACCGCGCCGGCGGGGATGGCCGCGAACAGCAGCGCGAAGACCAGGCCGCCCTCGTCGGGGCCACCGAAGTCGATGTGCGCGATCTCGGGGAACAGCGCCCTCGGCATCCCGAAGATCATCGCGATCAGGTCGACGACGAAGGACATGAGCAGCACCGGCTGGTGGCGCAGGTAGGCGAACCCCTCGACCACCGCGCGGACGCCCGGCGCCTGGATCGCGGCGTCGGCGACCGCCAGCGGCGGCAGCCGCACGACGGCGAACAGCGTCGCGAACAGCGTGACCGTGTCGATCAGGTAGAGCCACGCCAGCCCGGTCACCGGGATCAGGACGCCGGCGAGCAGTGGTCCGCCGATCGCCCCGGCCTGGAAGACGGTCATGTTGAGCGAGTTCGCGGCCGGCAGCAGCGTCAGCGGCAGGATCTTCGGCAGCACCGCGCTGCGGGTGGGCTGGTTGACCGCGAAGAAGGCCTGCTGCACGGCGAACAGGCAGAGCAGCAGCCACACGTTCGCGCCGCCCAGTGCTGCCTGCAGCCAGAACAGCGCGCTGGTGCCGATGAGACCCAGCGTCGTCACCACCAGGATCGTGCGCCGGTCGAAGACGTCGGCCAGCGCTCCGCCGTACAGCCCGAACACGACCAGCGGCACCAGGCCGAACACGCCGGTGAGCCCGACGTACGCCGACGAGCCGGTCGCCGCGTAGATCTGCGCCGGCACCGCGACGATGGTCAGCTGCGCGCCGACCACGGTGATGATGTTGGCGATCCAGAGCCGCCGGAAGTGCCGCTCCTGGAGGGGCCTGGTGTCGGCCACCAGGCTCCGCAGGTCCACCACGTCACCATTCTCGGGACCGCCCGCTCCGCGACGTTCCCGGGGGTGGCCGACGTGTGCTCCAGCGAGCCCCGCGGCAGCGACCTGGCCGCTGAGCGCGACCGGGACGCCGCCGCGCGCGCGACGTGGGAGACGTGGTCGTTCACGCGTCAGAAGGAGGCCGCTCGCTCGCTCACCGAGGCGAGGAAGCCGGAGACCCGGGCCCGCCGGCTGGAGAAGGTGCTGGCCGAGCTGCGCGGCTGACCCTGGCTGAGTGGCCGGCGGCACCTACGATCCTGCCGTGAGCTCCACGTCCGCCCCGGCCGCGGCGGCCAGGCGGACCGACCTGGCGCACTGGGTGATCCGCGTCGCCGGGGCGATCTACGTCCTCGGCATCGCGCTCCTCGCGGCGGCGGTGTACGTCGAGCTGCCGGGCTTCCTCAGTGCCTACGGCGACCCCGAGGCGTGGTGGCCGATCCTGGTCCAGGTCCTCGCCGGGGGGACGGCGTTCCTCACCTGGGTGCGGGTCAACCGGCGCACCAACCGGCCGTTCGCGGTCGTGCTGCTCGGTCTCGGCATCCTCACCGTGGTGGCGCTGGCGATCCCGTCGTACTCCGCCTGTCCGGACGAGAAGCTGAGCGCGGGCTGGAGCGTCATCACCCGGGTCGTCGGGCTGATCACCAACAACTACGCGATCGACCAGTTCAACCCCGAGACGACGAGCTGCGACATCGGTGGCGTTCCGCTGGCCCTGCAGTTCGCCAGGCTCGCCCAGCTGCTCGTGCTGCTGGTCGCCTTCACCAGCGCAGTCACCGCGCTGCTGCGCACCCAGGTCGACCGGGTCCGGGTGCGGTGGTCGCCCCGGCTCTCGCTGGTGCTGGGCGCGGACACCACGTCGGCGTCGCTGCTGCCGGCCCTGGCTGCCGATGCCGGACGGCACACGCTTGCGGTGGTGACCAACGACCCGCTGGCACCCTGGGTCGGCCAGGCTCGGGCAGCGGGCTGGCGGGTGGTGGTCACCGACCCGCGACGGGTCGAGACCATGGACCGGCTCCTCGGCCGGCCCGGGCGCCGGCACGCGCTGAGCCGGCTGGCGGTGCTCGCTTCGGACAGCACCGAGTCGCAGCGGCTGATGACGGTGGTGCAGACCGCGACCGACGGCCGCCGGGCGGTCCCCGGCAACCACCCGGTGCGTGCGCTGATCCGGATGGACGAGGCGTGGCAGGCCGAGGACTGGCGGCGCCGCTACCTGGACCGGATCCCTGACTGGATCGTCGACACCATCAGCGAGAACGAGGTCACCGCGCGGCTCCTCGTCGACCACATGGTCGAGCGAGGTGTCGACCAGGTGCTGCTCGCCGGCCAGTCCGACCTGACCTTCGCCGTGGTCGCCGAGCTCGCCCAGCGCGGCCGGGAGCACGAGCTCGACCCGAGCCGGCCGGCGATGGCGGGGGTGACCATCGTCGGCGAGAGCGCCGACCAGGTCCTCGAGGAGCACGTCCTCTCCCAGCGCCGGTTCGGCAACAGCCGCCTGGACCGGGTCCGCGCCGAAACCCGCCTCGAGCTGGACGAGGTCGTCGCCTCGGCCGTCGACGAGTACGTCGCACCGGCGCTGGTCTTCAGCGGCGACGTGAGCGTCGCCGACCAGCGGCTGGCCGCCCGGCTCGGCGCGACCCACCCCGGGCTGCTCGTCTACTCCCGCCACGCCGAGGTCATCGGCCTGGGCGCGGACCCGCTCATGGCACAGGTGCGGGCGTTCGGCACGACGCTCGATGCCGGCACGGGCCGGCCCGTCGACAGCTGGGAGCGGATCGCCCGCCTGGTGCACGAGAAGTACGTGCGCGACTACCCCGACCCCGACGACCCCGCGCGGCGCCCCTGGAACGAGCTCGCGCCGTTCTACCGCGAGTCGAACGTGCGCCAGGTGCTGACCGTGCTCGGCTCCGCGGTCGCGGTCGGCCGCTCCTGGGGAGCGAGCGGCCGGACCGCGTCCCCGCCCAGCCCCGAGCAGCTCGACGAGATGGCCCGCCGCGAGCACGAGTCGTGGCTCACCCACCTCCACCGCAACGACTGGACCTGGGGCTCCACCCGCGACCGGCAGGCCCGCAAGCACCCCGACCTGCTGCCCTGGGACGCGCTCTCTGACGAGAGCCGGGACAAGACCCGCAAGGGCGTGCTCGAGACGCTGGCCCTCCTCGAGACCCTGGGCTACCGCTCGATCGACGACCCCTACTCCACGTGGGTGCGGTTCCGCCGCCGCGGCGAGGTGCGCGCCGTACGCCGCAACGAGCCGTGGACGTGGACCACGTCCGACGGCACCGTGATGCACGCCAACGCCGGCGACTGGGAGGTCATCGACGACGACGGTTCGACCCGGTCGATCTCGCCGTCGATCTTTGAGCGGACCCATGAGTCGGTCGACGGCGACCGGTGGCGCCGGACCGGCGAGATCCGGGGCCGTCGGGCTCGGCCCGGCGAGGTCGTGCACAGCCTCGAGGGCACCCAGACCGCGCGGCCCGGACAGTGGGTGCTGCGCGGCGTGGAGGGCGAGGAGTGGCTGGTGCCCGCCGAGCACCTCGAGACTGCCTACGACCGGATCGACGATCCGTCCGTGGTCTGACCTGGTCCTCCAGCGGTCACCTCGCAGACGAGTCGGCTCAGGCGGGGACGGGCTGGTCGTCCTCGCGTGGGCCGAAGATGCACATGTCGTCGAGCTCCTCGTCGGAGAGACCGGTGCCCCACGCCTGCATCTGCCGGCGCGACCGGCGGGAGAACGCGGCGCGGAAGACCTCGTACGCCGGCACCGACTCGACCACCGCGGGAGCGAGCCGGGGCGCGAGGGCGTCGACGACGGGCCGCCACAGCGGCTCGGCCAGCATCGGACGGTCCAGCGCCTCGTGCAGGTCGGCGTGGTGCACGACGATGTTCCAGACCAGGGCGGGCGCCGGGTTGCCGACGACGGACTCCGCGACCGCATCCTGGCGCGAGCGCAGCTCGTCGACGACCTCGGCGACCGGCAGCCGGGCCCGCTCGCCGACGTGCCGCGAGGTCCACTCCGGTCCGGGGGCGCCGTCCATCCGTCCGGTCACCGCGTCGCTGGCGCCGCCGGCCAGGTGCGCCAGCACCTCGCGCACGGTCCAGGCGGGCGTCGCGGGCACGACGGTCGCGAGCTCGTCGTCGGTCAGGTCCGAAGCCAGCGCGCTGACATCGACCACGTGTTCCTTGTACAACGCACCCCAGTCGGTCATGTCGGCCGACGCTAGAGGCAAGGAGCTCGCCCGGACAGCCTTTCGGCTGCCACGGAAGAGTGCGCTCTCAGCCCCCGGGCGCGAACAGGCAGAACGGATGGCCGGCCGGGTCGAGCATGACCCTGACGTCGTCCTGCGGCTGCCACTGCGCCTGCCGCGCACCGAGTCCCTCGGCCCTGGCCACCTCGGCGTCGAGGTCGGCCACGCCGATGTCGAGGTGGAGCTGCATCTGCTGCGCGCCGCGCCTGGTCGGCCACTGCGGCGGCTCGTGCTCCTCCTCGAGCTGGAAGGAAAGGCCGGTCCCGCCGCTGGTCGGCTTGATCACGACCCAGGTCGGGTCGGAGTGGTCCTCGTCGCGGTAGCGCCAGCCGAGCAGGTCGAGGTAGAACGCGGCCAGCCCCTGGGGATCGGGCGTCCCGAGCACGGTGTTGGAGAGATAGGGGTACGTCGGCTGCTCCATGCCTCAGGACCCTAGGGCCGGCCACCGTCAGGGGTCCCGGCCTCGCCGGTCGACTTTTCGGGCGGGCTGTCGTTTCGTCGTGGCGCCGTTCGTGGTGAGGTTGAGGCGGCCACCGGACCGCCCCGACCCATCAGGATGACGAGGAGACCGAGATGACCCAGTACCTGCTCAGCGTGCACAGCGGCCCCGCGGACTACGCCCGCTCCCCGGAAGAGATCCAGCCGATGTTCGACGCCGTCGACGCCTTCAACCAGAAGGCGCGCGACGCCGGCATCTGGGTGTTCGCCGGCGGGCTCCAGCCCGGTGACCTCGCCACCGTCGTCGACAACACCGGCGACGCGCCCGTCGTCACCGACGGCCCCTACCTCGAGACCAAGGAGTGGCTGGGCGGCTTCTGGGTCTTCGAGCTGCCCGACCTCGACGCCGCGCTGCAGTGGGCGACCGAGGCGTCCAAGGCGTGCGTCGGCGCGGTGGAGGTCAGGCCGTTCGAGGACATGCCTGCGTGATCGCGGAGGAGGACTCCACCCAGGCCGGCATCGAGCGGATCTACCGCGAGGAGTACGGCCGCATCGTGGCCTCGCTGACGCGGCGCTTCGGCAGCATCGACATCGCCGAGGACGCCGCGGCGGAGGCGCTGCTCGCGGCCGTCGAGCGCTGGCCCAAGGACGGCGTCCCGCCGAACCCCGGAGGCTGGCTCACCACCACGGCAGGCAACCGGGCGATCGACCGGATCCGCCGCGAGTCCCACCGCGACGCCAAGCACAAGGCGGCGTTCATGATCGCTGACGACACCCCCCACGAGCCGGTCGGAATCGTCGAGGACGACCGGCTGCGGCTGATCTTCACCTGCTGCCACCCGGCCCTCGCGCCCGAGGCCCGCGTGGCTCTGACTCTGCGGTTGCTGGGCGGTCTCACGGTCGCCGAGATCGCGCAGGCGTTCCTGGTCCCGGAGACGACGATGGCCCAACGGATCACGCGCGCGAAGAAGAAGATCGCGGTCGCGAAGATCCCCTACCGGGTGCCATCGGCGGGGGACCTCGCCGACCGGGTCAGCGGGGTGCTCGCGGTCCTCTACCTGGTCTTCAACGAGGGCTACCTGTCCACGTCGGCGGACGCGTCCCCCATCCGCGACGAGCTGACCGCCGAGGCGATCCGGCTCGGCCGGATCCTGCGCACCCTGCTCCCCGACGTCCCGGAGGTGACCGGGCTGCTGGCGCTGATGCTGCTCACCGAGGCCCGCCGCTCGGTCCGGGTGGCCGACGGCGAGCTGGTCCCCCTCCACGAGCAGGACCGCGGCGGCTGGGACCGAGCGCTCATCGCCGAGGGCCATGCCCTGGTCCGCGAGTGCCTGGCACTCCATGCATCGGGAGGGGCGAGGCCGGGCCACTACCAGCTGCTCGCGGCCATCAACGCGGTGCACACCGACGCGCCGACCGCCGCCGACACCGACTGGGCGCAGATCTCGGCGCTGTACGCGCAGCTCTACGCCCTCGCGCCGACTCCGATCGTCGCGCTCAACCGCGCGGTCGCCGTGGCCGAGCTCGACGGGCCCGAGGTCGCGCTGGCCGAGGTGGACCGGCTCCCGCTCGAGGGCTACCACGCCTGGCACGCGACCCGCGCCGACCTGCTCCGCCGGCTCGGCCGGTCGGATGAGTCGCGGGCGGCGTACGACGCAGCGCTGGCCCTCACCGAGAACGAGGCCGAGCGGGCCTACCTGACGAGGAGGAGGGGGCAGCTGGGCTGACCGCCGGCCGAACCGTTCGGGGTAGTACCGCATTCGGGCGATGAACCTGCCGAGGCCTCTCGGGACGATGCGGGAGTGGCCAGCCTTGGCCGAGTCAGGGGGACCGTCATGAGTCCAGTCGCGCGTGGCGCAGCTCTCGTCGCGGGGGGACTCGTCTCCGCCGCACTCGTCGTCCCGGCGGTGACCAGTCCGGCGGGTGCCTCGGCCGCCGCGGCGCCGTGCACCCCGGCGACCAACATCGAGGCGATCATCGACGACTCGGGATCGATGTTCTCCACCGACCCGAACCGGCTGCGCGTCCAGGCGATGGATCTGCTCATCAACGCGCTCGACGACGGGACCACCCTCGGCGCGATCGAGTTCGGCACGACGGCGGACGTCGTCTTCCCCGCCGAAGCGGTCGGCCCCAACGCCGCCGCCATGAAGACCGCTCTCGACACCCTGGTCCAGGCCGACAACGGGAGCACGGACTACAACCTCGCCTTCGGGACCGCCCGCTCGGCGAACCCGAGTGCCCAGGCACGGATCTTCCTGACCGACGGCGGCCACAACGCCGGGGCATACAACAACGCCCACCTCAACCCTGCGCCGCCGCAGACCCCGACCTACGTCATCGGGTTCAGCGCCGGGCTGACGCTCCCCGAGGACCAGGCCAGGCTTCAGCAGATCGCGTCCGACACCGGCGGAACCTACTACCCGCTCCCGGACTCCTCGGCGCTGCAGTCGGTGATGAACCAGATCGAGACCCAGCTCACCTGCCAGTCGGCACCGAAGACGTTCACCGACAACCTCAAGCAGGGCAAGTCCAAGCAGCACACGGTCCCGATCTCGAAGAGGTCGAAGACCGCTCAGCTCGCGCTCACGTGGACGAGCCCGCTGGACAAGTTCAAGATCAGCGGCCTGAAGATCACCAAGGGCGGCCACGTCGTGGCTGCCAGGGGTGTGCACCATCTCAAGGTCAAGATCACCAAGGGCTCGACGTTCATCGTGGTCAAGGTGAGCAGGCTCGTCGCGGGCCAGCTGCACTTCAAGGTCAAGGCGACCCACATCGGATCGGGCGCGCCGAAGGTCACCCTCACCACCCAGGTGAGCCAGAGCAAGCACAAGCACTAGCGAGCACCTGAACCAGCCGGTCCGGTCCGCAGCCGGCTCGGGGCTGGCGGTGATCGTTCGAAGGTGGCAGGCCGGCCCTCACGGGTCGGCCTGCCGGCGTGCACGCTGGGACGATGGTGGGCCGGCCCGATGGACCCGGACCGCCCGCAGGATCTCCGTGATCCGGCCCGCGCCGAATCGTTGTGGATGGCCGGGCGCGGTGCCGCGGCCTGCTCCTAGGCTGGTCGCATGACGCCTCCGTCCCCGCTGCTGCTGCCCACCGCCGACGAGGCCCTCGCCTGGGTCCGCGAGCGCACCTCGACCGGGCTGACCACGGCGAGCGACCTGGTGGCCCGCCTGCGTGCCGCCCCGCCTGCGGAGCCGGAGGAGGTCCTGCGCCGATGGGACGAGGTGACGCTCGAGCTCAGCAACGTCGGCGCGATCAGCGGCCTGCTCTCCAACGCGCACCCCGATCTCGAGGTGCGGACCGCGTGCGAGGAGGCGGAGATCGAGGTCGACAAGCTGGTCACCGAGCTGCGCCAGGACCGCGCCCTCTACGACGTGTTCGCCGCGCTCGACCCGGCCGGTCTCGACCCGACCGCGGCGCGCCTGCTGGAGAAGACACTGGAGGAGTTCCGGCGAGCCGGCGTGGACCAGGACGACGCGACCCGCGCCAGGCTGGCCGAGATCAGCGAGCGGATCACCGCGATCGACCAGGAGTTCAGCCGCAACATCCGCGACGACGTACGCACCGTGCAGGCGACGCCTGAGCAGCTCGCGGGCATGCCGGAGGACTGGCTGGCCGCACACCCGGCCGACGAGGACGGCCTCGTCACGGTGACCACCGACTACCCCGACTCGGTGCCGGCCCGGATGTTCGTCAACGACGCCGACATCCGCCGCCAGGTCACCGTCGCGTCACTGGAGCGCGGCTACCCCGCCAACGAGCCGCTGCTCAAGGAGCTGTTCGACCTGCGCCACGAGTACGCCAACCTCGTCGGCTACTCCGACTGGGCGTCCTACGACGCCGCGGTCAAGATGATCGAGAAGGGCCCGGCGATCCCGGAGTTCATCGACCGGATCGCGCAGGCGGCGCAGGCACCCATGGAGCGCGACCTCGCGGTCGTGATGGAGCGGGTGCGGCAGGACCGGCCGGACGCCGGGCCGGTCGACGCGGCCGACTCGACGTACTACGAGGAGCTGGTCCGCAAGGAGCAGCACGACGTCGACGCCCAGCTGGTGCGCACCTACTTCGCCTACGACAAGGTCGTGCAGGGGCTGCTCGACGTGACCGAGCGGCTGTTCGGGCTGCGCTACGAGTCGGCCACGGACGCCGTCCCGTGGCACGAGGACGTGACCGCCTACGACGTCTATTCGACCTCCGCCGACAGTGCGAGCGGGGACGCCGGTGAGAGCCTGGGCCGCATCTACCTCGACCTGCACCCGCGCGAGGGCAAGTTCAAGCACGCCGCGCAGTTCACGATCACCGAGGGCGTGGCCGGCCGGCAGCTGCCGGAGGGTGCGCTGCTGTGCAACTTCAGCCGTGGCCTGATGGAGCACGACCACGTGGTCACGCTGTTCCACGAGTTCGGCCACCTGCTCCACCACGTGCTCGGCGGGCACGTGGGCTGGACGCGGTTCGCCGGGGTCGCGACCGAGTGGGACTTCGTCGAGGCCCCGAGCCAGATGCTCGAGGAGTGGGCGTGGGACGCCGACGTGCTCCAGACCTTCGCCACCAACGCGGACGGTGAGCCGATCCCCGCCGACCTGGTGGCCCGGATGCGCGCGGCCGACGACTTCGGCAAGGGGATCTTCGCCAGGCAGCAGATGTTCTACGCCGCGGTGTCCTACTACTTCCACACCGAGCGTCCGGCAGACCTGACCGCGAGGCAGATCGAGCTGCAGGAGAAGTACTCGCCGCTGCGCTACCTCGACGGCACCCACTTCTACGCCAACTTCGGGCACCTCGGCGGCTACTCGTCGGCCTACTACACCTACATGTGGTCGCTGGTGATCGCCAAGGACCTGTTCTCCGCCTTCGACCCGGACGACATGTTCGACGCCGAGGTCGCCGGCCGCTACCGCGACTCGATCCTGGCCGCGGGCGGCACCAAGGACGCCGCCGACCTGGTCGCCGACTTCCTCGGCCGGCCCTACACCTTCGACGCCTACGCGGAGTGGCTGGCGCGGTAGCTGGTGCGCTTGAGCGGCCCCGGGGTGAAGGGGTCACCGGATATCCGGGGACCCCTGAGCTTCTGTACCGAGATCTCGCTATAGAAGCGGATGGGTCGCCGGATATCCGGTGACCCATCCACTTGCGCAACCAGATCGATCGGCGTACGGTTGCGATATATCGCGATACAACCGCGATAGACCACAGACATTCTTCAAGATACGACGAGAAGGAGTTCCGACGATGGGACACCAAGGCTTCAACAGACAGTGGGCTCGCCCCGACGAGCCCGGACGTCGCCAGCGCCGCGGCGGAGGCCGCCGCGGCCCGTGGGGCGACTTCGGCGGCTGGGACGGCCCCGGCCGACAGGGTCCGCCGCCGTGGGTGGCCGGGCTGTTCAACCTCGACCCGATGCACGCGCAGCGGCGCGGCCCCCGGGTCCGCCGGGGCGACGTGCGCACCGCGATCCTCGACGTCGTGCGCGTCGCCGAGGCCAGCGGCGAGCAGGTCAACGGCTACCAGGTCATCCAGCAGATCGCCGAGCGCAGCGACGGCGCGTGGCGGCCGAGCCCCGGCTCGGTCTACCCGACGATCCAGCAGCTGCAGGACGAGGGGCTCCTCGAGACCGATGACGGACGCGGCCGCAAGACGCTGACGCTCACCGAGGAGGGACGCCAGTACGTCGCCGACCACGCCGACGAGCTCGCCCAGGTGTGGCGACCCTTCGACCGGTCGGCCAGCGACGAGTCGACGTTCTCCGGGCTCAAGCCCGAGATCGGCCAGGTCATGGGCGCGGTGTGGCAGATCGTCACCGCGGGCTCCGAGTCTCAGCAGCGCGCGGCGATCGACGTGCTCGTCGAGACCCGGCGCAAGCTCTACGGCATCCTCGCCGACGGCGTCACCGATGACGAGGAGGACGACGAGGAGGAGGAGCGATGAGCGACCAGTCGATCCGGCTCAGCGACGCCGAGCGCGAGGCCGCCGCCGCCGACCTGGGTGAGCACTTCGCCCAGGGCCGGCTCACCGCCGACGAGCACGCCGAACGGCTCGAGCAGGTCTGGGCGGCCAAGACCCGCGGCGAGGTTGCGCCGATCTTCCGCGACCTGCCCAGCCCCTACGCCGCCGTCTCGACCACACCTCCGCCGGACGAGCGCTACTGGAACGCCGGGGTCCGTCCGTTTCGCCGTGGGGTTCCGGGCCCGCTCCTGGTGGTGCTGGCCGTGCTGATCGTCCTCTCGGCGATCGCCCACTTCCCGCTCTTCCTGCTCGGCTTCGCGGTGTTCTGGTTCGTGGTGCTCCGGCACCGCGGCCCGCGCCGCGCGTACGCCACGCAGCGCTGGGACCGCCACCCGCGCTGGCGCTGAGCGTCCTCTCCGACCGCCCTCCCCGGCTGACCCGCCATAAGACTTCTGGCGGGTCAGCGCCACTCAGCTCAGCCTGGATCCAGGCTCACGCAGCCCGAGCGAGGTCCGCGCCTGACCTTCGCCGGCGAGCAGCTCGTCAAGCCATGCGAAGCACCGAAGCGACAGCTCCTCCAGCGACGCCGTGGACGCCCCGGGCACCAGCTCCTCGATCCGGTCGGCAACCTCGGCGGGGAGGTCCTCGCGGAGGTATCGCAGCCTGAAGTCGTGGCGCCACGGGCAGTGCTGCGCGCGGACGAGCTGCACCAGCGAGCCGAGCGCGAAGCGCAGGTAGAAGTCGACCGCCTCGGCCACATGGCCGCGGGCGAGAGCGCGGTTCACGAGCCACTCGTCGAAGGACCGGCGCTGCCTGGCCTGGTCGACCGCTTGCTCGAGCGAGGCGCCGACGTCCTCCTCCTCGAGGAGGATGAGCCCATCCGGGTCGTACAGCACGATCGGCGTGCCGTGCCGGCGTACGTCGAGGTGCGAGTGCTTGTCGGACAGGTCCGAGACGTGCAGGTCGATGATCCGCGTCGGCTCGAGCAGCAGTCCGGGCCGGTCCTGGAGGCCGAGGAAGCACTGCCGGCCGTCCGGCCACACGTGCTCGGGGACCGCCCAGAAGTGCCGGATGTCGAAGTCCTCGCGGGCCTGCTCGAGCCACCGGGTGTAGACCGCGGTCGACGTCCCCGGGCTGCAGAGCACGTCGAGGTCGAGGTCGGACCACTCGTCGTACCCGCCGGTCGCCGCGGAGCCGCCCACCCACACGCAGTGAACGTCGTCGTCCCCCTCGGCCTGCGTGGTGAGCCAGGAGGTCCAGTCGGCGTAGCGGGAAAGATCCGTCACGCCGAGAGAGTCTGCTACCTCCTCGAAGGTTTGTGACCGACCGCACGTGGGGACCGGGCGGGGCGGCGAGGCTCATCGCTCTTCTCGGAGGTGTTCCATGTCGTCGTCAACCCGCTGGACCATCGTGGTCGTCCTGCTCCTGCCGGCCATCGTGCTGCCGCTGCTGGTCGGGATCTACGCCCGCAGCGAGCCCGATCTCTGGGGCTTCCCGTTCTTCTTCTGGTTCCAGTTCCTGCTGATCCCGGTCGCGGCGCTGCTCACCACCGCCGCCTACCAGCTCACCAAGAGTGATCCGCGGCCCCCGGAGAACGAGAACGACCCGGTGGAGACCCTGCGATGAACGGCGTCGCGTTCGGCGTCTTCATCTTCCTGTTCCTGCTGGTCACGGTCCTCGGCTTCGCCGCTGCGCGGTGGCGCAGGGCCAAGGACCTGAACAGCCTCGACGAGTGGGGGCTGGGCGGGCGCGGCTTCGGCACCTTCATCGCCTGGTTCCTGATCGGCGGCGACATCTACACGGCGTACACCTTCATCGCGGTGCCAGCGACGCTCTACGCCGGCAGCGCGGTCGGCTTCTTCGCGGTGCCGTACACGATCGTCGTCTACCCGATCATCTTCCTGTTCCTGCCCAGGCTCTGGTCGGTCAGCCACCGGCACGGCTACGTGACACCGGCCGACTTCGTCGAGGGCCGCTACGAGAGCCGGCCCCTCGCCACGGCCGTGGCCCTCACCGGCATCCTCGCGACGATGCCCTACATCGCGCTGCAGCTGGTCGGCATGCAGGTGGTGCTCCAGGTGATGGGGATCGGCAGCGACAGTGACAGCTGGTACGTCAAGGACCTGCCGCTGTTCATCGCGTTCGCGGTGCTGGCGGCCTACACCTACTCCAGCGGGCTCCGCGCCCCGGCGCTGATCGCGTTCGTGAAGGACACGCTGATCTACCTCGTCATCATCGTCGCGGTGATCTACATCCCGCACCAGATCGGCGGCTGGGGACACATCTTCGACACGGTCGAGCAGTCGTTCTCCGACTTCAACACCCAGAACGCCGATGCGATCGCGGCCGGTCAGGCCTCGCCCAAGGCGACGATGCCGTCAGACCTGCTGCACCACGCCTACTGGACGCTGGCGCTCGGCTCGGCGCTGGCGCTGTTCATGTATCCGCACTCGGTCACCGGCGTCCTCTCGACCCGCAGCCGGTCGGTCATCCGCCGCAACGCGTCGCTGCTGCCGGCGTACTCCTTCCTGCTCGGGCTGCTCGCCCTGCTCGGCTTCGTCGCGGTCGCCGCGGGGGTCAAGGTGACCAACCCGCAGCAGTCGGTGCCTCAGCTGTTCGAGGACCAGTTCCCGGCGTGGTTCGCCGGGGTCGCGTACGCCGCCATCGTCATCGGCGCGCTGGTGCCGGCCGCGATCATGTCGATCGCCGCCGCGAACCTCTGGACCCGCAACATCTACCGGGCCTTCATCAACCGCGCTCCCACCCACGAGCAGGAGGCCAGGCAGTCGAAGGTGGTCTCGCTGCTGGTCAAGTTCGGTGCGCTGGTCTTCGTGCTCGCGCTGTCGAAGGACTTCGCCATCAACCTGCAGCTGCTGGGGGGCGTGTGGATCCTGCAGACGCTGCCGGCGATCGTCGGCGGCCTCTACACGCGGTGGTTCCACCGATGGGCGCTGTTCGCCGGCTGGGCGGCGGGCATGGCCTGGGGGACCTGGCTGGCCTACGGAGTCAAGTCGCCCACCCAGGACCACTTCGGCGGACCACTGGTGAACCTGCCGTGGTCGGACACCACGAAGGTCTACATCGCGGTCCTCGCGTTCGCGCTGAACGTGATCGTGGTGCTGGTGCTCACCCCGATCCTGCGGGCCGCCGGCGTCGCGACCGGTGCCGACCAGACCCGGCCGTCGGACTACACCGCCGATGCGGGCGACGTCGACGTACAGCCCGAGCTGGACCCGGAGGGCGCGACGCGCTGACTCCGCCACGATGGGCAATGCCGCGCGCCACGGCGGGTGTGATCGACGTCGTCGCTGGCTGACGCACGCTTGTAACTGACTGTTCTGCCATCCACCCTGCGCGAACTCGCGCATGACAGTGTGCTGAACAGTCAGTTACAAGTGCGCGGGCGGGTGAGCGTGACCCGTCGGTAGCCTCGAGGCGTGAGCGACTCGGCCACCCCCACCACACCGAGCTTCGAGCTCGGCCCGGACCACGTCGAGCTGCAGAAGTGGGTGCACACCTTCGCCGAGGACGTCGTACGCCCGGCCGCGGCCGAGTGGGACGAGCGCGAGGAGTTCCCGTGGCCGGTGGTCGAGGAGGCCGCCCGGATCGGCCTCTACTCCCTCGACTTCTTCGCCACCCAGAGCTTCGACGAGACCGGGCTCGGGCTGCCGCTGACGATGGAGGAGCTGTTCTGGGGCGACGCCGGCATCGGGCTGGCCATCGTGGGCTCCTCGCTCGCGGCGGCGGCGGTCGCTGCGAACGGGACGCCGGAGCAGATCGGCGAGTGGGCGCCGCAGATGTTCGGCACACCCGGCGACCTCAAGGTGGCGGCGTTCTGCTCCTCCGAGCCCGACGCCGGCAGCGACGTCGGAGCGATGCGCACCCGGGCGACCTACGACGAGGCCAAGGACGAGTGGGAGCTCAACGGCACCAAGACCTGGGCGACCAACGGCGGGCTCGCCGACGTCCACGTCGTGACCGCGGTCGTCGACCCGGAGCTGCGTGCCCGGGGCCAGGCCTCGTTCGTGGTGCCGCCGGGCACGCCGGGGCTCAGCCAGGGGCAGAAGTTCGCCAAGCACGGCATCCGCGCCTCGCACACCGCGGAGGTCGTCCTCGACCGCGTCCGGGTCCCCGGCTCGTGCCTGCTCGGCGGCAAGGACAGGCTCGAGGCTCGGCTGGCCCGGGCCCGCGAGGGCGGCTCGAGCGGCGCCAACGCCTCGATGGCCACCTTCGAGCGCACCCGGCCCGCGGTCGGCGCCCAGGCGATCGGCATCGCCCGGGCGGCCTACGAGATCGCCCTCGACTACGCCAGGACCCGTGAGCAGTTCGGGCGCCCGATCATCGACAACCAGGCCATCGCCTTCGCGCTGGTCGACATGAAGACCGGCATCGACGCCAGCCGGCTGCTGGTGTGGCGCGCGGCCTGGATGGCCAAGCAGGGCAAGCCGTTCGACTCGGCCGAGGGCTCGATGTCGAAGCTGTACGCCGGCGAGACCGCGGTGCGGGTCACCGGGCAGGCGATGCAGATCCTCGGCGGCAACGGCTACACCCGCGACTACCCGGTCGAGCGGATGGCCCGCGACGCCCGCATCTACACGATCTTCGAGGGCACCTCGGAGATCCAGCGGCTCGTCATCGCCCGCGCGATCTCCGGGATGCAGATCCGCTGAGCCGCGAGATCGCCACGACCACGACGGTGACCTCGGCGGCGAGCGCAGGGAAGGACAGCGGGTCGGTCCAGCTGCCGACGTCGTCACCGAGCTGTGGCAGCCCCGCGGTGCGGGACAGCACGTAGGCCGCCACGGTCGCGCCGGCCACCAGGCCGGACGCCACCCAGACCCACCGCCGGTCGCTGACCAGGAGCACCGCCGCCAGGGCCAGTGCCGCCAGGCCGTCGACGAGGAACAGCCACCCGGCGTACGTGGCCTCCTCGAAGTGCTCGGGCACGAGCGCGAGGTGGATGCCACCGGTGACGAGCAGCGCGAGTACGGCGAGCCAGCGCTCGGTGGTGCGGACCTGGCTCACGCCGCGCGGGGACGTGGTCGACATCGAGATCATGGCCGGATCATCTGCCCCTGCCGCCCGGCTGAACAGCGCGACCTGAGTGATCACTTAGCCTCGGCGTCATTCCCGGACCGAGCGTGGTGCTACGAGCCCGGACTGGTAGGCGAACACGACGAGCTGGGCGCGGTCCCGCGCCCCCAGCTTCGTCATGGCCCGGCTCACGTGGGTCTTCGCGGTCATCGGGCTGAGCACCATCCGCTCGGCGATCTCGTCGTTGCTGAGCCCGTGCGCCACCAGGGCGACGACCTCCCGCTCCCGGTTGGTCAGCTGGTCGAGGTCGGCCGCGGGCAGGACGTCGGCCGGCCGGGCCACGAACTCGCTGATCAGCTGCCGGGTCACCGCGGGCGAGAGCAGCGCGTCGCCGCGCACGGTGACCCGGAGCGCCTGCAGCAGGTCGGCCGGCTCGGTGTCCTTCACGACGAAGCCGGAGGCGCCGGCGCGCAGGGCGTTGAAGACGTACTCGTCCAGCCCGTAGTTGGTCAGCATCACGACGTGCACGCCCGCCAGCCGCTCGTCGTCCGCGATCCGGCGGGTCGCCTCGATGCCGTCCAGCTCGGGCATCTGCACGTCCATCAGCACGATGTCGGGGCGGTGGGCGACCGCTCGCTCCACGGCCTCCTCACCGTCGGCCGCCTCGGCCACCACCTCGATGTCGTCCTCAGCGTCGAGCAGCGCCCGGATCCCGCTGCGGATCAGGGCCTGGTCGTCGGCCAGGACCACGCGGATCACGACGCGGCCGCGGGCAGCTCCGCGAGCACCGAGAACCCCCGGGTCTCACCGGGACGCGCGGTGAGCCGGCCGCCCAGCGCGGTGACGCGCTCGCGCATCCCGATCAGCCCGAAGCCGGGCACCGGTGCGTGCCGCGGACCGGTGCCGTCGTCGTCGACGCGCACCGTCAGCGAGCCGTGCGCGTAGGTGATCTCGACCGTCGCCGTCGCGCCGGCCGCGTGCCTGCTGGCGTTGGTGAGGGCCTCCTGGACGACGCGGTACGCCGCCTGGTCGACGTCCGGCGGCAGCGGCCGCACCTCGCCGCGCACGGTCAGGTGGGTGGGCAGCCCCGACGACCGGGCCCGCTCGACCAGCGCCGGCACCCGGTCGAGGCCGTTCCCGCCGCCGTCGTCCTCCCGGCGCAGGACCTCGAGGGTCGAGCGCAGCTCGCGCGCGGCGTCGGTGCTCGCCTCCTGGATCGCGAGCAGTGCCGACGACGGCTCGTCGCCGTTCTTGCGCGCGAGGTGGGTGGCCACGCCGGCCTGCACCTTGATCACCGAGATGCTGTGGGTCAGCGAGTCGTGGAGCTCGCGGGCGATGCGGAGCCGCTCCTCCACAGCACGGCGGCGAGCGACCTCGTCCCGGGTGCGTTCGGCCTCCTCGGCCCGGCGCTCCACCTCCTTCATACGCGCGTGCCACTGCACCGACGCGACGACGCCGAACGCCGCCGAGACCAGCCAGCCCGTTGCTTTCAACCTCCGCCATCGGTAGGTCCGCATGCATCGAGCCTAGGAGCAACGGGCCGCCGGCACGTCGTACGGGAGGAGTAGCTGCCGGCTACTCCCGGCGTCGTCCTCACAAACCGGGTGGCCATCTCGTCAGGTAGCCAGAAGAGACGCCCGTGGGGCGACGCGGTCCGTGCCGCTGCCGACGCACCATCGAGGCTCCACAGACGAGACGAGGAGACAGTGATGACAGTTCTGGAGACCGGTGAGGTCCTGCGCCCCGGCGACGAGGGGTACGACGAGGCGGCGCGGGTGTTCTTCGCGACCGGCCGGCCGGCCCTGGTGGTCCGGCCGCGGGACGCGGACGAGGTGGCCGCCGCGGTACGGCAGGCCGCCCGCGACGGGCTCGCGCTCTCGGTGCGCTCCGGCGGCCACAGCGCCGTCGGGCACAGCACCAACACCGACGGGATGGTGATCGACCTCGCCCACCTCGACGCCGTCGAGGTGCTCGACGGCCGTCGGGTCCGCGTCGGAGGCGGCGCCACGTGGGGCCAGGTCGCAGCGGCGCTCGACCCCCACGACCTCGGCCTGACCTCCGGCGACACCAAGGACGTGGGCGTCGGCGGCCTGACCCTCGGCGGCGGGATCGGCTGGATGGTCCGCAAGCACGGCCTGGCTATCGACAACCTGGTCGCCGCGCGGGTCGTGACCGCGGACGGCAGGCTCGTGACCGCCTCGGCCGAGGAGAACCCGGACCTCTTCTGGGCGCTGCGCGGTGGCGGCGGCAACTTCGGCGTGGTGGTCGAGCTCGAGTTCGTAGCCCAGCAGGTCGCGAGCGTGCACTACGGGACCGTGGCCTACCAGCTCGACGGCGTGGGCGACCTGGTCCGCCGGTGGCGCGACGCCATGCAGGCCGCTCCCGAGGAGCTGTCCAGCACCCTGGCCCTGATGCCCCCGATGGGCGAGGGGCCGCGGCAGGCGATGCTGCTCCTCTGCTACGCGGGCGACCCCGGCACCCCGGTGGAGCAGGCGGACGCGGCCATCGAGCCCCTGCTCGAGCTGGGCCAGGTGGGCAAGGCGAGCATCACCGAGCGCCGGTACGCCGACGTGCTGGAGGAGGCGCAGTCGCTGCCGCCCGGGCTGCGGCTGATCATGCGCAACACCCTGGTGCGCGCGCTGGACGACGAGGTGATCGGCGCGATCGAGCGCATGCACGGCGGCCCGACGCCCTCGATGATCGCGCTGCGCAGCCTCGGTGGCGCGGTGGCCCGGGTCGCGGCCGGCGCGACGGCGTTCGCACACCGCGACGCGGAGGCGATGGTGGTCGGAGGCCTCGTGCTGCCCGAGCAGCTCGGCGCCGCCGAGGTCGAGGGTGCGCTCACGCTCTGGCGCGACGTGGCGGCGCTCGGCAGCGGCACCTACGTCAACTTCCAGGGCTCGGCCACGCCCGAGGACGTCGCGAAGGCCTACCCGCCGGCGACGTACGCCCGGCTGGCCGAGGTGAAGCGGAGCTATGACCCCACCAACGTGTTCGCGCTCAACCACAACGTCGAGCCCGCGAGCGCCGAGGATGTCGAGGGGCCGGCGGCCTGAAGGCGCCCGAGACGCATGTAACTCCGTGTTACGACCACTAGGACGGTGTTCTGACTCTGTCCTAGTGGCACGAACACGGAGTTACATGCGCGGCCGGCGGACGGGTCAGGGCCGAGTCAGAGCACCAGCCCGCGGTTGACCCACGTCGAGGTGACGACCATGCCGACCTTCTCGTAGAGCGAGAGGGCGCCGGTCCGGGAGTCGGTGGAGAGCTCGGACTTCCTCGCGCCGCGCGCGCGGCCGGCCGCGAATGAGTCGACGAGCAGGGCCTGGGCCAGGCCACGGCCGCGCTCCTCCTTCTTCGTGGCCAGCCTCGAGATGAACGCCGTCTCCATGCCGAACTGCACCCAGGCCATCGCCACCACGGCACCGGCGGGGTCCACCACCACCCGCAGGTGCCACGGCTCGAAGCCGGGCCGGCCGGTCACCGACGCGTGCCAGTCCTCGAAGGTCTCGCGGTCGCGGTCCGACCACTCGAGGAAGGCGTCCTCCTGGACGGCCCAGACCTGCTCGTACTCCGACGGGTCCGCCTCCCGGACGACGTACCCCTCCGGCACGTCGCGCACCGGGACCATGGTCCCGTCGGGCAGCGCGAGTCCCCAGCTCTCCCACCGGACCCGGTAGCCCAGCGCCTCGAGGAGCCGGTCGCCGGGGGAGCCCTGCGGGACCGGCATCCCGATCTCCGCGATGCCCCGGCTACGGGCGTTGTCCTGCATCCAGTGCGCGACGGCGGTGCCGATGCCGCGGCCGCGGTACGCCGGGTCGACGGCGGCGTCGCACCGCCCGGCCGTCCCGACCTCGCCGTAGGCCACGAGGCGGTCGCCGTCGAAGACGCCGATCGTCGAGCCCTCGACGTCGAAGGACGCGCGGCTCCAGTCGCTGACGATGTCCGCCTCCTCGATCATGACCTCGTCGAGGTCGGCCGCCTCCTGGGCGGCCATCACCTCGTAGACGGCTGATGCGTCGTCGCGAGTCAGCGGGCGGGTCGAGAGTCCTTCGGGCAGCTCCACGAGGCCGAACCCAACCACACAAATGGAGAACGGGGCCGCTCCTTTTGCAGGAGCGGCCCCGTCGTAGGCGAGTGCTGAGGATCAGGCGTTCTTGATCGCCGAGACGTCGAACTGGAGCTTGATCTTGTCCGAGACGAGCACGCCGCCGGTCTCGAGCGCGGCGTTCCAGCTCAGCCCCCAGTCCTTGCGGTTCAGGGTGGCCGCCCCCTCGAAGCCGATCCGGGTGTTGCCGAACGGGTCCTGGGCCGAGCCGGTGTACTCGAACGGGACCGAGATCGAGTGGGTGACGCCCTTGATGGTCAGGTCGCCGGTGATCGTCCAGTCGTCGCCGTCGCGGGTGACGTCGGTCGAGGTGAAGGTGATGTTCGGGTACTGCTCGCTCTCGAAGAAGTCGCCGGAGCGGAGGTGGTCGTCGCGCTGCTGCTGGCCGGTGTTGATGCTGTTGGCGACGATGCTGAGCTCGACCTTGGAGTCGGCCGGGTTGGCGGTGTCGACGTGGGCGGTGCCGGTGAAGTCGGTGAACTGCCCGCGGACCGTGGCCACCATCGCGTGGCGGGCGCTGAAGCCGAGCCGGGTGTGGGCCGGGTCGATGGTGTAGTCGCCGGCGATGTCCTCGAGCACGGCGGTGGCGGGGTCGAAGTCGATGTTGGTCATGCGGGGCTCCTCGGATGGTGTCGGTGGAAGTTGTCATGCAACTTTCAATGACCAATAACGGACTGCAGTCCGCTTCTATTCCGGACCCTGAGAAAGATTTCTCCGGGTGGCCAGCCACCAACCATGAACCGTCAGAGCCGACCAAATCTGGGTAGATCTGCCCGATGGCGGGCAGGAAGTTGCATTTCGGCCGCGAAAGTCCCACCGTGGACGCCGTGCCCGCCGACCGCTCACTCGTCGACCACCTCGTGTCGACCACCGAGCTGACCGAGGCCGAGGCGGAGCGGGTCGTGGAGGACGTGCTGGCCTTCCACGCCGAACCGGTCGAGGCCTACGTCCGGCGCCGGCATGCGGAGCTGAAGACCTACGGCGCCCGCAACTCCGAGATCTTCGCGCGTCTCGCCGAGGAGCTCGTCCACCGCGTGGTCGCCGCCCCCGCGCTCAGCGAGCGGCAGCTGCGCCGGATCGTCTACGGATAGGGGAGCAGTCAGGTATGTGCGGGATCGTGGGGTACGTCGGGCCGCAGCAGGCGGCACCGCTGCTGTTGGAGGGGCTCGGCCGGCTCGAGCACCGCGGCTACGACTCGGCCGGCATCGCCGTCCTCGGGCCGGGCAAGGAGAGCCGGGTCCGGGTGGCCAAGAAGGCGGGCCGGGTCCGTGACCTCGCCGACGAGCTGCCCAAGCGCTTCTCGGGCAAGGTGGGCGTCGGCCACACACGGTGGGCGACGCACGGGCCGGCCAACGACGTCAACGCGCACCCGCACGTCGACACCAAGGGCGACGTCGCCATCGTCCACAACGGGATCATCGACAACGCGGCGGCGCTGAGGGCCGACCTGGCCGATGCCGGCGTCGACCTCGTCTCCGACACCGACACCGAGGTCCTCGCCCACCTGATCGGCCGCTCCGAGGCCCAGACCCTCGAGGGCAAGGTGGCCGAGGCGCTGGCCCGGATCGAGGGCACCTATGGCCTCGCCGTGCTCCACGCGGCGTACCCGGACCGGATCGTGGTCGCCCGCAACGGCAGCCCGCTGATCATCGGTATCGGCGACCACGAGATGTTCGTCGCGTCCGACCTGGCCGCACTCGTCCGCTACACGACGCGGGTCGCGCACCTCGACGACGGCGAGCTGGCCACCTTGACCGCGGACGGGTTCTCGACCTACCGGCACGACCTGACCTCGGTGCCCCGGAGCGCGACCGACCTCGAGCTGGACCCGACGGCCTACGACGCCGGCGAGCACGAGTCGTTCATGCGCAAGGAGCTGCTCGAGCAGCCCGAGGTGGCCGAGCGGGTCCTCCGCGGCCGGCTCGACGAGCGGTTCGGGACCTCCCACCTCGGCGGCCTCGACCTGGACCCGCGAGAGCTCCGCGCGATCCGCCGGGTGAAGATCCTCGGCTGCGGGTCGGCCTACTACGTCGGCCAGATGGGCGCAGGGCTGATCGAGGAGCTCGCCCGGATCCCGGCGGACGCGGAGGCGGCCAGCGAGTTCCGCTACCGCAACCCGATCATCGAGCCGGAGACGCTGTACGTCGTGGTGAGCCAGTCCGGCGAGACCATCGACACCCTGCTGGCGGTCCAGGAGATCCGGCGCAAGGGCGGCCAGGTCGTGGGGCTGGTCAACGTGGTGGGCTCGGCCATCGCCCGCGAGTGCGGCCGCGGGATCTACCTGCACGCCGGTCCCGAGGTCGCGGTCGCGTCCACCAAGGCGCTCACGAACATGTTCCTCGGCTTCGCGCTGCTCGCCCTCCAGCTCGGCCGGGTCCGCGACCTGTCCATCGCCGACGGGCGCCGCCTGGTTGCGGCGCTCCAGGCGCTGCCCGCACAGATCGGCGAGGTGCTGGCGCTGGAGCCGGAGCTCACGGGGCTGGCAGCCAGGCTGGCCGAGTCGCACAGCCTGTTCTTCATCGGCCGGGTCCGGGGATTCCCGGTGGCCCGCGAGGGTGCTCAGAAGTTCAAGGAGATCACCTACCGGCACGCGGAGGCCTACCAGACCTCCGAGCTCAAGCACGGGCCGCTGGCGCTCATCGAGCCGTCGGTGCCGACCGTCGCGATCGTGCCCGACGACGAGCTCACCGAGCGCAACGTGGGCGCGCTGCACGAGGTGGCCGCCCGCGGCGGCCCGCTCGTCGTGGTCACCCACGCCTCGGTCGACCTCGGCGACCTGCCGTCCCAGGCGTCGGTGCACCGCGTCGACGTCCCCCGCAGCGAGCGTGAGCTCGACCCGATCCTGATGACGGTCGTGCTCCAGATCCTCGCCTACCACGCCGCACAGTCGCTCGGCCTCGACATCGACAAGCCGCGCAACCTGGCGAAGTCGGTGACCGTCGAGTGACCCAACCGGCCGCGCCGACCAGCGTCCTCGGGTGACCGCTACTCCGCTCGCCGAGCCGCTCGCCGCCGTACCGTCGCTCTACCCGACCGAGGTCAGCCACATCGCCAACGACCATCGGCCGGGCTGGGGGCGCGGTCAGACCGCCTTGCGCAGCCCGGCGTCGACGACGACGTCGGAGCCGGTGGTGCTCGCCGACCGCGGCGAGGCCAGCAGGACGATCACGTCGGCGACCTCCTGCGGGTCGATCAGCCGGCCGGTCGTCAGGTTCATCATCTCGGCCGCGGACCGGTCGAGCACCGTGTCGCGGTCGGTCCCGGTGGCCTGCGCCAGCACGTCCGCCGCTCCGCCGTCCTTGGTCCACCACGGAGTGCGGACCGGCCCCGGGCTGACCGTGTTGACCCGGACGCCGCGCGGGCCGAACTCCTCCGACAGCGCCTGGGTGAGGTTGTTGATGCCTGCCTTGGCCACGCCGTAGTCGACGTTCACGCCGCTGGGCACGTGCGCGTGCGTCGACGAGACGTTGACGATGCTCCCGCCGTGCTCGAGGAGGTGCGGCAGCGCCGCCCGGACCGCCCGCACCGCGCTGAGCAGGTTGAACTCCAGCATCGCCGTCCAGTCCGCGTCGCCGAGGTGGTCGAAGGAGAAGCGCGGCATCGTCACGCCAGGTGGCGGGCCGCCCGCGTTGTTGACCAGGATGTCGAGCCGGCCGAACCGTGCCACCGCCGCGTCGACAGCGCGTCCCGGTCCCTCCGCGGTGGCGAGGTCGGCACTCACGTGCACCAGCGACTCGTCGAGCGCGGCTTCCAGGCGGGGCGACGTCGTGCGCGACACCGCCGCGACCCGAGCGCCCTCGGCCCGCAACGTGAGTGCGGTGGCCAGCCCGATCCCCTGCGATGCTCCGGTCACCACGGCGACCTTGTCGTTCAGCTCGAGATCCATGCCCACCATGGTGGTCGGAGGCGGACCGTGGCGCTGGCGGGAATCGGCCACCTCGTTCAGAACGCCGAGCGGTAGGCCTCCAGCCCGGCGAGGTAGGCCGCCTCCTTCTGGCGGCGGACCAGCGGGTCGGTGTTCTCCACCCAGTCCGCGGCGACGTCGACCACCTCGTCGAGCATGAGCGCCCGGCGCGCGACGGCGTACGCCGGCTCGTCGGGCCAGTGGCGGGGATCCGAGCACGCGTCGTGGCGGAGGATCGCGTGGTCGACGACCGGGTCGCCGACCGCGAGGTCCTCCCAGTCGAGCAGCCAGACGCGCTCCGGCCCGATCAGGAAGTTCTCGTGCCACGGGTCGCCGTGCACCGCCACGTGCACCTCGTCGTCGAGGGTGTCGACCAGGGCGGCGAGCTGGCCGACCTGGTCCTCGAGGTAGGCGTGCAGGTCCTTGGTGAGGTAGCCCTCGACCACGTCGAGGTCGCCCTCGAACCGATCCAGCCACACCGCGCGGAAGCACGCCGCCGACGTGGTGGGCTCGCCGAGCCGCTCGGCCAGCTCGCGGTCGGCGTGCAGCCCGGCCAGGAGCTCGGTCGCCTCGGCGTAGCGCTCGTGCAGCGTGGACCGAGTGGCCGGCCGCGCGTCGAGGTAGGGGAAGAGCAGCGCGGTCCGGCCGTCGACGGTCAGCACGTCGAGCAGCTCCGGAGCGGCGTGCCGCTCGGACAGCAGGCCGGCCAGCTCGGCCCAGGTCTCCAGCGACTCCTCGTCGTCGGCGCCGGCGGCGACCTTGGCCCAGAGTCGCCGCTCCCCGACCCGGACCGCGAACGACATCTTGTCGGCGCCGGTGTGGTTGAAGCGGTGCTCGACGTGGGCGTCAGGGCCGAGGACGGCCTCCAGCGCGTCCTGGACCCGGCGTACCGACATGCCATCGAGTCTGCCCACGTGAACAAGCGCCCGCGACCAGAAATGGGGCGGCTGCTCGCGCGGCCACTACCGTTGGCCGGTGGACACCTTCGCCGAGCTGGGTCTGGCCGAACCGGTGCTGGCCGCGCTGGCGAGCGTCGGCTACGAGGCACCCTCCCCGATCCAGGCCGCGACCATCCCGCCGCTGCTGGCCGGCCGCGACGTGGTCGGCCTCGCGCAGACCGGGACCGGCAAGACCGCGGCGTTCGCTCTGCCCATCCTCTCGCGGCTCGACCTCGACCAGCGCGAGCCGCAGGCGCTGGTGCTCGCCCCGACGCGGGAGCTCGCGGTCCAGGTCGCCGAGGCCTTCGAGCGGTACGCCGAGTCGATGCCCGGCGTGCACGTGCTGCCGATCTACGGCGGCCAGGGGTACGGCGTCCAGCTGTCCGCGCTGCGGCGTGGCGTGCACGTGGTCGTCGGCACGCCCGGCCGGATCATGGACCACCTCGACAAGGGCACCCTCGACCTCGGCCGGCTGCGCCACCTCGTCCTCGACGAGGCCGACGAGATGTTGAACATGGGGTTCGCCGAGGACGTCGAGACGATCCTCGCCGAGACCCCCGAGGAGAAGCAGGTCGCGCTGTTCTCGGCGACGATGCCGAAGCAGATCCGCCGGCTCTCGGCGAAGTACCTGCACGACCCGGTCGAGGTCAAGGTCGAGTCGCGGACCGCGACGGCCGCCAACATCCGGCAGCGCTACCTCGTCGTCTCCTACCCGCAGAAGGTCGACGCCCTCACCCGGATCCTCGAGGTCGAGAACTTCGAGGGGATGATCGTCTTCGTCCGCACCAAGAACGAGACCGAGACCCTGGCGGAGAAGCTGCGGGCCCGCGGGTTCAGCGCCCAGGCCATCAACGGCGACGTGCCGCAGCCGGTCCGCGAGCGGACGGTGAACCAGCTCAAGAACGCCGAGCTCGACGTGCTCGTCGCCACCGACGTGGCCGCGCGCGGGCTCGACGTCCAGAGGGTCAGCCACGTGGTCAACTACGACATCCCCACCGACACCGAGTCCTACGTGCACCGGATCGGTCGCACCGGCCGGGCCGGGCGCAGCGGGGACGCGATCTCGTTCGTGACCCCGCGCGAGCGCTACCTGTTGCGCCACCTCGAGAAGGCGAACGGCGTCGCGCTCGAGCAGATGGGGCTGCCCAGCGTGGAGGACGTGAACATCACCCGACTGGCGAGGTTCGACGACCAGATCACCCAGGCGCTCGAGGCGCGGTCCCGGATCGAGGGCTTCCGCGAGATCATCGCCCACTACGTGCAGGAGTACGACGTCCCGGAGGTCGACGTCGCCGCGGCCCTCGCCGTGGTCGCCCAGGGTGACGAGCCGCTGCTGCTCGAGCCCGAGCCCGAGCCGGTCCGCACGCCGCGGGACCGCGACCCCAGGCCGGCCGCCGGCTTCGCGACGTACCGCATCGACGTGGGCCGCAGGCACCGTGTCGAGCCTCGCCAGATCGTCGGCGCGCTGGCCAACGAGGGCGGCCTCAGCCGCCGGGACTTCGGCGCGATCACCATCCGCTCGGACTTCTCGCTCGTCGAGCTACCGGCCGACCTGTCCCGCACGACCTGGGACGGGCTCAAGGACACCCGGATCGGCGGCCGCCCGATCAAGCTGCGCAAGGACGCCGGCCGTCCTGGCCGTCCGCACTCCGGGTCCGGCCCGAGGAAGCCTCGGCACAAGAAGGGTTGATGGTGGGTGGTCCGGATCGGGCTGTCGGGGTCACCGGATATCCGGGGACCCCTGAGCTTCTGTACCGAGATCTCGGCACAGAAGCGGATGGGTCACCTGATATCCGGTGACCGCAACACCGGTCAGCGGGTAACCAACACGCGGTCGGCTGCGTCACCAACCCCATGCACGTGGACATGACGGCTGTGCGCACCTCGGACCGGCTCGGTCAGGGTCGGGCCTGTACAAATGACGGCATGCTCCGACCCAGGGCCGTCGCGCTATCGCTCGCCCTCGTCCTCGGAGCCGCCGGCTGCAGCGGCGGGTCCGGCGACGGTGAGCCCGACCAGCCGGACCCGCAGCAGGCCGCGACCGCGCTGGCCTCGGGGCTGGCCGCGAAGGACCTGTCGAAGGTCACCTTCACCCCGGACACCGCGACCGCCGCCCAGGCGTCCTACGACCGCATCACGCAGGAGATGGGCTCCGAAGGGCTGGCGGTCGACACCGCAGGGGTGAAGCAGACCGGGTCGTCGGCGGTCGCGACGCTGCACTGGACGTGGGACCTGAGCGCGGCGACCTGGGCGTACGACTCGAAGGTGCAGATGACGCTGGTCGACGACGCCTGGCAGGTGGCGTGGGCGCCCTCGGTCGTCGAGCCGACGCTGGAGGAGGGGGAGAACCTCGACGTCTCGTCGGTGCTGGCCGACCGGGGCGACATCCTCGGCGCCGGAGGCCAGCCGATCGTCACCGAACGGGAGGTCTCGCGGGTCGGCATCGACAAGACCCGGCTCGACGGCGCCGATCCGGCCCAGTCGGCGCGGGCAATGGCCCGGCTGGTCGGGGTCGACGTGGCGCCGTACGTCAAGGCGGTGAAGGCGGCCGGCGACCAGGCCTTCGTCGAGGCGATCGTCTTCCGCCGGGAGGAGCTCTCCGCCGAGGTCAGCAGCGGTGTCGGCGCGATCCCGGGCGGACGGGTCGTCGCCGGCACCCTGCCGCTCGCGCCCACCCGCGACTTCGCCGCCCCGCTGCTCGGCCGGGTCGGCCAGGTGACCGCGGACATCATCAAGGAGCACCCGGAGTACCACCCCGGCGACACCGCCGGCCTCTCGGGCCTCGAGGCGCGCTACGACGAGCAGCTGCGCGGCACGCCCGGCGTGCTGGTCCAGGCGGTGCCGGAGAAGGGCAACCCGCGCGAGCTGTTCCGCACCGAGGCGACCCCGGGCGACCCGCTGGTGCTCTCCCTCGACGTCGGCCTCCAGACCAAGGCCGAGCAGCTGCTGGCCGGCGTGGGCCCGGCCAGCGCGCTGGTCGCGATGCGACCCAGCACCGGCGAGATCCTCGCCGCTGCGAACGGTCCCGGGAACGGCGGGCAGAACCTCGCGACGTTCGGCCAGTTCGCGCCGGGGTCGACGTTCAAGACCGTCAGCAGCCTGGCACTGCTGCGGGCCGGGCTGACCCCCGGCACCGTGGTGCCGTGCACGCCGACCATCACCGTGGACGGCAAACGGTTCAAGAACTACAGCGACTACCCGAGCAGCGCGCTCGGCAACATCCCGCTCAGGACCGCGGTGGCCAACTCCTGCAACACCGCCTTCATCTCCCAGGCGCCGAAGCTGTCCGGGACGAATCTCTTCGACGCCGGGGTCTCGCTCGGCATCGGCCTCGACCACGACCTCGGCTTCCCGGCGTTCTTCGGCAAGACCGAGCCGGACCCGTCGAGCGAGACCGGCGCGGCCGCGCAGCTGATCGGGCAGGGCACGATCCTGGCCTCGCCGATGGTGATGGCCACCGTGATCTCCTCGGTGCAGCAGGGCTCGCTGGTCGTGCCCTGGCTGGTCGACGGCCACCAGGACACCCCTCCCGACGGTGCCGCCCCGCTCTCCGAGAGCGAGGCGTCATCCCTGCGCTCGATGCTGCGCGCGGTGGTCACCGACGGCAGCGGCCGCGGCCTGGCCGACGTGCCCGGCCCGCCGGTGATCGCGAAGACCGGTACGGCGGAGTTCGGCACCGGCGACAGCCTCCAGACCCACGCGTGGATGATCGCCGCCCAGGGCGACCTCGCGGCCTGCGTCTTCGTCGACGTCGGCGACTCCGGCAGCGGCACCGCCGGCCCGATCCTCGAGGCGTTCCTGAGGGCGGCGCAGGCCGGCTGACCCGGGCGGCGGCACGCCAAATGTGACGGACCCCCCGTTGCATGGGGTCAACGAGGGGCCCTTGCCGAATTCGCAGTGCTCCCTCCGAAGTCGACATGAAAAGGAAAGCACACCCCGTCCGGCCTGTCATGTCCTCTCCCGAGCCGGACACCCGGTCCGGGAGACACCGTGGCACCCGCTTCGCCGTGAGTGACAGAGTGGCGCCATGACTGGTCTGGACTTCCTCCCGGCGGAGCAGCGCCGCTTGTTCATCGGCGGCCAGTGGACCGACGCCGAGGGCGGCGGGACCTTCGACGTTCTCGACCCGGCGGACGGGTCGGTGCTGTGCCAGGTGGCCGACGCCACCGTCACGGACGGCAAGCGCGCCCTCGAGGCCGCGGTCGGCGTCCAGGACGACTGGGCACGGACCAACCCCCGCGACCGGGGGGAGATCCTGCGGAGGACCTTCGAGCTGGTGGCCGCGCGCAGCGATGAGTTCGCCGAGCTGATGAGCCTCGAGATGGGCAAGACCCTCAAGGAGGCCGCGGGCGAGGTCGCCTACGGCAACGAGTTCCTGCGCTGGTTCTCCGAGGAGGCGGTCCGGATCCACGGCCGCTGGATGCAGGCCCCCGCCGGGGGCAGCCGGCTGCTCACGATCAAGAAGCCCGTGGGCCCGTGCCTGTTCGTGACGCCGTGGAACTTCCCGCTGGCCATGGGCACCCGCAAGATCGGGCCGGCCGTGGCCGCCGGCTGCACGATCGTGGTCAAGCCGGCGCAGCAGACGCCGCTGACGATGCTGGCGTTGGCCGCGACGTTCGCAGAGGCCGGGCTGCCGGACGGCGTGCTCAACGTCGTGACCACCCACAGCTCCGGTGAGGTCAGCTCTGCGATCATGGCCGACCCGAGGCTGCGCAAGCTGAGCTTCACCGGCTCCACCGGCGTGGGCAAGGTGCTGGTGAAGCAGTCCGCGGACCAGTTGCAGCGGGTGAGCATGGAGCTCGGCGGCAACGCGCCGTTCCTCGTCTTCGAGGACGCCGACATCGACGCGGCGGTCGAGGGCGCGATGCTCGCCAAGATGCGCAACATGGGCGAGGCGTGCACGGCCGCCAACCGGTTCCTGGTGCACTCGAGCGTGTCGGACGAGTTCGCCAAGAAGCTGGCCGACCGGATGGGTTCCCTGACCCTCGGCCGCGGCCAGGACGACGGCACGGACGTCGGCCCCCTCATCGACGACAAGGCGGTCGAGAGCGTCACCCAGCTGGTCGACGGCGCGGTCAAGGCCGGCGCCTCGCTCGTGGTCGGCGGCCAGGCGCACGGCGGCCCGGGCTTCTTCTACCCGCCGACGGTGCTCACCGACGTCCCCCACGACGCCGAGATCAACCGCGAGGAGATCTTCGGCCCGGTCGCGCCGATCACGACGTTCGAGACCGAGGAGGAGGCTGTGGCGAAGGCCAACGACACCGAGTACGGCCTCTCGTCCTACGTCTACACCCGCGACCTCAAGCGGACGATCCGGCTGGCGGAGTCGCTCGACTTCGGCATGGTCGGCGTCAACACCGGCCTGGTCTCAAACCCGGCCGCGCCGTTCGGTGGGGTCAAGGCGAGTGGCTTCGGCCGCGAGGGCGGCTTCGAGGGCATCGAGGAGTACCTCGAGACGACCTACGTCGCGCTCGCGCTCTGAGCCGTCACCGCATGTAACCGTCACCGCATGTAACTCCGTGTTACGTCCACCAGGACGGTGTTGGAACACCGATCCAGTTGACGTAACACAGAGTTACAAGCGAGCGAGCGGCGGGAGGAGGAGCGTGGAACCGTACGACGGCGTGGTGAGCCAGTACACCGCCTTCGCCGAGGAGGCGGGTGACGCCTCACCCTGCTTCGCCGAGTGGGGGTTCGGCGTTGCCGGTGACCCGGAGGTGCTCGCCTGGGTCGACGCGCTGCCGGGGCTGAAGAAGCAGCCCAACCTGGTCTTCGCCGCTGCCCGCTTCCACGGGGTGCCGGCGCCCGGACCGTACGCCGGCCTGCGGGAGGCGCTGCTCGGCGACGACGGCTCGATCCGGGCCACGATCATGGCCCGGTCGACACAGACCAACGAGGCCGGCCGGCTGGCCACGCTGCTGCCGGCGTTCGCGTTGGCTGTCCCGGCGGGCCCGGTCGCGCTCCTCGAGGTGGGGGCCAGCGCCGGGCTCAACCTCTACCCCGACCGCTGGGGCTACGAGTGGTCCACCTCCGCCGGGCCGAGGACCCTGGGACCCGAGCCCCGGCTCGGCTGCCTGGTGGTGGGCGACGCGCCGCTGCCCACCACGCTGCCCGAGGTCGGCTGGCGCGGCGGCATCGACCTCAACCCGCTCTCGGTGACCGACCCGGACGACGTGGCCTGGCTGGAGCTGCTCGTCTGGCCCGAGGAGGACGACCGCCGGGAGCGGCTGCGGCACGCGGTCGAGATCGCGCGCCGCGATCCGCCGCGGCTGGTGCGGGGCAACCTGCTCGACGAGCTTCCCGCTCTCGTGGCGGAGGCGGCGTCGTACGGCGAGGTGCTGGTCTTCCACAGCGCGGTCGCGGCCTACCTCACCACCGAGGACCGCGCCCGCATGCGCGAGATGCTGCTGGGACTCGTGGCCGACCGGACGTGCCACTGGGTCAGCAACGAGGCCGTCGGCGTCTTCCCGGAGCTCGCCGCGCCGGAGCCGCCGTCGTGGCGGTTCCAGCTGACCGTCGACGGCACGGCCGTCGGCTTCACGCACGGGCACGGCCACGAGCTGACCTGGCTGTAACGGAGTTGACCTCGAGTTCACTTGAAGTTGTCGCATGGGGTGGTGAAAGCCATCCGCCTCCATGCCTTCGGCCCGCCCGAGAACCTCGTCCTCGACGAGCTCCCTGACCTCGGGCCCGCGCCGGGCCAGGTCCGGATCGCGGTCGAGGCGAGTGGCGTGCACCTCCTCGACACCGCCATCCGGCGCGGCGAGCCGGGGCCGCTGCCGCCGCCCGAGCTGCCCACGGTGCCGGGCCGCGAGGTCGCAGGCGTCGTGGACGTCGTCGGCCCCGACACCGACCGGTCCTGGCTGGGGCGGCAGGTGGTCGCGCACCTCGGAGCCGTGCCGGGTGGGTACGCCGAGCAGGCGGTCACCGAGGTCGACCGGCTGTTCGCCGTCCCCGACCACGTCACGTTCCCCGACGCGGTGGCCGCGGTCGGGACCGGGCGCACGGCCCTGGGGGTCGTCGAGCTCGAGCCGGCGGGCCCGGACGACGTGGTGCTGGTGCCCTCGGCCGCCGGGGGACTCGGGTGGCTCCTGGTGCAGTCGGCGCTGGCCGCGGGCGCGAGGGTCGTGGCCGCCGCGCGGGGGTCGCGGACCGAGGTCCTGAGCGAGCTCGGTGCGCACCTCGTCGTCGACTACGGGGAGCCGGGCTGGGACAAGCGGGTCCGCGACGAGCTGGGCGGTGTGACGCTGGTCCACGACGGCGTGGGCGGTGTCGTGGGACGCGCCGCACTGGAGCTGCTCCGGCCGGGTGGCCGCCTGGTGATGTTCGGCTTCTCCTCGGGCACGCCGACCGAGGTCACCACCGCCGACCTGGTGGGACGCGGGATCTCGGCCGGCTGGTCCCTCGGCCCGCGGATGGCTGCCCTCCCCGGCGGCATCCCGGGGCTGGCCGCCCGGGCGTTGGACAAGGTTGCGGCCGGGGAATGGCGACCCCTGGTCACGACGTTCCCGCTCGGCGAGGCGGCCCGGGCCCATGCAGCCCTCGAGGGACGCCGGGCGCTCGGAAAGGTCGTGCTGCTGGCCGAGCACCGGTGAATTCGGTCGAGACTGTCGGTCCACACCGGCAGAATTGGCTCGCCCAGCACAGGAGGAGAGGGGAGGAGAGATGGCCGAGACGAGGACCGCGACGGGCCGTCGGCTGCCGCGTGCGCTGACGCCGTTCCGGCACCCCGCCTACCGCCGCCTGGCGGTCGCGCTCACGCTCTCGATGTTCGCCTCCGGTGTCTGGCTGGTGGCGCTGGTCTGGGAGGTCATCCGGCTCGACGGTGGCCCGGCCGAGCTGTCCCTGGTGTCCACGGCGAGCGCCGTGGGCGTGCTGCTGCCCGCGCTGCTCGGCGGTGTCGTGGCCGACCGCATCCCGCAGAAGCTGATCCTCGTCGTGGTCGCCACGGTCGAGCTGACCGGCATGGCCCTCGTCGCCACGCTCTCGCTCACCGATCACACCGAGCTCTGGCACCTTGCCGCCGTCTCGTTCGTGACCGGGATGGGCATGGCGTTCTACTACCCGGCCTACTCGGCGTGGCTTCCGGCGCTGGTGCCCCAGTCCGACCTGCTCGCGGTCAACGGGTTCGAGGGCATGGTCCGGCCCGCCGTGGGCCAGGCGATCGGCCCGGCCGTGGCCGGTGCGGTCGTCGGCGCACTCTCCCCGGGTGCCGCCGTCACGGTCGCGGCCGCGTCGTCGCTGCTGGGCCTGCTGGCGCTGACCTCGGTGCCGCTCACCCCGGTCCGCCGCGACTTCGCCGCCGAGGGCGAGCCGAGGCACCCGGTCGTCTCGGCGCTCGTCGACGTCCGCGAGGGGTTCGGCTTCATGGTCCGGACGCCGTGGCTGCTGTCCACGCTGCTGTTCGCCTCGCTCATGGTCCTCGTCATCATGGGCCCGTTCGAGGTGCTGATCCCGTTCCTGATCAAGGACCGGCTGGGCGGCGGCCCGAGCGACCACGCCCTGGTGCTGGCGGCGTTCGGTGTCGGCGCCGCGGTCGGCTCCATCGCGATGGCGTCGTTCCGCCTGCCCCGCCGCTACCTGTCGGTCATGAACCTCATGTGGGGCGTCGGCTGCCTGCCGTTCCTGGTGATCGGGTTCGCCGGCGCGGTCTGGCAGGTCGTCGCGGCCGCGTTCGTGATCGGCGTCATCTTCGACGCCGCAATGGTCATCTGGGGCACGCTGCTCCAGCGCCGGGTGCCGGCCCACATGCTCGGGCGGGTGGCCTCGCTCGACTTCTTCGTCTCGGTGAGCCTGATGCCGGTCTCGATGGCGGTCGCGGGCCCGGTCTCGGAGGCGATCGGGCTGCGCACGACGTTCGCGATCGCGGGTGTCGCCCCGGTCGTGTTCGCGGTCGTCGCCGTGCTGTGGGCGCGGCTGCCCGAGGACGAGCTCGCGCACCCGCTCCGTGACGACGACGAGGCGCCCGAGCTGGCCGTCGCCGTCAGCTGATCATCTAGCCGCGCCGTTCGAGATGGCGGCGGCGACCCGGGCGGGAGTCCACACCCCGTCGAGTCGTGCCGCAGCCACGAGGTAGTCGGTGATCCTGCCGTCGTCCCAGCCGTGCGACTCGCGCAGCCCGGTGGCGATCGACCGGAGGTACGCCGCGCTCGGAGCGTTGTGCTCCACGGCGTCGACGTCGCTACTGGTGACGGTCAGCATCGGTACGCCGTCCCGGGCGCCGAGGCGGAGCACCGTCTCGTAGCGTCCGGGACCCAGGGTGTGCAGCTCGCCGACCTCGGGCACCACCGCTGCCAGCGCCCGGGCGAAGTCACCACCCGGTGGATGCCGCATCTCCTGCGCGACGACGTCGCCGAACTGCTCGACGGTCACGAGGTAGGCCCGGCAGGCCACAGCGCCAGGGCGGTCCGGGTCGAAGAACGCCATGCCCCCACCCCAGACCCCCGACGTGCCCGCGAACACCAGGCCGCCGGGGTGCTCGAAGCTGAACCACGCCGCGGGGTCGGAGCCGTCGCGGCAGCCCGGGTAGGTCCGCAGGCCACCCTCGGGACGTCCGCCCGCGAGGTAGCACCGGAACCGGTCCACCCCGAGGTTGGAGGCGTAGCCGACGTACCAGACCCGCTCCGCGTCGTGCGTCGGCTCGTGCGCCATGAGGTCAGCCCGGGAGGGGCGCCTCCTCGAACGACGCCCGGGCCTCGTCGAGCAGGACGCGCTCGGCGTCGTGGTAGCGGCGCTCGGCCTCCTCCGGGGAGTCACCGACGGCCGTCATCCCGACCCGCCCGTGCTCGGTCAGGCAGCTGATCATGTGGAAGACGATGCCGGTCTGGCGGGACTGGTCGAAGTGCAGGCCGTGCCGGGCGACGATGTCGAACAGGTCAAGCGGCACCAGGCCGCGCAGCAGCTCGGACTCCAGGTGGTCGGTGGCGACCAGGTGCTTCTCCCGGCCGGTGGGCGTGAGGAAGAGCGCCGTCGCGGGGTCGTAGCGCCCGTCGGTCAGGTACTGCAGCGTCAGGAACGGGTGCGTGGTGCCGCCCTTGCGGAGGTTGAGCTCGATCGCGTACGGCGTCCAGCCGGCGCCGTCGCGGACGACGACGAAGTCCACGGCGAACCGGCCGAGCGCCCCGAGCTGTGTCAGCCTGCGACCGATGACCGCCGCCTGCTCGGTGATCGCCACGGCGTACTCCCTCGACGCGGGGAAGACGCAGCCGAGGTACTTCTGTCCGCTGGCGCCGCCGAGGAGCTGGTCGTGGGTCGACAGCAGCTCGACCTCGCCGTTCGGCAGGGTCCGGAGCTGGACGCTCGGGCTGAGCAGCTCGTCCCCCTCGATCCGCTCCTCGACGATGCCGCCGTTCTCCGCGAACTTCGCGACGTAGACGTCGTACGGCGTGTTCTCGTCCTCGAGCTCCATCTGCGCCAGTCGGTCGAGGACCGCGTCGCGCTCGCCGGGCGCCCCCGGCTCAGGAAGGTCGATCAGCCGCACCAGTGCGTTGCCCGCGCCCGAGACGCCCTCGTTGAGCTTGACGATGACGCTGCGCATGGTCGGCCGCTGGGCGCGCATCGTGACGATCGCGGCCGCTACCTCGTCGAGGCTGTGCAGGTCCTCGACCCCCAGCGGGTGCGGCACGCCGAGCTCGGCGAAGAGCCTCCGGCAGCCGGTCTTGGACCCGAGCACCGCGAGGCGCGGGTCCGCTGCGTACATGGGGATGCCGAGGCTCAGCGCCACGTCGCGCTCGAGCTCGGTGGTGTTGTAGGGCATGAGGTGCGACCGGGCCCGGTTGGGGATCGCGGCCGCGATCCGGGCCATGACGCGCGGGCGGTCGAGCAGCTTCTCGCTCAAGGACCTCGGGGAGGCGTCGTTGAGCGACACCATCGTCAGCCGCGACTTCGCGTGGCTCGGGATCACGCCGGGCAGCAGGGCCAGGTAGTACTCCACGATCTCGGCCGCGATCGGCAGCGAGGTCACGTAGATCATCCGGAGCCGGGGCTGGCGGAGCAGCATCAGCATGAAGAGGAACCGCTCCTCCATGGCCTGGGTCATGGTGCCGCTGGCCGCCACGGCCCGGTCCAGGGTGATGCTCGGCACCACGACCACGGACTCGTCGTCGTAGTTGAGGTTCCACGCGTCCCAGACCTCGCCCATCCGCGACTGCAGGTCGTCGAAGCGCCGGTAGCGGTCCTCCTCGCTCAGCGTCGACAGCACGTCGTGCTGGACGGCGTCCGAGGCCAGGACGTGCCGGTTCACGATGCGACCGCTGATGCGTCGAGGCCCTTGATGTCGAAGGCCCGGACCGACCGGCTGAAGCCGCGGAGCGTGCGGTCACCGGCGTGCGCGCCGACCACGGCGGGCCCGGCCGCCGCGAAGACGCGCTCGGTCGTGAGGATCTGCCAGGGCTCTGCGTCCGAGCAGAGACGGGAGGCCAGGTTGGTCACGCTGCCGATGGCCGCGTAGTCGAACCTCCCGTCGAAGCCGATCTTGCCGAGGGTGGCGTAGCCCTGGGCGATCCCGATCCCCAGCGCCAGGTCGTGGCCCTGGCGCCGCCACGTCTCGGCGAGGGCCTGGACCCGGGTGCGCATCGCGACGCTCATCCGGATGGCACGCAGCGCCCCGTCGGCGCAGGGCACCGGGTCGTTGAAGAAGACCATGAGCCCGTCCCCGGCGAACCGCTCGAGGGTCCCCTCGAACCGGAAGATGAGGTCGCCCAGCGCCTGGTGGTAGTCGGCCAGCACGCCCATCACCTCCTCGGGCTCGCTCGCCTCCGCGAACGGGGTGAAACCGCGGAGGTCGCAGAAGACCACGACGATCTCCCGCCGGTGGCTGTCGAGGAAGGACTCGTCGCCGGAGTCCACGATCAGCTCGGCCAGCTGCGGGGACAGGAAGCGCCGCAGCTTGGCCATGCGCTCGAGCTCGCCCACCTGGGCCTGGACCCGGTCCTCGAGCTCGCGGTTCCAAGAGGAGAGCTCTGCTGCCTGCCGCGCGATGGTGTCGTGGTAGCGCTTGATCCGAGACAACGAGGCCACTCGCGCGAGCAGCTCGGCCCGGTCGACGGGCTTGGTCAGGAAGTCGTCGGCGCCCGCCTCGAGGGCCTGGATCTTCTGCTGCTCGCCGCTGGCGGTCACCATCACGACCGGGAGGAACGCCGTCGCGGGGTCCTGCCGGATCCGCCGGCACACCTCGTAGCCGTCGATGCCGGGCATGACGATGTCGAGAAGCACCAGGTCTGTCCCGCCTTCAGCCAGCACCGCGAGCGCCTCCTCGCCGGACGCCGCGGTGCGCACGGCGTAGCCGCGTGGCGACAGCGTCGCGTCGAGCAGCTTGAGGTTCGTCGGCTGGTCGTCGACGAGCAGCACCCGGGCCGGCTCGTGCATCTCGGTCACTGTCGGCTCCTTCCGGCCAGGAAGCCCTCCACCTGCTCGCGGAAGCGGCGCACGTTGATCGGCTTCTCGACATACCCGTCGAACCCGGACGCGAGGGCCCGGGCCCGGTCCTCGTCCATGGCCAAGGCGGTCACCGCCACGACCGGGGTGTCCTGGCCGTCGCGACCATCGCGCCCGACCCGGATCCGGCGCAGCGCCTCGGTCCCGTCCATGCCGGGCAGCTGGAGGTCCATGAGGATCAGCTGCGGCCGCTCGAGCTCGGCGAGCCGGACGCCGTCCTCGCCCGATGTCGCCTCGATCACCTCGTAGCCGGCGTACTCCAGGACGTCGCGGACCAGCTTCATGTTCTTGGGGTTGTCCTCGACGACGAGGATGCGGGGGGCCGTCATGACTTCTGCCCTCCTGCCACGGGCACCGAGGCGGCGACCGGGAGACCGATGGCCTTCAGGGCGCTCACCAGGTCGTCGCGGCTGACCGGCTTCACGAGGTAGCCGGCGGCACCGAGCTCGGCGCCACGGGACCGCTCGTCGACGATCGAGACCACGACCACCGGGATGTGCGCGGTCTGCGGGTCGTCCTTCAGGGTCCCGAGCACCTCCCACCCGTCGATGCCGGGCATCCGGATGTCGAGCAGTACGGCGGAGGGCTGCTCACGCCGGACCGCCTCGAGGCCCGCGTGCCCGTCGCGCGCGGCCACGACCCTGATCGCCGCGCCCGAGAGGTAGGCGGTCAGGAGGTCGAGGGAGGGCCGGTCGTCCTCGATCACGACGATGGACGTGGCACCGTCCGGACCGGCCGCGGAGGGCTCGGCGCGGGCCCGGCGGACCGGGACCGCGAACCCGAACGTGCTGCCGTGCCCGACCTCGCTCTCCAGCCACATCCGGCCACCGAGCAGCTCGACGATCCGGCGCGACAGGGTCAGGCCGAGGCCGGTGCCCTCCTCCCGGGAGGCCCCGCGACCACCCTGCTGGAAGGACTCGAAGATCCGCTCGCGGTCGGCCTCCGGGATGCCCACGCCGGAGTCCTCGACCGAGACCTGCAGCTCGTCGCCGGCCTCGCGTGCGCGCAGCACGACGCGGCCGCCGTCCGGGGTGAACTTCACCGCGTTGCTCACCAGGTTGAGCACGACCTGCTTGAAGCGGAGCTCGTCGAGCTCGGCCGCTCCGACCTCGGCGCCGACATCCACCCGCAGCTCGACCGAGTGCGCGGAGGCACGCTCGCGCAGCATCGAGGCGGCGTACTCCAGCACGGCCGGTACGTCGACCTGGGCGTACTCGAGCTCCATCTGGCCGGCCTCGACCTTCGAGAGATCGAGGATCTCGTTGAGCAGCTCCAGCAGGTGCTTGCCCGAGCTGTGGATGTCGCGGAGGTAGTCCTCCTGCTTCTCGTTGATCTCCCCGAACATCCGCTCGAGGAGGACCTCGGAGAAGCCGAGCACGGCGTTGAGCGGGGTCCGCAGCTCGTGCGACATGCTGGCCAGGAACTCCGACTTGTGCCGGCTGGCGACCTCGAGCTGATCGCTGCGCTCCTCCAGCGCGCGGAAGAGCTGGGCGTTGAGCAGCGCCAGTGCGGACTGGCTGGCGAAGGTCTCGAGCAGGTCGACGACCTCCTCGCTGAAGTCGCCGGTCGCCCTGCGCCGCACGATCAGCGACCCGACGATCCGGTCCTCGCGCAGCATCGGCACCGCGACCAGCGACCGCCACCCGTCGTCGAAGAGGACCTGCAGGTGCGGGTCGAGAGCGACCGCGCCGAGGTCGGGTACGGCGATCGGGCGACGCTCCTCCGCGGCCCGGCCGACGAGCGTCGCGTCGATGCCGATGCGGGCGTCCTGCAGCCGCGCGACCACCTCGGCGGAGGTCCGGTAGACGCTGCGCACCAGGAAGCGCCGCTCCTGCTCGTCGTACTCCATGATCGAGCCGCCGTCGGTCCCCGACAGCTCGACGGCGTGCGTGGCGATCGTGGCGAGGACCTCGTCGAGGTCCAGGGTCGAGCTCACAGTCTCCCCGACGCTCCGGAGCGCCTCGAGCTCGTCCACCTTCCTGGCGAGCTCGGTGCGCCGCCTCTGCAGCTCCTGGACGAGCTTGACCCCGTTGATCGCCATCGCCGCCTGCCCGGCGAAGGCGGTGATGATCGAGATCTCCCGCTCGTCGAACGGCTTGACATCGTTGCGCCAGACACCCAGTGCGCCCACGACCTCGTCCTCGAGGATCAGGGGTGCGCCCATCGTGGTGCGGAAGCCGGCGATGCGCTGGAGGTCGAGCCGGCCGTACTCGGAGTCGACCGTGACGTCGGGGATCTGGTGGGCCGTGCGGTCGAGGCCGACCCGTCCGATCATCGTGTCGCGGTTCATCGGCATCGGGTGATCGGCGATGTAGGCGATCGTCTCGTCGGACAGCCCGAGCCCCTTGACCAGCTGGTAGAGACCGCCCTCGATCGTGTAGAGCTGGACCGCGTCGGAGCGGCACAGCCGGCGGGCGCTCTCCACGATCGTGGTGAGCACCGCCTCCGGGTCGCCCCCCGACCTGCCGATCGCACCGAGCACCTCGGTGACCGCGTCGAGCTGCTCCTGGAGCGCGGTGTGGCTGCGTCGAAGTCTCTCGTGCTCCTCGGCGCTGACGGTCCCCATGGTCTCGACCGGGTCGACCACGCTGCCTCCCTGACCTTGGCAGTCTGCCCCTGCCGGAAGTGGCTGACAACGACGCAGGTGGGCCAGTGCCGCATGGCCCGATCAGGCGGTGCGCGCTCACGCCGCCGCGACGGTGACGGCCCTCATGACGTCCCGGATCAGCCGTCGATCGCCGCGAGCACCCTCGCGTTGTGGCGGTGGCCGACGGTCTCGTAACCGACGACGGTCACCCACGGCGACAGCGCCAGGACGGCGAGGCACCACACCATGTCGACGCCGGCGGTCGCCAGCACCACCGGGATCACCACCAGGGCGGCGGTGCCTGCGATCAGCACCATGTGGAACGGGTCGAGGGTGCGGGTGATCTGGGCGTAGAGCAGGTAGAGGCACGCGGCGTAGACCGCGAGCGGGAGCGCCACGGCGAGAACCGTGCCGGTGGCGTCGAGGTGCGACTCGTCGTCGAGGTAGTAGGCCGCGACGTGCAGCCCGGCGCCGATCGCGACGATCGCACCGAACATCGGGATGTGGCCGTAGCCCCAGCCGAACGAGCGGTGGCGGTACGCCGTGAGCAGGTGGCCCCACGGGACCACGAAGTAGGTCCACCAGACGCCGAAGGTGAGTGCGGTGCCGGCCAGGCCGAGGATCGCGGCGTCCACCGTCCACCCGTCCTCGACCAGGGCACCGAGTGCGGCCGTCGTGCCGAGGAGCCCCTCGCCGAGGGCGATGATGACCATCAGGCCGTAGCGCTCCGCGACGTGGTGCCCGTGCCAGGGCGATCCGCCGTGCATGGTCTCGGCGAGCACCGGTCCAAGCACCTCGACGCCGACGAGCACCACCACGGCGACCACGGTGAACCTCATCGACGGGTTGAGGACGACCAGCAGGATCCAGCCGGCCTGGGCGGCCACGAGCGTCCAGACCATCTTGGAGCACAGGGCCCGGCGGGCCGGGTCCGAGCGTCCGGCCCGCAGCCACTGCGCGACCATCGGCAGCCGCATGATCACGTAGCCGACCGCGATGAGCCGCAGGTCGAGGTGGCCGTCGTGCTCGATCACCGAGGCGAACATGTCGGGCACGCCGAGGGCGAGGATGAGCACGCCGAGCATCTGCACCATCGTGGTGAGTCGGAACGGCCAGTCGTCGGTGTCGTAGGCCGAGGCGAACCAGGTGAAGTTGATCCACGCCCACGTCACCGCGAACGTCGCCAGGCAGAAGGCCAGCACGCCCTCGGCCACGTGGTCCTCGGCCACCGCGTGCGCGAGCTCGTCGGAGGCCGCCCCGAACGCGATGACGAAGGTCAGGTCGAAGAGCAGCTCGAGCGGGGTCGACGCGCGGCCGGGCTCGCGCGGGTCGCGCCCGACCATCCGGCGCACGGTGTGCATCAGCGCCTCCGGCATGCGGAGAGTCTAGGAAGGGCGCGCCTCGTGGGCCGGCCGTGGCTGGGCCGGGTCCGCCTGCGGGTCCCCGGTCAGGCCGACGCGCCGAGCGTCTCGGACAGGCTGCCCCGCGAGGAGATCCCGAGCTTGCGGTAGACGTGCGAGAGGTGCCACTCGACGGCCTTGACGGTGACCACGAGCTCGGAGGCGATCTGGCGGTTGGTCAGGCCGTCCGCGGCCATCCGGGCCACGCGGCGCTCGGAGACGGTGAGAGCGGCCATGGCCTCGGTCTGCACCTTCCGCGGCTGCTCGCCGAGCCGGTCGAGCAGCCGGCGTACGCGCCCTTGCAGCGGCCACAGCTCCTGACGACCGGCGTGGTCCTCGGCCGAGCGGAGCAGGGCCAGTGCCCGCTCGGCGTCCGGCACGTGGGTGAGCAGCAGCAGCCCGGCCAGGTCGGTGTCGATCTGGGCCGCCAGCCGCTCCGCCTCGGTCCCGGCCAGGACGGCGCGGGCGCGGAGCAGGTGCTGGATGCGGTCCGGGCCGGCGTCGACCGCGGCCAGGGTGCGCAACGCGCCGGCCATGGCGTACGGCGACCCGTCCTGGCGCGCGAGCTCCACGTGCTCCTGGGCCAGGGACCGCGCCGCGCGTGCGTTGCCGGTGCGCAGGTGCGCCAGCGCGGCGCCGGCCCGCCAGGGCAGGGTGTCGACGTCCGCGTCGGGGGCGAGCTGGCCGGCCGTCACGAAGTGCGCGACCGCAGCCTCGGCGTCCCCGAGGGCCGCACAGACCTCGCCCTTCGCCTGGTGTGCAAGCGCCGCCGAGAGACCGGTGCCGGAGAGGAGGGGGGTCAGCTCCTCGCCGAGCGTCATCGCGTTCGCCAGGTCGCCGCGGGCCAGCCGGCAGTCGACGAGTGCCGCGAGCAGTGTGGCGAGCTCGACGTCCGGCAGCGGCTCGGAGGAGTCCGGGCCGTGCGTGGCGTGCAGCGCCAGGAGCTGCTCCAGCCCCTCGCTGAGGGCGCCGGCGCGCACGCGCGCGATGGCGCTGTCGAGCGACGGGACCCCAGCCATGGGAAGAGCCTAGGAAGCGCGGCCCCGCTGCGACGGGGGTTCGGGGGGATTACACAGAAGTGGTTCAGTCATGTGAGGAGCGGCACGTCCGGTCCATGCCAGCAGCCGGACGTCGTAGGACGCGTGCGGCGGCACCGGCCGCGCGCAGGCGAACCGGGGGCCTCGGTCCAGGGGTCCGATCACGTGGCCCGCGACGCCGAGCAGCCCGCGGGCCAGGTCGTCGGGGATGCGGGTCCGGGCGCCCGTGGCCTGTCCGACGTCCCACCCGTGCACCGTGATCTCGAGCGCGGCGGTGGCCACCAGCAGCGGCGCGTCGAGGCCGAGGTCGTCGACCGCGATCTGCTCCACTGTCGGCTGCGCCGCCGCCCAGGCGCCGAGCAGCACGCAGGCCTTCTCGCGGAGCGCCTCGACCCGGGTGGTCGTCTCGGGGACCGGGTCGACCCGCACCCGGCCCGAGGCCGCCTCGGTGAACGCGTCGAGCGCGTCCTCCATGTGGGCCAGCAAGCGGCCGAGCGTCCATCCGGCGCAGGGCGTCGGCGCGTCCAGCAACTCGGGCCGGACGCCGGCGAGCGTGCCCCGTGTGTAGGCCAAGGAGCGCTCGAGGAGCTCAACCGCGCCGACGAGCGCAGTGGTCATCTCGTCAGCGGTCCGAGGCGACCGACTCGTGGCCCATCGGGACGTGGTCGCCGCTCGCGACCGGACCGTCCGGGACGGGGTCGCCGGGGCGGTAGCCCTCGGGCAGCCGGGCGGGCAGCCCGAACGTCGCGAACAGCGCCGGGTCGAAGAACGCACCGACATGCGCGACCTTGCCGTCGCGGATGTCGAGCACCTGGAGGTGGAAAGGCTCGAACCCGCCCTCGCGGCTGCGCATGTAGAGACCGAACGCCGGCTGGCCGTTGGCCCGGGTCTCGATCATCGGCATGTCGTTGATCCCGCCTGGGCACTGGGTCGCGATCAGCCGGCCGATGTTCTCGTTGCCGAGGTACCAGCTGGTGAACGGCGGCATCTCCCAGATGGCCTCGGCCCTGAGCAGCGTGACGATCGCGTCGATGTCCTTGCGCCAGAAGGCGTCGACGTACTGGTCGAGGAGGATCCGCTGGCCACCGTCGAGCTCCTCCTCGACGGTGTCCTCGGTCAGCCCCCGCTCGGCCATCTGCGCGTGCGCGCGCTGCAGCGCGGAGTTGACGGCCGCCACGGTGGTGTCGAGCGCCTCGGCCACCTCGGCGGCCGACCAGCGGAGCACGTCGCGCAGGATCAGGACCGCGCGCTGCCGGGCGGGGAGGTGCTGCAGCGCGGCTACGAAGGCCAGCCGGATCGAGTCGCGCTCGGCGACCGCGACGGCGGCGTCGGGCATCGGCTCGAGCCACGCGATCTCGTGGTTCTCCTCGAGCGCGTCGCCGGCGATCTGGTCGGGCGTGCCGAGCCCTGCGGGGAGGGGGCGGCGCGGCTTGTTCTCCAGGTTGGTGAGGCAGACGTTGGTGGCGATGCGGTAGAGCCAGGTGCGCACCGACGAGCGCCCCTGGAAGCTCGCCGAGGCCTTCCAGGCGCGCAGGAACGTCTCCTGCACGAGGTCCTCGGCCTCGTGGACCGACCCGCTCATGCGATAACAGTGGGCGAGCAGCTCGCGTTGGTACTTCTCGGTGAGCTTCGGGAAGTCCTCGAGCTCGAGGGTCGGGTCGTGCTGCTCGTGGGTGGTCAAGCTGCGCTCCTGCACCGTCGTCACCGTCGACATGGGGGTCGCCCTGCCTCTCGCCAGTCTGCCTCTGCGTACCGACATGGGTCGAGGCGGAAACTCATCGGTCGGGGTTGATTCGGGAGTTCCGCCGGTCGATTCGTCAGTTCCGCCGCGAGGAGTCCGGACTCGACCGGCGGAACTCCGGACTCGACCGGCGGAACTCCGGACTCGACCGGCGGAACTCCCGACTCAACCGAAGCGCCCGCTCGGCAGCCGGTACGGCGAGCGCCCGGTCGGCGGGAACCAGCCCGACCCGGGTCCGCCGGTCGAGCAGGTCGTCGACGTCTGCGGCGCCCTCGTGGGTCACGCCGAAGACCAGCTCGGCAAGGGTGACCGGGACGCCGTCGGCGACGGGCGCCAGCGCCTCCTCGTCGCTCAGCCCCACCGACCGCGCGGTGTCGAGGACCAGCGCGGCGTCGGTGCCGTACTTGCGGACCAGGCGGCGCGGCAGCTCCAGCGCGGCCAGCGTGGCTCGGTCGGCGGCGCCGAGGAGAGGGAGCGTGCGGGTCCGGCACGGCCCGGCGTCGAGCTGCGCGTGGGCGACCGCGGCGTCGACGGCGTCCTCGGCCATCCGGCGGTACGTCGTGAGCTTGCCGCCCACGATCGTGACCACGCCGGTCCGGCTGACCAGCGTCGCGTGCTTGCGCGAGATGTCCGCTGTCTCTCCCGGGCCGGCGTCGAGCAGCGGCCGGAGCCCGGCGTACGCCCCGACGACGTCGGAGCGGTGCAGGGGCCGCTCGAAGGCCGCCGACACGACGTCGAGCAGGAACCCGATCTCGGGCTCGGTCGGCTCGGGGACGTCGGGCACGGGGCCCTCGACGGGCTCGTCGGTCAGGCCGACGTACGCCGTGCCGTCGGGCTGGGGGAGCACCAGCACGAACCTGTTGGTCTGGCCGGGGACCGGTGCGTAGACCGAGGCGCGCAGCCCCGGCACCGACTCCTCCCGCAGCACCAGGTGGGTGCCGCGGCTGGGGCGCAGCCTGATCTCGTCGACCAGGCCGGCGGCCCACACGCCGGTCGCGTTGACGACGGTCCGGGCGGTCACGCGGAGGGAGCCGCCGGTCAGCTCGTCGCGGAGGTCGACGGAGGTGCCCGTGGTCTTCAGCACCCGCGCGTGGGTGCGAACGCGCGCGCCGTGGAAGGCCGCGGTGCGGGCCACGGTCGCCACCAGCCGGGCGTCGTCCTCGAGCTGGCCGTCCCAGCCGAGCATCGCTCCACGCAGCCCGGCCGTGCGCAGCGGCGGCGCCAGCTGCAGCGCCTCGGCGGCCGTGATGCGGCGGGGCCTGGGCAGGATGTCCTTGCTGGTGCGGGCGCCGCGGCGGAGCAGGTCGCCGCCGAGCAGACCGCCGCGGATCACGGTGGTCTGCCGCCTGGTGACGGCGTCGGTGATGGGGATGAGCGTGCCGATGGCGTGGGTGAGGTGGGGCGCCGTGACCTCCATCAGGATCCCTCGCTCGACCGCGCTCTCGTGGGCGACCCCGACCTGTCCGGCCGCCAGGTAGCGCAGCCCGCCGTGCACCAGCTTGGACGACCAGCGTGAAGTCCCGAACGCGAGGTCGTGCGCGTCGACAGCGAGGACCGACAGCCCCCTGGTCACCGCGTCGAGGGCGACGCCGGTGCCGGTGATGCCGAGGCCGATGACCACGACGTCGACGTCGGTGGGCGCACCCGCGAGCCCGGGCGTGATGGCGGTCATGGCGCGAGCGTCCGCCGGATCAGGAGGGCCAGCTCGGCGTCGAGGTCGTCCTCGGACACCTCGTCGTCGACCATCGTGTGCACCGACAGGACGAAGCCGTGCGCGGCCAGCAGCAGCGCACGCGCGATCGCGACCGGGTTGCCCGGCCGCACCTCCTCGGCGCGCTGGCCGGCCGCCACCGCCTCGGCGGTGAGCTGCAGGATCAGCTCCTGCGACCGGCCCCGCCGCGAGAACAGGTAGGGAAGGATCAGCTCGGGGTCGAGCTCGACGATCCGGACGAAAAGCTCGTTGTGGCGCAGCTGGCGGACCGTCCCGACGACGCCGTCGGTGATCCGGTCGATGGCCGGCCCCTCGGCGCTGACGTGGTCGGTGACGACCCCGGCCCACTCGCGGGTCATCAGGTCCCCGAGCAGCGTCGGCATGTCGGGCCAGGTGCGGTAGATCGTCATCCGGGACACCCCCGCCCGGCGGGCGACCTCGGTCAGCGTCGTACGCCGCCAGCCCACGTCGAGGATGCAGTCCCGGGCCGCGTCGAGGTAGCCGTCGCGCGGCTCCCGGTCCACCGAGGCCGGTCGCTCGGAGGTGTTGTGACGAAGTGACGTCATATGTCACAGTGTAACGCATGAGTGAGCTGCCGCGTCCGACCGTCACCGCGCAGGTCGAGATGCACCCCCAGCGCTGGGGCGACCCGGCATCGGCCACGGAGCTGCCGGAGTCGGCCCGCGGCCTGGTCGAGCTGGCCTTCGGCCACGCCGAGACGCCGGCCGTCGCGGACGTGGTCCTCCCGCCGCCGGGTCTCCCGACCGCGCTGCTCGACTCGCTGCGGGAGGTCGTCGGTGGCGAGCACGTCCTCACCGACGACGAGACCCGGCGGCTGCGGACCCGTGGCAAGTCGACGCCGGACCTGCTCAGGGCGCGCGCCGGCGACCTGTCCGACGCGCCCGACGTCGTCGTACGCCCCGGTACGCACGACGACGTGGCGGCGGTCCTCGCCTGGGCGGTGGACCACCACGTGGCCGTGGTCCCGTTCGGCGGCGGCACCTGTGTCACCGGCGGGCTCGCGGCGCGGCGGGACGGCTTCGCCGGGCTCGTCTCGCTCGACCTGGTGCGCATGAAGCGGCTGGTCTCCGTCGACCACGAGTCGATGACCGCCGTGCTCGAGCCCGGCCTGCGGGGTCCGGAGGCCGAGACCCTGCTCGCGGGCGAGGGGGTGCTCCTCGGCCACTACCCGCAGTCGTTCGAGTTCGCCACGATCGGCGGGTTCGCGGCCACTCGCTCGTCGGGCCAGTCCAGTGCCGGTTACGGCCGCTTCGACTCACTGGTGGTCGGCCTCCGCGTCGCCACCCCGCGTGGTGAGCTCCGGCTCGGCTCGGCGCCGATGAGCGCCGCCGGTCCGGACCTGCGCCAGCTGTTCCTCGGCTCCGAGGGCGCCTTCGGCGTCATCACCGAGGTGACCGTCCGGGTTCGCAGGCTGCCGGAGACGAAGGTCTACGAGGGCTGGCGTTGGGAGTCGTTCGCTGCCGGCGCCGACGCGATCCGCACCGTGGCCCAGGCCGGCCTGCTGCCCACGGTGCTCCGGCTCTCGGACGAGGCCGAGACCGCGATCAACCTCGCCCGTCCCGAGGAGATCGGGGGTGAGTCGTCCGGCGGGTGCCTGATGATCGCCGGCTACGAGGGCGCCCCGGGTGCCGTCGAGGCGAAGCGGGTCGCGGTCTCGCGGCTCCTCGCCGAGCTGGGCGGGACCCCGGCGGGAGAGGGGCCGGGCGAGGCCTGGGCCCACGGCCGGTTCGACGCGCCGTACCTCCGCGACTCGATGCTCGACGTCGGGGTCCTGGTCGAGACGCTCGAGACGGCGACGTTCTGGTCCAGCCGCGAGCGCCTCTACACCGCCGTGAAGTCCGCGCTCGAGGGCGCGCTCGGTGTCGGGACTCTTGTGCTCTGCCACATCTCGCACGTCTACGAGACCGGCTGCTCGCTCTACTTCACGGTCGCGGCCAAGCAGTCCGGCGACCCGCTCGCGCAGTGGCTGGCGGCCAAGGCCGCCGCCAACGACGCGATCGTCGCCGCCGGTGCCACCATCACCCACCACCACGCGGTCGGCACCGACCACAGGCCCTGGCTGCACCACGAGATCGGCGACCTCGGTGTCTCGGTGCTGCGCGCGGTGAAGGCCGACCTCGACCCGGCCGGGGTGCTCAATCCGGGGGTGCTGGTCCCGTGAGGACCTTCACCTTCCTGGTCAACCCCACGTCCGGGGGCGGCGCGGCACCGGCCGCGGTCGTCCCGGTCGCGCGGCACCTGCGGGTAGCCGGTGCGTCCGTCGACGTCACCTACTCACCGGGGCCGCTCGCGATGGAGGCACTGGTCGAGGAGGCGGTGTCGCGCGGCGACGTCGTGGTCTCCGTCGGCGGTGACGGGATGCTCTCCTCGCTGGCCGGGCTGGTCTCGGCGGCGGGCGGCACGCTGGGCGTCGTACCGGCCGGCCGCGGCAACGACTTCGCGCGCATGCTCGGGCTCCCGACCGACCCGGCGGCCGTGGCCGCGCGGCTGCTCGAGGGAGAGGTGCGATCGGTCGACCTCGTCTCGCTGACGCTGCCGGGTGCCCAGGCTCGGGTGGTTGCGGGCTCGGTCTACGCCGGCGTCGACGCGCGGGCCGGCGAGATCGTGGACAAGGCCCACCGCCTGCCGCGGAGGGCGCAGTACCCATACGCCGCCCTCCGCGCGCTCGCGACCTACTCCCCGGCGCACTTCCGCGTCTCGGTCGACGGCGTCGAGCGCGACTACGCCGCGGCCAGCGTCGTCGTCGCCAACTCGGCGTTCTACGGCTCCGGGATGAAGATCGCACCGGCGGCACTGGTCAGTGACGGCGTGCTCGACGTGGTCGTCATCGAGGCCGCCTCGAGGCTGGCGCTGATGCGGTCGCTGCCCAAGGTGTACGACGGCGGCCACGTCGACCTGCCGGAGGTCACCCTGCTCACCGGCAAGCGGGTCGAGCTCGGGGCCGATTCGGCGCGGCCGGTGCCGGTCGGTGGCGACGGCGAGCCCCTCGGCCGGCTTCCCGGGCTGGCCGACGAGCCCGCCGTCGTGGAGGTGCGGCCCGGGGCGCTCGACGTCGTCTGCTGAGCATGGCCCGGTGGTCGGCACCCCGGGTGGTCACTGCGGCTGCATCGCCGCCTCGATCGCTGCCTCGGTGACCGGGGCCGACAACCGCGCCGCGGCCGGGCTGTTCGCGATGCGGCACGGGCCGCTGCCCGCGACGCCCGGCTGACGTCAGGCGAACTGCCAGACCAGCAGCTCGGTCGGGACGCCGGCGATGACCTCGTGCGCGGGTTCGTCGGTGAACAGGAACGCATCGCCGACCTGCAGTGGCTCGGCCAGCGACGAGCGGAGGAGTGCGCCGCGGCCGACGAAGATGTGCGTCAGCGGACCGCTGGGGACGGTCAGCGCCTGGTTCGCGTCCAGGCGCGCCACCGAGAGGACCGCACCCGGCAGCGGCTCGGCCACCCGCACCAGCTCGCCCGTGGCCGGGTCCGGTGTCGCGACCGCGTACGACGGCTCGTGGGCTCCCGGCGCGTCCAGCCAGACCTGGACGAACCTGGTCTGCGGCGCGGCAGCGACCTCGGCGTGGGTGACGCCGGCGCCCGTGCGCAGGACCGCCACCTGGCCCGGCCCGACGCGCTGGGGTCCCGACGGGCCCTCGTGGTCGAGCGCTCCGCTCAGCACCCAGCTGACGATGACCAGACCAGCGTGGTCGTGCGGCGGGAAGCCTTCCCCCATGCGGAGGAGGTGGTCGTCGTGGCAGACCATCGGGCCGAACCGCACGTGATCGGCGTCGTAGTGCTCGCCGAACGAGAACGCGTGCGCGGTGAGCCGGCCCGGCGACCGGTCCACGAATCGGTCGGTTCCCCGGCGGATCGCGACGGACACATGACAGATTGTGCCTGTGGGGGAGTCACATCCTGACGCCATGCGCCCGTTCCCGCCCGGGTTCAGATTCGGCACCAGCACCGCGGCGTACCAGATCGAGGGCGCCGTCTCGAGCGACGGCAAGGGCCCCTCGATCTGGGACACCTTCACGGCGAAGCCGGGCGCGATCATCGACGGCTCGTCGGGTGCGCAGGCGTGCGACCACTACCACCGCTACCCCGAGGACGTCGCGCTGATGGGCGAGCTGGGCGCCAACGGCTACCGGTTCTCGATCTCCTGGCCGCGGATCCAGCCCTCGGGCAAGGGCCGGCCGAGCCCCAAGGGGCTGGCGTTCTACGACCGGCTCATCGACGCGTGCCTCGAGCACGGCGTGCAACCGATGACGACGCTCTACCACTGGGACCTGCCGCAGGCGCTCGAGGACGACGGCGGCTGGCTCAACCGGGCGACCATCGACGCGTTCGCCGACTACGCCGCGATCGTGGGCGAGCGGTTCGGCGACCGCGTCGAGCACTGGGTGCCGGTCAACGAGCCGAACGTCGTCACGATCATGGGCTACGCGATCGGGATGCACGCCCCCGGCCGGGCGCTGATGTTCGAGGCGCTCCCCGTGGCGCACCACCTGCTGGTCGCGCACGGCCGGGCCTCGATCGCGCTCCGCGAGTCGGTGCGCGGGCGGATCCCGAGCATCGGCTGCGCCAACAACCACGCACCGATGTGGCCGGCCAGCGACGACGAGGCCGACGTGGGCGCCACCAAGCTGTTCGACGGCCTCTGGAACGGGCTGTTCATGGAGCCGATGCTCCTCGGCCGCTACCCCGAGGACTGCCTGCCCCTGGTCGAGGACGCGATCCAGGACGGCGACCTCACCACGATCCGCCAGCCGCTCGACTTCTACGGCGTCAACTACTACAACCCGATGCGGATCGCGGCCACCGAGGAGGACTCCGAGCTCCCCTTCGAGTTCCGCCAGATCGTCGGCTACCCGGTCACCGACTTCGGCTGGCCGGTCGTGCCCGATGCGCTCCGGGAGTGGCTGGTCATGGCCCGCGCGCGCTTCCGCGCCGCCCTGCCCCCGCTGATGATCACCGAGTCCGGCTGCGCCTACAACATGGGCCCGGACGAGAACGGCGTGGTCGACGACCAGCCCCGGATCGACTACCTCGAGTCGCACCTCGACGCGGTGGCCAAGGCCATCGACCGGGGCGTCGACGTCCGCGGCTACTACTGCTGGTCGCTGATGGACAACTTCGAGTGGGCCGAGGGCTACACCAAGCGGTTCGGCCTCGTGCACGTCGACTTCGAGACCCAGAAGCGCACGCCCAAGCGGTCCTTCGACTGGTATCGCCAGTTCATCGCGACCCAGTCCGAGCGAGTCGACTGACCCACCGATCGATCGATCGGGCCGGCTCCCCACCGATCAGTCGATCGCACCGGATCCCCTCTGATCAGTCGATCGGGTGCCGGCCCCACCGATCAGTCGATCGGACCGGGTCCCCTCCGATCAGTCGATCGGACGAGGGGTCCACCGATCGATCGATGGGCTCGGCGAGCCTCCGGGGTGCGCCGTTAGGCTGCCGTGCGTGTTCGAGACCGTTCCGTTGACCACCCAGTCGAAACGCCGCGTGGTCTTCGTGGTCGGCTCGGGACGCAGCGGTACGTCGACGATGGCCGGGGCGCTGCAGGCGCTCGGCATGCACGTCCCGCAGCCCGAGGTGCGCGCCGACGAGACCAACCCGAAAGGGTTCGCGGAGTCCAAGTGGGTCGTCGACCTCCACCACGAGCTGCTGCAGCGGTGCCACGTGCAGGTCTCCGACTCGCGGCCCTCCGCGTGGTACGAGACGGGCAAGGCCAGTGCCTCGGGCATCACCCGGGCCCGGCTGACCGAGTGGCTCGGCCCTCAGTTCAAGGAGGCGGTCGGCGAGGAGCCCGCCATCGACGAGCTCGTGATCAAGGACCCGCGGCTGGCGTGGTTCCTTGGCCTGTGGAAGTCAGCGGCGCTGCGCTGCGACGCGCAGGCGTCGTACGTCACGATGCTCCGCCACGTCACCGAGGTGGTCGGCAGCAAGAAGCGCTACTACGCACCCGGCCAGACCGGCAGCGCGTTCAGCGAGGTCCAGCGGACCGCGGCCTGGGTGAACATGATGCTGCACACCGAGCGCGCCACCCGGTCCGGCAGGCGGGCCTTCGTGCGGTACGACGACCTGCTGACGGACTGGACGGTCCCGGTGTTCCGCCTCGGCCAGGAGCTCGACCTCGAGGCGGTCAAGGGTGCCAGCGCCAACACCATCCGTGCCGTGCACCAGTTCATCGACCCCGACCTCAAGCGGGTGGAGACCACGTGGGACGACGTCCAGGTCCCGGCCCGGCTCCGCGAGCTGGCCGAGGAGACGTGGACGGGGTTGAGCAAGCTCGCCGAGCCCGGCGGGGACACCCCCGACGTGCACGCGCTGCTCGACGAGGTGCGCGAGGCGTACGTCGCGTTCTACGACGAGGCCGAGGCCGTGGCGCAGTCGAGCGTGATCGCCGCCCGGCGCCAGGGACAGGAGCAGGGCCGGGAGCAGGCGCTCGCCGAGCGGCCGCCGCACCCGAGTGCCTTCACGGTCCGGGCGAAGCGTCGGATCCGCAGGACGCTGGGCAAGTAGGCGCGGACGCTGCGGTGGTCTCGACGAGCTCGACCGGCGGTGGGGCCGACCCCGCCGACTTCCCGATCCACTGGGCCTGGGAGGACGGGCCGCTCACGCCCGGGCTGACCTGCGTCTTCCGGGTCAAGAACGAGGCGCGCAACCTGCCCTGGGTGCTGCCGCCGATGTTCGACGCCGTCGACCACGTCGTCCTCGTGGACAACGGCTCCGGCGACGGCACCGCCGAGCTCGCCCAGCAGGTGGCGGACGAGCACCGGGCGACGGACCGGTTCACGCTCGAGCGCTACCCGTTCACGGTGGCGCGCGCGGGCACCGAGCACCTGAACACCCCGCCCGACTCGGTCCACTCGCTGACCTACTTCTACAACTGGTCGTTCTCGCACGTGCGCACGTCGTACTCGATGAAGTGGGACGGCGACATGGTCCTCACCGCCGAGGGCGTCGAGCTGCTGCGCGACCTGTCGTGGCAGCTCGAGGACTCCAACGCCGTGGTCGCGATCCCGCGCCACCCGATGTCGGTGGAGAGCGAGTCGGTGGCGTGGCTCGACCTCGGCTACCGGTTCCTCGAACCGTGGATCTACCCGATGGGGCCGGAGTTCACCTTCGTGAAGGCCTTCGAGTGGGAGGTCCGTGAGTTCCCGGCGACCAGCGAGCGGATCGTCGCGCCGGAGGGCATGTGCGTCGAGCTGAAGTGGCTCGACCAGGACGAGTTCGCGCACTGGAGCGACACCGCGTTCGACCCGGTCCGCACGCCGCGCAAGGCCCGCGAGATGGAGGTCATGAAGGCGCTCCACGAGGGCCGCGGCCACGAGATCGAGGGGCTGAAGCGGATCGAGGCGCCCGCCGGCGTGCACGTCGTCGACCACGTGACCAAGCACTGGATGCAGCTCGAACCACGACCGCTCACGCTGCGGCTCGAGCTCCAGGAGACCTGATGGGTCCCGGCCCGGCGCTCAACGCCTTCCTCGACGAGGCCCCACGGTCGCAGGCCGTGATCGGTCCGGACGGCCACGTGGACGCCGGGCGCTACGACCGCGTGGCGGTCACCGTGCGCGACCGGGGCGAGCTCCGGGCGCTGCGGATCCGGCCCGGCGTCCGTACGGCGGCGCTCGCCGTCTGGCTCGACGAGGCCACCTCGGCGCTGTCGTTCACGCCCCGGCCGGAGTGGCCGGCGCTGCAGCTGATCCGATCCCGGGCCGTCGACGGCGGGTGGCTGACCGTGCTGCGCTTCGAGTCGCCGGCCCCGGTCAACCGGGTGGTCCTCGAGCTGGGCCGGCAGTCGGTCTGGCCGGACCGGGTCGGCGACCGGGGCCTGGTCACCGACTTCTTCACCAGCGACAAGGTCCCCCGCGACGTGCTGCTCGTCGACTGGGTGGAGAGCCGTGACGAGGCCGACGTCGACATCACCGGCCGCGAGCCGCTGGTCGTCACCCAGCGCGATCGGTCGGGTCCGCTCGCCCTCGGCCCGCTGGACGAGCGGATCCTCAACCCGACGGGCTTCGACCCGGCGGCGACCGGCCAGGTGGTCGAGCTGGACGAGCTGGACTGGGGCCGCGGCCCGACCGAGGCGATGGTGCGGCGGCTCCGGCCGGCGCTCGGCGTACGCGCCGAGCCGTCGCAGGCACCCGCCCAGCCCGAGGCCCGCGCGATCGCCGGGCTCGCCATGGCCGGCGTCCCGATCACCGCCTCGCAGCTCGACCCCGAGGTGGCCGCGCTGCTCGGCGAGCGGGTTGCCGCCGCGCTGACCGCGCCGGTGGACCTCACCGAGCCGCAGGCCCGGGAGGAGCACAGCGTCGTGCTGCGCCGGGCGGCGCTCTCGGAGTTCTCGGTCACCGCGTGGCGACGCCGGCTCGGTGAGCTGACCGGTGTCCGGGTGCACCACCAGCCGTCGGTCTCAGTGGTGATGGCGACCCGCCGTCCCGACCTGCTCGAGCACGCGCTGGGGCATGTGGCCCGGCAGCGCGGCGTCGAGCAGCTGGAGCTGGTGCTGGCGCCGCACGGCTTCGAGCCGGACGCCGGACTGGTCCGCGAGCTGGCCGGCGACGTACTCGTGCAGCTGGTGCCGCAACCGGCCGAGACGTTCTTCGGCGACGTCCTCCACGCCGCCGCCGCCGCGGCCGGGGGCGACGTCGTCCTCAAGATGGACGACGACGACTGGTACGCACCGGACTTCGCGGCCGACCTGCTGCTGGCCCGCGCCTACAGCGGCGCCGAGCTGGTCGGCATGCCCGACGACGTCTACTACCTCGAGCCGTTGGACCTGACCGTGCGGCTCGGCGCGCCCAGCGAGGTCTACCGCGGGTTCGTCGCCGGCGGCACGATGCTGGTCGAGCGCGGGCTGCTGCACGAGGTCGGCGGCTTCCGGCGCGTACGCCGCCACGTCGACGCCCAGCTGATCCACGCGGTCCGGGTCGCCGGCGGCGAGATCTACCGGTCGCACGGCCTGGGCTACATGCTGCGCCGCACCGACTCCGGCCACACCTGGCAGGCCGACCTCGGCGACCTGCGCGATAGGGCCGCCGAGACCTGGCCCGGCTTCCGGCCCGGTCGGCTGATGGAGCTCTGACCCAATCGCGGTAGTCCGTGACGAAGTGGCTGCCCGAACACCGTTCTCCACAGCCAATTTGTCACGGACTACCCCGGTCGCGCGTCGACCTGCCGGTTCCCCCCGCTGGCAGCGCGTCGTGCTCGAGAGTTCTGCCGGGTCAGGGTGTGGCCGCGCGGGTCCCGGATGTTGCAGCGGCCGTTGGTAGGTGGGACACGCGCAGTAAGTAGACCGGCTCAGTAGGAATACCGTGGACGGGTCATGCCAGGGGGCCGGAGAGCGCCCTACGATCTCGCTCATGCGCGTGCGTACCGGTCTGGCCGTCCTGCCTCTCGTCCTCGTCCCGCTCGTGGCCTGTGCGCCGCAGGACGACGACAGCGGCAGCAGCGCCACCGACGAGACCTCGAGCGCGCCGACCGCGACCGAGAGCGCGGGCACGACCACCTCGGCCTCGCCGGTCGACGCGTGCGCGACCGACCAGCTGAACCTCAAGACCGCCGGGCAGCTGACCGTCGGCACCGACTCACCGGCCTACGACCCGTGGTTCAAGGGCAACGACCCGTCCAACGGCAAGGGCTATGAGTCGGCGGTCGCCTACGAGGTGGCGAAGCGGCTCGGCTTCGGTGCCGACCAGGTGACGTGGGTGAAGGTCCCGTTCAACACCTCGTACAAGCCGGGGGACAAGGACTTCGACTTCGACATCAACCAGATCACGATCACGCCGGAGCGTGCCGAGGTGGTCGACTTCTCCGACAGCTACTACGACGGCAGCCAGGGCATCATCGCCATGAAGGACTCCGACGTCGCGAAGGCCACCTCGGTCGACGACCTGGCCTCGTTCAAGCTGGGTGCCCAGACCGGGACGACCTCGCTCTCCGCGGCGCGCGACATCGTGTCCGACCCGATGGTGTTCGAGGACACCAACGCCGCCAAGCAGGCGCTGGTCAACGGCCAGGTCGACGCGATCGTCGCCGACCTGCCGACGGCGGTCTTCATCAGTGAAGCCGAGATCAAGAACAGCACTGTGGTCGGCCAGTTCATCGACCCGAAGATCGGTCCCGACCAGTTCGGAATGCTGTTCGCGAAGGGCAACCCGCTGGTCTCCTGCGTCAACTCGGCGCTGGCGGCGATGACGTCCGACGGCACCATCGACGCCCTCCAGGCCCAGTGGCTGGCCGACTACCAGGCCGTGCCCGTGCTGCAGTGACGGACGGCTGGACCCCGAGCGCGCACGAGCTCGAACGCCGGGCGCTGCGGCGCTCGCAGCGGATCAGGTCGACCCTGATCGCGACGGCGGTGACCGTCGTGGTCTTCGGTGCCATCGTCGCCGCGATCCTGGCCTCGCCGGGCTGGCCGAGCGTGCACGCGCTCTTCTTCAGCGGTCATCATGCGCGCGCGTCCTTCCACGCGATCCTGGAGGGCTTCTGGATCAACGTGAAGCTGTTCCTCATCTGCGAGCCGTGCATCCTCGTCCTCGGCCTGGCGGTCGCCCTGGCCCGCAGCTCGCGCTCGCCGTGGCTCACGCCGCTGCGCCTGGCCGCGGTGGGCTACACCGACGTCGTCCGCGGCATCCCGACGATCCTGCTGGTGGTGCTCTTCGCCTTCGGCTTCCCGGCACTGAGGCTGCAGGGCGTCCCGAACAGCCTGCTGTTCTGGGCCGGGGTGGCGCTGGTCGTCTCCTACGGGGCCTACGTCGCCGAGGTGTTCCGTGCCGGCATCGACTCGATCCACCCCTCGCAGCTCAACAGCGCCTCGGCGCTCGGGCTGAGCCGGGGGCAGGCGATGCGGTTCGTGGTCGTGCCACAGGCGGTACGCCGCGTCGTACCCCCACTCCTCAACGACTTCGTCTCCTTGCAGAAGGACACCGCGCTGGTCTCCTCGGTGGGTCTCTTCGACGCGCTCTTCAGCGCCCGCGACTACGGGAACTACAACTTCAACTACACCCCGCTGGTCGTGGTCGCGGGCTTCTTCATCGTCTGCACCGTGCCGCTGGCTCGGCTCTGCGACTGGCTGCAGCGGCGCTGGATGGAGCGCGAGCGGGCTGGTGCCCTGTGAGCGCGCTGCTCGAGGTCTCCGACCTGCGCAAGGCGTACGGCGAGAAGGTCGTCCTCGCCGACATCGACCTGACCGTCGACCGGCACGACGTCATCTGCCTGATCGGCTCGTCGGGGTCGGGGAAGTCGACGCTGCTGCGCTGCCTCAACCTCCTCGAGCAGATCGACGACGGTGTGATCCGGTTCGACGGCGCCGAGATCTCCGACCCGCGGGTCGACCCGCGTTCGGTACGCCGGCGGATCGGCATGGTCTTCCAGGCCTTCAACCTGTTCCCGCACCTGACCGTGCTCGACAACTGCGTGCTGGCGCCGGTACGGGTGCACGGCGTCCCCCGCTCCGAGGCGGTCGCCCGGGCCACCGAGCTGCTGTCCCGGTTCGGCCTCGCCGACCAGATCGCCAAGCACCCCGACCGGCTCTCCGGCGGCCAGCAGCAGCGGGTCGCGCTGGTCCGCGCCCTCTGCACCGAGCCCGAGCTGCTGCTCCTCGACGAGATCACCGCGGCCCTCGACCCGGAGCTCGTGGGCGACGTGCTGACCATCGTCCGCGACCTCGCCGAGGCCGGGACGACGATGGTGCTGGCCACCCACGAGATGAGCTTCGCCCGGGAGGTCGCCACCAGCGTCTGCTTCCTCGACGGTGGCCGGATCCTCGAGCACGGCCCACCCGGGGAGCTGCTGGTGGCTCCCGAGCAGGAGCGCACCCGGCAGTTCCTGCGCCGCGTGCTTCCTCCGTCGGGTTGAGCCGGTCCGGCTCCGGCGCGACGTACATTCGACGGGTGCGCCCTCGTCCGGCACTCCTCCTCGGAGCCCTCGTCGCCCCTGCCCTCCCCGTGCTGCTGGCCTCCCCGGCAGACGCGGCCGACCCGTACATCATCTGCGTCAACAGACCCGGCGACCCGGACTGCCAGGAGCGGCCCGCGACCATCCCCGCCGCGGTGTCGATCGCGCAGATGGACGGCCTGGACAGTGTCATCAGGATCGGTCCGGGGACCTACACCGACGGACCGTACGTGTTCGACGGCTCGGCGTCGTCGCTGACGATCCAAGGGTCCAACAACGGCGCCGGACCCAACGCCACCCTGCTGAAGGGCGGCGCCGCCGCGCCGTACGTCAGCGGCACCAACGTCACGATCCGCAACGTCCGGGTCGAGGTCAGCGGCTCCGGCGCCCAGGGAATCGCGCTGCGCGGCGCGGGCTCGATCGCGCAGAACGTGATCGTCGCCGACGACCCGGCGGCGCCCGCGTCGACCGCGGTCGGCATCGGCCTCGAGACCGGCGCCAAGGTGACCAACTCGATCGTCAATCTCTACCGCGGCTCCGGCAACACCGGCGTCGACCAGGCCTCGGGCCCTGCGCAGGTCTCCCGGGCGACGGTGCGCACGTCGGGCACCGGCGTGGTCGCGGGCGGCGGTGCCCTGGCGATCGACAACACCGTGCTCAACCTCGACACGAGCGGCCAGACCGGGCTGCGTGCGGAGGCCGGCTCCACCGTCGACGCGCGGCACCTGACCGTGGTGGGTGGCACCGGTGGCTCGCGTGGCGTCCTCGCGACCTCGTCGGGCGCCGCGGCCGCGGTCAGCCTGGTCAACTCCATCGTGTGGGGGCCGGCGGTGTCCGTGGCGGCCGCCGGGGCGGCAGCCTCGGTCAATGTCCACCACACCGACTTCCAGACAACCGACGAGAGCAACAGCGGCTCGGTGACGCAGAACGGCGGCGCCAACCTGGACGTCGACCCGGCGTTCATCGACCCGGTGTCCAGCGGCCCCGGCGGGGGCGACCTCGCGCTGCGTTCCGGCTCCCCGGTCGTCGACAAGGGCGACCCGCTGACCAGCACCAACGACGACCGCAATGGTGATGGGCGCGCCTTCGACGGTGACGGCAACGGCTCGCCGATCCCCGACCTCGGCGCCTACGAACTGCGCGACATCAAGCCACCGGTCACGACCTTCGTGGCCCGCCCACCGGCCGCGACCAACGACAACACGCCCGTCTTCCAGTTCCGGAGCGAGCACGGCGCCCGGTTCGAGTGTCGCCTCGACGCCGGCGCGTTCCAGCCGTGCAGCAGCCCGACGACCACCACGCCGCTTCCCGACGGGCCGCACACGTTCAGCGTCCGGGCCACCGACGCGGTCTTCAACGTCGAGCCGAACCCGCCGACGACCGGCTTCACCGTCGACACCAAGGCACCCGACACGGCGTTCACCAAGAAGCCGCCCAAGCGGTTCCACAAGGCCAAGGTGAAGTTCAAGTTCGTCTCCACCGAGCCGGGCACGAAGTTCCAGTGCAGGCTCGACAACCTGCCGTGGCGCAGCTGCCACTCGCCGTTCCGCCACTCGGTCAAGGTCGGCAAGCACCGGCTGCTGGTGCGGGCGGTCGACGCCGCCGGCAACCAGGACCGCTCACCGGCGCGCTACAAGTTCAAGCGGGTGGCGCGCCCGAAGCACCACCATCATCACCACCACCGCGACCACCGGTGAGCGCCGCGGCCATCCGCCGGACGATCTCGGTGAGCCGCTCCGGTGAGGTGGCGATGTTGAGCCGCACGTGGCCGCCGAGGCCGGGCCAGTAGGCCTGCCCGGGCGAGACCCGGACGCCGCCGCGCAGAAGGACCTCGGCCGGGTCGTCGTGGCCGTAGGCGCGGAGGTCGAGCCAGGCCATGTACGTCGCCTCGAGCGGCCGCATCCGCGCCTGCGGGAGGTTCTCGGTCAACAGCCGCCCGAGCAGCATGCGCTGCTGGTCGAGCCGCTCGACCAGCGCCGCGAGCCACGGGTCACCCTCGGTGTAGGCCGCCACCGCAGCGACCACGCCGAGCGACCCCCACGAGTCGTTCTGCGCCATCGGGATCTCGACCAGCCGGTCCCGGGTCGCGTCGTCGCCGGTCACGATCTGCGCGCACTTCAGCCCGGGGATGTTGAACGCCTTCGACGCCGCCACGACCGCGACCGCGTGGTCCGCGGTCCCCTCCAGGGAGAGGTAGGACACGAACTCGGCGCCCGGCAGCACGAGCGGGGCGTGGATCTCGTCGCTCACCACCCGGGCGCCGTGGCGCACGACCACGTCACGGATCCCCTCGAGCTCCTCCCTGGTGTGCACGTGGCCGGCCGGGTTGTGCGGCTGGGTGAGCAGCAGCGTCCGCGCGCCGCGCGCGAACAGCCGGTCCAGCTCGTCGAGGTCGACGACGTAGCGGTCGGCGTCCGGCTCGACCGGCAGGTCCCACTGCTCGCGCCCGGTGATCCGGCCGAGCCCGTGCTGCGGGTCATAGGCCGGCAGCGGCAGCACCATGGGTGCCCGCTCGCTCAGCACCTCGAGCGCGATCCGCACGCCCACGGTCACGTCCGCGGTGGGGAGCACCCGGTCCGGCGGCACGTCGGCCTCGAAATGACGGAGGGCGAAACCGGCGTACGCCTCCCCCAGCTTGCCGCCGGACCGGACGAAGGCCGGGTACCCCACCTCGCCCCGGTCAACCGCGTCGCGCAGAGCCGAGGTGATGGGCTCCGCGATCGCGTAGTCCATCTCGGCCACCCAGGCCGGCAGCACTCCGGGCTCGGTCTCGCCCCACTTGAGGACGAGGGCGGCGCGGGCCTCCTCGTCGGTCAGGTCACGGATCAGGCTCACTCGGTCATCCAACCGTGAGCGCGGAGACGCACGATGCCGGGGTGGACCTGGACCCAGGGCCGATCACTCACCCCCGGGACGGCGGGCGGGCATGCCGGACGGCACGAGCACTGACCGGCTCGTGGGCGGCGCTTGCGTGTGTCAGCGCTTGCCCGGCGACGAAGGACGCGCGCCCTTCGGTCTCGACGACTCGTCCTCAGCAGGCCGTGACGGCCGGTGTCCCCCCAGAATCACAGCAGGAAACTATCCGATCGGAGGATGCGCAACCATCCTCAAACCGGGTGATTCGCGCACTTTCGGACACGCCCGGGGGGACCTCTCGATCGTCTGCCATGCTGCCCGGAATGACTATCGAGCTGGGCGGCGGCACCGGTCCCCTGCGCGGGGTCAGGGTCGTCGAGATCGCGGGCATCGGCCCCGGACCGCACGCGTGCATGATCCTGGCCGACCTCGGCGCCGACGTGGTCCGGGTCGAGCGGCCTGGCGGCCAGCTCCTCTCCGGCGGCGCCACCATGGTGCTCAACCGGGGCCGGCCCAGCGTGGCCCTCGACCTGAAGCGGCCCGAGGCGGCAGCCGTCGTGCTCGAGCTGGCCGGCGGCGCGGACGTGCTGGTCGAGGGGATGCGGCCTGGGGTGGCCGAGCGGCTCGGCATCGGGCCCGAGCAGTGCCACGAGGTCAACCCGCGGCTGGTCTACGGCCGGATGACCGGCTGGGGCCAGGGCGGCCCGCTGGCGCAGGCGGCCGGCCACGACATCAACTACATCTCGGTGGCCGGTGCGCTGTTCGGGATGGGCCAGACGCCGGACCGGCCCCAGTTCCCGGCGAACCTGGTCGGTGACTTCGGCGGCGGGTCGACCTACCTCGTCATCGGCATCCTCGCCGGGCTGCTCGAGGCCCGTGTCTCCGGTCTGGGCCAGGTCGTGGACGCGGCGATCGTCGACGGCACCGCGCACCTCAACGCGATGACCTCGGCGTTCCTGGCCGGTGGCGGCTACCAGGAACGCCGGGGTGCCAACCTGCTCGACGGTGGCGTCCCGTTCTACGACGTCTACGAGACCTCGGACGGGCGGCACGTCTCGGTGGGTGCACTCGAGCCGCAGTTCTACCGGGTGCTGCTGGAGACGCTCGGGATCGAGGACACCGCTCCCGGGCAGGACGAGCTGGACCGCTACGACGAGCTGCGCGCGCTGCTCACCGACACGTTCAGGCAGCGGACCCAGGCCGAGTGGGTCGAGCTGTTCGAGGGCACCGACGCGTGCGTAGCCGGAGTCATCCCGGTGAGCGAGGCCGCCGGGCATCCGCACCTCGTCGCGCGGCGTACGTTCGTCGAGCACGCGGGAGTCGTGCAGCCGCAGCCCGCGCCCCGCTTCTCGCGGACCCCGCCCACGCTCGGGCTCCCTCCGTCTCCCGAGGCGGGCACGCACACCCGCGAGGCGCTGACCGCGTGGGGGATCTCCGACGTCGACTCGCTGATCGAGCGAGGCGTGGCCGTCCAGGTGTGAGATGAGGCCCTTCCTGTTCCTCGGCATCCGTGCGCACGACGAGCCGGCGGACGACGAGTACGCCGCGGTCCTGCGGTGCGCCGGCCTCGACGAGCGCGACGTGCGCCGGGTACGGCTGGAGCGCGACGAGCTCGGCCCGGTCTCCCTCGACGACTGGTCGGGGATCGTGCTCGGCGGCGGGCCGTGGAACATCAGCGACCCCGACCCGCTGAAGGACGAGGCCCAGCGCCGCGGTGAGACCCGGCTGCGCGAGCTGGCCCTGCAGGTGGTCGAGGCCGACTTCCCGTTCCTGGGCGCGTGCTACGGCATCGGCACCCTGGGCACCCTGGCGGGCGGTGTGGTCGACCGGGAGTACTCCGAGCCGATCGGTCCCATGACGATCGAGCTCAGCGCCGAGGGCCGCGCCGACCAGCTCTTCGGCGTACTGCCGGCCAGCTTCACCGCCCTGCTCGGCCACAAGGAGGCGGTCTCCCGGCTGCCCCGCGGAGCGGTGCTGCTGGCGTCGTCCGCCACCTGCCCGGTCCAGGGCTTCCGGATCGGCCGCAACGTCTACGCCACGCAGTTCCACCCCGAGCTGGACGTCGAGGGCATCTGCCTGCGCATCGACATCTACCGCCACCACGGCTACTTCGACCCGCCCGAGGAGGCCGAGCGGATCCAGGCGATGGCGCGTCGCAGCCACGTCGAGCACCCGCCC
>NZ_DASUFR010000068.1:0-14516 GCF_036274455.1 Nocardioides sp. | reverse complement strand
ACCCAGAGGGCAGCCTTGCCCACGCCCTTCGCGACGCTCTGGGCAGTCATCGGCGCGCGCACCGTGGCGGCGTCGACGGCGTCGGCGGGGCCGCCGTACGGCACGTCGGGGACCGGCGGGTCGGTCGAGATGGGCGGACCGATGGGCTGCGGCGGGTCTGCGGGCGGCGGGGCCGGCGTGCTCATGGGAGGAGTGTGCAGCACGGCGACGTCGCGGAGGTCTCGACAGGCTCGACCCGCGGGCCACCGCGGTGGCTGAGGTGCGAGGCGCCCCGGCGCCTGTCCTGAGGTGTGAGCGAAGCGAGCCTCGAAGGGCCGAGCCTCGAAGCCCGGCGACCCGGGGCTGGGACCCGCGCGGGCGCCTACCCTGCGGAGGCTTCGAGGCTCAGGCGCAGAACGCCTGGTGGTGTCGCCGCTCTACCACTCCGCGCCGCTGCGGTTCGCGATGGGCACCGCACTGGCGGGCGGTCGGGTCGTGCTGCCGGGACCTTTCTCGGCCGAGGCCGTGACCCGGGCCATCGCCGAGCACCGGCCGACCTCGATGTTCTGCGTGCCGACCCACCTGCAGCGGCTGTTCGCGCACTGGGACGAGGTCGGTACGCCGGACCTCTCGTCGTTCCGTCTCCTCGCCCACGCCGGCGCTCCGTGCCCGGAGGAGGTGAAGCGGCGGTTGATCGAGATCTTCCCGGCCGGCTCGACCTGGGAGTTCTACGGGTCGACCGAGGGACAGTTCACCGCCTGCCGCTCCGAGGAGTGGCTCGAGCGGCCCGGGACGGTGGGCCGCGCCCGCCCGGGCCGGGTGCTGACCATCGACGACGACGGCACCATCTGGTGCGCGGTGCCGCCGTTCGCCCGGTTCTCCTACGTCGGCGAGCCAGAGAAGACCGCGGCGGCCTGGCGGGACACCCCCGACGGGCCGGCCTTCACCGTCGGCGATCTCGGGCGCCTCGACGAGGACCGCTACCTCTTCCTCGACGGCCGCCGCGAGGACCTCGTCATCAGCGGTGGTGTCAACGTCTATCCGCTCGAGGTCGAGCAGGCGCTGCTGGAGCACCCGGGCGTGGACGACGTCGCCGTGTACGGCGTGCCGGACGACGATTGGGGTCAGCGGGTGTGCGCGGCGTACGTCGGCAGCGCCGCGCCGGCCGAGCTCGATGCGTTCGTCCGCGAGCGGCTGGCGGCGCCCAAGCGGCCCAAGACCTGGCACGCTGTCCCGGACCTCCCGCGCACGCTCACCGGAAAGGTGCTGCGTTCCGACCTGCCGCGCCTCTAGCTAGAGGAAGCGCATCGACGGCCAGAGCGTCGCGAGGTCGAGGTCGGGGAACCGGCGCTGCACCGCGTCGTAGACCCCCGCGAAGTGACGGGCGATCGTCCGCGCCGTCTCCTCGGACAGCTCGGCCCCCTCCGGCTTGGGCGAGACGTTGACCTGGCGGCCGAAGTCGGGCTCGTGGAAGTCGATGCCGAGGAAGTCGCACAGCGGCGCCAGGGTCTCGACGGAGAACAGCCGCTCGTAGAAGCCGTACCAGACCGACTCCCGCGGGAACGCCGCCTCGAGGGCGTCCATGGTCAGGTCGTAGCGGGTGCGGTCGGCGTACATGGGGTGCATGTACATGTGGGCGATGCGCGTCTCGGGCGCCTCGGGCGCATCGTCGCCACGCCGGCGCATGTCCATCCGGGCCGCCGACCAGATCCGCTCGACCGGGTCGCGGAGGAGGTAGGCCGTCACCGGGCGGACGCCGCGCGACTCGAACCCCTCGCGCACCATCGCGAACCGCTCCACCGGGAGCGCGGCGTAGCCGGGCGTGATGTCCGCGGTCAGCCGGGTCCCGTCCGCGGCCAGGAGGCTGGTGAAGTAGTCGAAGTAGCGGTCCGGGTCGTGCAGGAACGCCGCCCGCTCACCGCCCTGCGCCTCGATCCGCTCGCGCGCCAGCTTGCCCGACGGCAGGTCGAGGGAGTCCCAGACGTGGTACTCCTTGCGGAAGCCGGGATCGACCTGCGGCGACGACTCCAGGTAGCGGTGCAGCCAGGCGGTGCCGCCCTTCTGGCAGCCGACGCCGAGGAGGAAGGTGCCGGCCACGCCTCGAACCCTAGACGGCCGCCTCGCCCCTCGACGGGTCGGACGGCTTGTGAACGGCTCTGAGCACATGTCCGCCCTGCTCGAGCGCGATCGACCCGTCCGCGTCGAGCCGAACGCGCAGGTCGAGGGCCTCGGTCGACAGGGTGGTGGCGTCGTCGAAGCGCAGCCGGATCGGCGGCTGACCAGGGACCGTGAGCTCGACCTCGCCGTCCCTGTCCGCCAGCCCGACGACGAGACCGTCGTCGCTTATGAAGCTGCCTGCCCGTGCTCCGATCCCCCGCGGCCGGTCTCGTGGTGGCTGGTCGTCGAGCTCGCAGTCGTGCCACTGACGGGTCCTGGCGATCGACTGCAGGAGCAGCTTGAGGGCCGGCGACCCGTTGTCACTGTTGAGCATGACCACGGCACCCCGCTGGCCCGACACGCTGGCCAGGGAGGCGCAGACGAAGCCCGTGTTCGAGCCCGTGTGGCCGAACCACGTCGGCGCGCCGTCGGGAACGGCGAGGAAGAAACCCAGGCCGATGTGGCTCATCCCGGTCATCTCCCGGCCCGACGGCAGTGCCGCGAGCGGCCTCAGCAGCTCCCGGGCCGTCCCTGAGGTGAGGAACGCGTCGAGGTCGCCGGCGCAGGCACGCTGGATGGCGTCGAGGAAGCGCACGTAGTCGCCGGCTGTGGTCCACAGGCCGGCGGCGCACTGCTCGGGCTGGACCCGCCAACCGCCCGGCACCGGCCGACCACCTGGGAGGTGCCCGTGGGCGCGCTCGTCGTCGTCCAGCTCCTGGACGAAGGTGCTCGCCTGCATGCCGAGCGGCTCGAGGACGAGCTGGGCGAGGAGGTCGGCCGCGCTCATGCCCGTCACCTCCTCCATCAGGAGCTGGATGACGGTGGTGCCGACGCCGGAGTAGCGGAACTGGACGCCGGGCACCATGTCGACCCGGGCTCCGGGCGCGTTGGCAGGATCAGCACCCGAGAGCACGTCGACGAGCGAGGGCACGCTCGTCCCTCGTCGGTAACCGGGGAAGCCCGAGTGCGCGGTCAGTCCGGCGGTGTGGCTGGCCAGCTGCCTGAGCGTGATCCGGGGCCGCCAGTCACCGTTGGCGGGCACCTTCCAACGGGTCAGCCGGTCCGACACGTCGGCGTCCAGGTCGAGGAGCCCCCGCTCGACCAGCCGCAACGCCGCCACCACCGAGACCGGTTTGCTCATCGAGCAGGCCGGCATCCGCGTGGTCACGGTGACGGGGGCAGCGGAGCCGACCCGGCTCGTCCCGAAGCCCCGCTCGAGCACGACCTCGCCGTCCTCGAGAACCGCCACCGAGCAGCCCGGCACGCCGGTCCGTGCGAGCACCGCCTCGACGTCGAGGTCGAGGACGTCCCCGCCTGCGGCCATGGCCTCGGGCCGCCTGCGGCTCAGGCGACGCCGGGGCTGAACGAGCGGCGGTACTGCTGTGGGCTGACGCCACGGGAGCGGGTGAAGTGGTGGCGCAGCGTGGCGGCGTTGCCGAAGCCCACCTCGGAGGCGATCCACTCCACCGAGCGATCGGTCTGCTCGAGCAGCTCCTCGGCGCGCAGCACGCGCTGCTGGGTCACCCAGGAGTGCGGGGTCGCTCCGGTCTCGGCGCGGAACCGGCGCGCAAAGGTGCGCGGCGACATCAGCGACCTGCGCGCGAGGGTCTCGACATCGAGGTCCTCGTCGAGGTGGCCGAGGATCCACTCCAGCAGCGGCCCGAAGGTCTCGCTGTCGCACTCGGGGACGGGACGAGCGATGAACTGGGCCTGGCCCCCGTCGCGGTGGGGGGGTACGACGATGCGCCGCGCGGTCGTGGCGGCCACCCGGGCACCGTAGAGGTCGCGCATCAGGTGCAGCGAGGCGTCGATGCCGGCCGCCGAGCCCGCGCCGGTCAGGATGTTGCCGTCATGGCAGTAGAGGACGTCGGGACGCACCTTCGCCTCGGGGTACATCTCCGCGAGGATCCCGGTGTAGCGCCAGTGCGTGGTGCACTCGCGACCGTCGAGCAGCCCGGCGGCACCGAGCTCGAAGGTGCCCGAGCAGTGTGCGTAGAGGATCGCGCCGCGGTCGTGGGCCGCGCGCACCACCTCCAGCACAGCCGGGTCGTGGTTGAGGAAGTCGTAGTGGGGGGCGAGGCAGACGAGGTCGGCGTCGGCCACCTCCTCGAGCCCGCGCTCGACGAACAGGTCGAAGTCGGAGCGGCCCCGAACCCGCCCGGGCCGCGAGGTGACCACCCGGTAGTCGAAGACCGGCGTGCGGTCCTCGGGGTGCTCCGGCTCGCCCCACACCTCGGTGAGGGAGCCGAGCCCGAACGGCTCGGCGCCGTCCTGGACGATCACGGCCACCTTCTGGATCGGCGACGGCACGGGCGGCTGGTCAGGCGTCTGGTCGGGCGTCTGGTCGGGCGTCTGGTCAGGGGTCTGGACGGCCTCGATCTGCGGCATGCAGGCACCCTGCCACAGACATGGCAGAAAATCAACGCATAGTGGCATTACTGCCACTCGTGGCAGTAATGCATCGGCGGCATGATTACTGCCATGACCTTCATCATCATCCTCCTGGCGGTCGCCGCGCTGCTCAGCGCGGACACCGTGCGTCGCGTGATCTCCGATGGCCAGGGCCCGCAGCGGCCTCCGGTCTCCCACTTCCAGGACCCCGACTTCATGGCGCCCTCTGCGCGGTGAGCCCGGAGCCCGGACCCACCACCTCTTCACCCACCGCAACAACAACTGCAGAACACGAACGAAGACCCGGCAGGATCACCTGCCGGGTCTTCGTTCGTCGTGGGCGCCGTAGGGCGCCTCAGCGGGTCAGCTGCCCCCGCCGGTGAGCTTCTCACGCAGCGCCTGCAGCGCCTCGTCCGAGGCCAGCGAGCCGCTGTCGGCCGTGCTCTCCTCGTCCTCGCTACCGCTGGAGTAGGACGTGGCCTCGCCGGCCTCGACCTCGGCCTTGGCGGCCTCCTCCTGCTGCTTGACGTGCGCCTCCCAGCGAGCGTGCGCCTTGGCGTACTGGTCCTCCCAGATCGCCCGCTGCTCGTCGTAGCCCTCGAGCCACTCGCCCGTCTCGGGGTCGAAGCCCTCGGGGTAGACGTAGTTGCCCTGCTCGTCGTAGGTCGCCGCCATGCCGTAGAGGGTGGGGTCGAACTCCTCGACGTCGGTGGCGGCCGCGGTCTCGTTGGCCTGCTTGAGGGACAGCGAGATCCGGCGCCGTTCGAGGTCGATGTCGATGATCTTGACCATCACGTCGTCGTTGACCTGGACGACCTGCTCGGGGATCTCGACGTGGCGCTCGGCCAGCTCGGAGATGTGGACCAGGCCCTCGATGCCCTCCTCGACGCGCACGAACGCACCGAACGGCACGAGCTTGGTGACCTTGCCCGGCACGATCTGCCCGATCTGGTGGGTCCGGGCGAAGTGCTGCCACGGGTCCTCCTGGGTCGCCTTCAGCGACAGGGAGACCCGCTCGCGGTCCATGTCGACGTCGAGCACCTCGACGGTGACCTCGTCACCGACGGTCACGACCTCCGACGGGTGGTCGATGTGCTTCCACGACAGCTCGGACACGTGCACCAGGCCGTCCACGCCACCGAGGTCCACGAACGCACCGAAGTTGACGATCGAGGAGACGACGCCCTTGCGGATCTGGCCCTTCTGGAGCTGGGTCAGGAAGCCGTGGCGCACCTCGGACTGGGTCTGCTCCAGCCACGCGCGGCGCGAGAGGACGACGTTGTTGCGGTTCTTGTCCAGCTCGATGATCTTCGCCTCGAGCGTCTGGCCGACGTAGGGCTGCAGGTCGCGGACCCGGCGCATCTCGACCAGGGAGGCGGGGAGGAAGCCACGCAGGCCGATGTCGAGGATGAGACCACCCTTGACGACCTCGATGACGGTGCCCTCGACGACGCCGTCCTCCTCCTTGACCTGCTCGATCGTGCCCCAGGCGCGCTCGTACTGGGCGCGCTTCTTGGACAGGATCAGCCGGCCTTCCTTGTCCTCCTTCTGGAGGACCAGGGCCTCGACCTTGTCGCCGACCTCGACCACGTCGTGCGGGTCGACGTCGTGCTTGATGGAGAGCTCGCGCGAGGGGATGACGCCCTCGGTCTTGTAGCCGATGTCGAGCAGGACCTCGTCCCGGTCGACCTTGACGATGGTGCCATCCACGATGTCACCGTCGTTGAAGTACTTGATGGTCTCGTCGATCGCGGCGAGGAAGTCCTCTTCCGAACCGATGTCGTTGACCGCCACCTGCGGCGCGTCGGTCTCAGGAAGAGCAGAAAGGGTTGTCATAAGGGAAGTGGATTCCTTGGTGGGCAGACGTAGAGGTTGGGCGCGCGTGAGGAGTCCGTTTCACTACCGAGGGATTGCTCATCCGATAGAGAGCTCGAGTCCGCTAGGTCCGGGACGCAGGCAGACTTCTACGCAATAGAGCAGCCTACGCTGCAGCGCGGACCTCAGCCAAGTTCGGCCGTACCCGCATCGCGCTCGCGCGCGATGGCCCGGAGCAGCCGGTCGGCCCGCGCGGCGACCGGGTTGGCCGTACGCCGGGTGGCGAGGTCCAGAAGCGCCCACAGGTCCGCGGCCCGAGCCAGCGCCAGCGCGGCCTCGGGCCGGGTCCCGCGAACCTCGGCGTACGCCGCCAGCACGGCCTCGGTGAACGCCTCGTCCCGGTCGAACCGCAGCACATTGCCCAGGTCGGTGAACGGGTGTCCGGCGTGGGCGAACTCCCAGTCGAGGACCCCGGTCAGGACAAGGGTGTCCGGGTCGAGCAGCAGGTTCTTGGGGTTGAGGTCGCTGTGCACCAGGCAGGTCCTCGGCACGGTGTCGAGCAGCATCTGCGCATCGGTGGCGACCTCTCGGAGACCGTCGATCTCCGTCGGTGCGAGGTGGCCGAGCTCGGGCAGGCGCAGCTCGAGGAACTCCGGCAGTCCGTCCACGCCGAAGTCGCCGATCCGCAGGTCCGGGTCGACGAACGGCCCCGGCCGCAGCATCGGCATCCCGCCGAGCGTGGCGGCCAGCGCGCCGAGCGTCCTGCCGACCTCGGTCCGCCGCGCCGCATCCAGCCGCGGTAGCAGCTCGTCGCCGCGGACGCCCGGCAGGAATGACGTGACCAGCAGCCCGGGCTGGCCTGCCTCGGGCCGTGCCGGGCGCACCTCGAGCACCTCGGGCACCGGCACCAGTCCACGAACCAGCCGCAGCACCGCCGCGTCCACCTCGGCCGTCGCTGGAGCGGACAGGTCCGGCGGGTAGACCCGGACCACGCTGCGCTCTCCCACCGCCTCGGCCAGGAAGGTCCGTCCCGACCAGCCGCCCTCGAGCGGGGTCAGCGACGACAGGTCCACGCAATGGACAGTGCCACACACCGCAGCGCAGGCACGCGCCCGACCACCGCGCATCGAGCCTGTCGAGATGCCCGCAGCCTCCGCCGGAACTCACCAGGGTGACTCCCCTGCGGAGGTCTCGACAAGCTCGACCAGCGGTGCGGACTAACGTCTGCCTCATGGTCGACGTGCCGTACGACCGCCCGGTGCGGGTCGAGCGCCGGCCGGTCGGCGAGCAGGAGTCCCGGGCGGCCAACGGACCGGACTGGGACCGGTACGCCGACGAGTACCAGGCCACGCACGGGCCCTACCTCGGCGATGCCGGGTTCCTGTGGGGCCCCGAAGGGCTGACCGAGGACGAGGCCGGGATGCTCGGCGACGTCGCGGGCAAGGACGTGCTGGAGGTGGGATCGGGGGCCGGGCAGTGCTCGCGCTGGGTGCGCACGCACGGCGGGCGCGGCTTCGGCATCGACCTGTCCGTGCGCCAGCTGCAGCACTCGCGGCGGATCGACGACGCCACCGGGGTCGCCGTTCCGGCGGTGCAGGGGACGGCCACCGCGCTGCCGTTCGCCGACGACAGCTTCGACGTGGTCTTCAGCTCCTTCGGCGCGCTGCAGTTCGTCAGCGAGATCGACCGGGCCGTGGCCGAGACCGCCCGGGTACTGCGACAGGGTGGCCGCTACGCCTTCTCGATCACCCACCCGACCCGCTGGGTCTTCCCCGACGACCCCGGGCCGGCGGGGCTGACCGCGAGGCAGTCCTACTGGGACCGCACGCCGTACGTCGAGGTGGAGGAGGAGACCGGGAGGGTCGCCTACGTCGAGCACCACCGGACGCTGGGTGACTGGGTTGCCCTCCTCGCCGGCAACGGGTTCCGCATCACCCACCTGCTCGAGCCGGAGTGGCCGGAGGGCAACGACCGGGTCTGGGGCGGGTGGTCGCAGACGCGAGGCAGGCTCACGCCCGGCACCGCGCTGTTCGGCGCGGAGTGGGAGCCGGGGTAGGACGCGTCAGGCGCCCGCGCCCACCTTCGGCTTCGGGTTCTCCTCGACCCGCTGGCCGCTGGAGCCTCCCGAGCGCTCCCGCAGGATGAGGAGGAGACCGCCGAGCAGGCACAGGATCCCGCCGACGAACCCGACGATCGGCAGCACGGTGAGCAGGATGGTCAGCTGCCGGCCCGCCGCCTTGGCGTCGTCGACGTAGTCCTTGACCGAGGCGTCGGTCTGGGTCAGGACGACGTCTGCGACCTCCGTGCCGTCGTCGAGGTACTGCTGCTGGTCCTGGCCGCTCTTGACGATCGAGCCCGTCTTGGGGTCGACGTTGACGGTCACGACATTGTCGTAGGTCCCGGGGATGGAGTCGTCCTCGGGGGTCGCCGGGTCGTCGTCGGCGATGTTGATCGGGATGTCCTTGACCGTGTAGGAGAACTCGTAGGTCTCCAGCCCGAAGAGCTCCTTGGTGCCGACGTACTCGATCGGCACGGCCTTGCCCACGTCGCCGTCCCAGAACGGGTAGGTCTTCTTCTCGACGTCGAACGGGAACTTGTTGACCAGGCCCTCGTGCGGGACGGCGTCGTCCGGGAGGTTCTTGTCCTGGACCGCCAGTGCGGTGACGCGGTCGGTCGCGAAGATGTCGGTGGTGGCCTGGATCAGGTCGGGGTCGTTGCCGTTGACGCACACCTTGGCGCCGCCGGTGTCGAAGACCGCGCAGGCGTTCTCCACCATGATCACGTGGTCGTCGCCCGACTTCTTCGAGTCGACCATCGTCTGCCGGATCGCGTAGGCGGGCTTGGTGTCGAACGCGCCGGTGAGCGGGTCCAGCTTGGCCGCGTGGCCCTCGTAGTTGGTCGTCTGGTCGACGTCCAGCGGCGTCTTCTTGACCACGCCCGGGATCCACGTGACCGCGAGGATGCCCGCCACCAGCAGGAACGCCCCCAGGCCCAGCAGGACCCGCGCCAGCACCCTCATGGTCTCCCCTCCCGAAAGATTTGCAGCGAAACCTACCGCAGAGTCACCTTCGGTGTGCAAGCGCTCACACCGGCCGGGAAGAGGGGCGCGCCAGGCCCTGCGTGCCACAATCCACGGCGTGTCGCAGCCCGAGGTGGAGCCGCGGGCGCCGGACCTCGACGCGCCCGTGCACCGGCCTGTCACCAGGCACGCTGCAACGACGCCGGCCGGCACGCTGGCCGACCGGCTGGGCCGCCACCTCGTCCTGTACGGCGTGGGCCTGGTGGTCCTCCAGCTCGCCTTCCGGGCCTGGGCGCTGGCGGGCTCGTGGTTCTACTTCGACGACATCGCGTTCATGTCGCGCGCGATGAACCGGCCCCTGGACGCGTCGTACCTCCTGGAGTCCTACGGCGGCCACCTCATGCCCGGCGGCTTCCTCGTCGCCCGCCTGCTGACCGACGTCGCGGCCTACCAGTGGGCCCCGTGGGCCGCGGTGCTGCTGGGGCTGCAGGCGCTGGCGGGGCTGGGCATGCTGCGGCTGCTCCTGTCGCTGTTCGGCCGCCGGCCGGTGGTGCTGGCGCTGCTGGCCGGCTACCTCGCCTACGTCTTCACCCTCTCGGCCGGCATCTGGTTCGCGGCCGGGATCAACCAGCTGCCGATGCAGGTGGCCCTGGTCTTCGGGCTGCACGCGCACGTGGAGTACCTGCGGCACCGCCGGCTCCGCTCGCTCGCCGCCGCTGTGGTCTGGACCATCGCGGGGCTGGCGTTCTACGAGAAGACGCTGCTGCTGCTCGGGATCTACCTGATCGTCGGCTTCGCGTGGTTCGCAACGGGCAGCACCCCGGACCGGGTCAAGCACCTCTGGTCGCGCTACCGCGCCGGGGTCCTGGTGTACGGCGCCCTGGGCATCGGCTACCTCGCGCTCTACGTCCACTACGGGCTGGACTTCTCGCCCGGCAACGCCCAGACCCAGCCCCTGAGCCCGATCATCTACAACCTCGTCGGCACCACGTTGCTGCCCGGGCTGGTCGGCGGGCCGCTGCGCTGGCAGCCCCTGACGGTCGGTGCGTTCGGCTGGCCCAACCAGGCCGTCGTCCTGGTCTCCTGGGTGGCGTTCGTGGCGCTGGCCGTCACCGCCCAGCGGACCCGGACCATCAGCAAGCGCGCCTGGTCGCTGCTGGCGTTCTCCTCGGCGTGCAACGTCGTCCTGCTGGCCTCGGCGCGCGCCAACGTCGTCGGCCCCGACATCGCCCGCGAGTACCGCTACCAGACCGAGAGCGCAGCCCTCTTCGTGCTCGGCGTCGGGCTGGCGTTCCTCCCCCTGCGCGGGGCGCCGGAGCAGAACACGCTGCGGGAGCCGGCCCAGGAGCCGGAGCAGCCGGCCTGGGCGGACAACCCGAACGTGGTGGCCGCGATCAGCGTGGCGATCGTGTGCGCGGCCCTGCTCTCGAGCCTGCGCTACGTCGACCTGTGGCAGTCGAACAACCCGTCGAAGGCCTACTTCGCCAACGTCGAGCGCACCCTGGCTGCCGCCGACCACAAGCCGGTGCCGCTGGTCGACATCGGCATCCCGCAGACCTTGCTGTGGTCCTACCGGTTCCCGGAGAACACCTACTCCCACGTGTTCCGCAACCTCGACGACGAGACGTGGTTCCCCCGGTCGTCGGTGGACCGGCTCTACGTCTTCGACGACCAGGGCCGCCTCTCCCCGGTCTCGATCCCGTCCACGCGGGCCAGCCAGCCGCACCCGGGGTGCGGCTACCGGTTGACCGGTGGGACCACGACGATCCCGCTCGACGGGCCGGTCATCGGCGGTGGGTGGTGGCTGCGCGTGTCCTACGTCAGCCCCGAGCCCGTGGACCTGCACCTCACCGCCGGCGAGGAGGAGCACGACCTGAGCCTGCCGGAGGGGTTGCACAACGTCTTCGTCCAGGCCGCCGGTGAGTTCGATCAGGTCGAGCTGAGCGGTTACCCTCCTCGGACGCGGCTCTGTGTGAACGCACTCACGCTCGGGCTGCCCGCACCAACGCCGTTCGTGAGCTGAGCCGATGACCACCAGCCTGACCGGGGATCGCACCGCCGAGCGGGCCCGCCACGCGACCCCGTCCGGTCCGCGCGAGTCCCTGCTCCGGAGCCGGGTGCTCCACTTGGCCGCGGCACTCGTCGTCGTGCAGCTCGGGTTCCGGGCCTGGGTCATGTACGGGTCGTGGTTCACCGGCGACGACTTCATGTTCATCTCGAGGATGGTCAACGGCGGGCTGGCGGTCCAGGACGTCGTCCAGCCGCACGGCGGCCACGTGATGCCCGGTGGGCTCTACCTGAGCTGGCTCTCGGACCGGATGGCGCCCTACGACTACACCGTCAACGCGACCATGCTGCTGGTCCTCCAGGCGGCCGCGGACGTCGGCCTGGTCGTCCTGCTGGTGCGGCTGTTCGGCGTACGCGCGGGGATCCTCCCGCCCCTGGTCCTCTACCTGTTCTGCATGACCGGGACCCCGATCGCGATCTGGTGGGCCGCCGGGGTCAACGCCATCCCGATGCAGGTCGCGCTGTTCTGGGGGATGACCGCCCACGTCGCCTACCTCCGCAGCCGGTCGTGGCGGCACCTCCTCGGGAGCCTGCTCGCGATCGTCATCGGGCTGGTCTTCTTCGAGAAGACCATTCTCGTGCTCGGCGCGTTCGGCATCGTCGCGCTGGCCTACTTCGCCACCGGCGGCTTGCGCGACCGGGTGGTCACGATGTGGCGCCATTACCGCCCGGCCGTGGTCGCCTACGTGGCGCTCGGCGTGGCCTACCTCGCGGCGTACACCAAGCTGGCCCTCAACTTCAGCCCGGCGGGGGCCGGCAGCAACGACCTCGGCGAAGTCATCTCCAACATGGTCTTCCAGACCTACCTGCCCTCGCTGGTCGGTGGTCCGCTCCGGTGGGCCGAGATCGGCGGCTTCTCGCTGCCACGGCCGACCGACCTGATGGTGCTCGCGTGCGTCGTGGCGGTGGGGCTGCTCCTCCGCGAGATCCACCTGCGCCGGACGATGAGCCTGCGGGCCTGGTTCCTCCCGGGCTTCTTCCTGCTGTGCGACGTCCTGCTGGTGCTCGCGGGCCGGGTGTCCTTCGTGGGGCTCCAGATCAGCCTCGACCCCCGCTACCAGGGTGAGCTCCCGGCGGTCACCGCGATCGCCCTGGCGTGCGCGACCATGCGGATCCGGGGCTCGGTGGAGGGGCCGTCCGTGCGGCCCGACCGGACGTCGGCCCCGTCGCGGCGGCTGCTCGACCACTCGCAGCGCGTGGCGGCGCTCACCGTGGTGGTGGCCCTGCTGTCGGTGTTCTCATCGTTCCAGTACGCCCACCGGTGGATGCAGCACCTCGACGGCAAGCACTACTACGCCCATCTGTCCCACGACCTCGCCGCGGCCGACGAGCCGGTCCCGCTCATCGACCACGGCGTGCCGGGCTACATCCTGTGGGAGCTGGTCTACCCGGCGAACCTCCTCAGCAGGGTGCTCGTCCCCTACGCCGACGAGACCGACTACCACCGGATCGCGACCGACGACCTCAACATGGTGGACAGCAAGGGCAACGTCGAGCCCGTCGTGGTGCCCGGCGTCCGTGCCAACCAGCCGGGGCCGCGGCCGGGGTGCGGGTACGCCGTGCGCACGAAGGCGATCACCATCCCGCTGAACGGGCCGGTGGCCTACGGCGGCTGGTGGGTCCGGATCGGCTACCTGAGCTCGGGACGCAGCACGGTCGTGGTGCGCGCCGGCGTGGCGTCGTACAGCACGGTCGTGGAGCCCGGGGTGCACGCGCTGTTCTTCGAGGGCGGGCCGGACTTCGACTCCGTCAGGATCTCCGGGCTCGCCCCCGGTGTCACGCTCTGCACCGACGACGTGACGGTCGGGCGGCCGCAGCCGATCACCGAGCCGGAGGGCCCCGCATCATGACCGACACCCGGCCGGCCGCCGGTCAGGCGGAACCGACGCCCTTCACCGACCGGTCCTTCCCGGCGCTCAACGCCGTGCGCGCGGCGGGCGCGCTGATGGTGGTGCTGACCCACGCCGCCTTCAACACCGGCCGGATCAACGACGGCTGGACCGGCGCGATGCTGGCCCGCTTCGACTTCGGGGTGACGCTGTTCTTCGTGCTGTCCGGCTTCCTGCTGAGCCGGCCGTGGTTCCTGGCCGCCGCTCTCGGCCGGGAGGAGCCCTCGACCCGGCACTACCTGTGGAAGCGGGCGCTGCGGATCCTGCCGCTCTACTGGGTGGTCGTCGTGGTCGCCTTCGTCGTCGACCCGCTGAACGAGGACGCGACCTGGCAGGACTGGCTCAGCCACCTGACGCTCACCCAGCTCTACCGCCACCACCTGCTGGCGAGCTCGCTGACCCAGATGTGGAGCCTCTGCACGGAGGTCGCGTTCTACCTCGTGCTCCCGCTGGTGTGCCTGGCCTTCATCGGCCGTCGCGGCTCCGGCCTTCGGCCCACCCGCGTGCTGGTGGGCGCCGGCGCGATCTCCGCCGCGGGTCTCGCGTGGCAGGTCGTGGTCGCCCAGATCCCGGGCTACCGGGCCCACTACGCACAGTGGCTGCCCGGCTACCTGCCCTGGTTCATGGTCGGCCTCGTGTTCGCCGCCGTCTCTGCCGAGCTCGCCGTCCGGCCGCGCGAACACGTGCTCGAGCGGCTCGGCCACGACCTCACCGGCTGCTGGATCCTGGCCACCGCCTTGTTCGCCCTGGCGTGCTCACCCCTGGCCGGCCCGCGACTCCTGCTCACGCCCGGTGGGTGGGAGGCCGGCGCGAAGGTCGTGCTGTACGGCGCCGCGGGGGCGTTCTACGTCCTGCCGCTGGTCTTCGGGCCCGAGCGCGACGGGTGGGTCCGCAGACAGCTGACCAGCCCGGTGCCCTACTGGCTCGGCGAGATCTCCTACGGGGTCTTCGCGATCCACATGATCGTGCTCAACCTGGTCTTCCGGGCTCTCGATCTCGACGTGTTCACCGGACGGTTCCTGACCGTCGCCGGGCTGACCGTGGCCATCACCGTGGTGCTGGCGTCCGTGTCGTTCTACCTGTTCGAGAAGCCGATCCTCCGGTTCAAGGACATCCGGTACTTCTCGCGCATGGAGCCGGCGCGGGCGGTGGCGCCCCCGCCCGAGATCGCCCCTTGAGCGACACCCTCGACCGGACCG
>NZ_DASUFR010000067.1:0-5048 GCF_036274455.1 Nocardioides sp. | reverse complement strand
CGCGGGGGGCCTTGTAGGAGGCGAGATTCGCCTTCACGTAGGCCTTCAGATCCTCCTCGGAGACGTTGGCGTTCTCACCCAGGACGGCAAAGGCCTTGAGGCGCTGGCCGAACTCCTCGTCCTCGACGCCGATCACGGCGACCTCGACCACGGCCTCATGGTCGGCGAGCAGGTCCTCGACCTCGCGGGGGAAGACGTTCTCGCCGCCGGAGACGATCATCTCGTCGTCGCGGCCCTCGACGTAGAGCAGCCCCTGCTCGTCGAACCGGCCGACGTCGCCGGAGGACATCAGCCCGTCGACCATGTCCTTGTTGCCACCGCCGGTGTAGCCCTCGAAGAGCAGGCTGTTGCCGACGAAGATCCGCCCCGACCCACCCTGCGGCACCTCCTTCCCGTCGTCGTCGAGGATCTTCACCACCGTCGCCCACGGTGGCTTGCCCGCCGTGGCGGGATGGGTGCGCATGTCCTCCGGGGTCGCGATCGAGGCGTAGGCCACCTCGGTCGAGCCGTAGGTGTTGTAGAGGTTGTCGCCGAAGTGGTCCATCCAGCTCAGCGCGAGGTCACCGGGCAGCGCTGAGCCCGAGGCGGCCACGACCTTGACAGTCGCGAGGCGGTACTTGCCGAGCGTCTCGTCGGGCAGCGCGAGCATCCGCTGGAGCATGACCGGGATCACCACCACCTCGTCGCACCCGTGCTCGTCGACGAGGGCGAGCGCGGCCTCGGGGTCGAACTTCCTGCGGAGCACGACCGTGTGCCCGAGCAGCAGCGACAGCATCAGGTGCGCGAAGCCCCAGGTGTGGAACAGCGGCGCGGCGATGTGCACCTTCCAGCCGTACTTCAGCGGCATCCGCGAGAGCAGCGAGATCGCGGCGTCGATGCCGGCCTCGTTGCGTGGTGCGCCCTTCGGTGTACCGGTCGTGCCGGAGGTGAGGATGACGATGCGGCTGTGGTGGTCCGGGACGTCGACCGGTGCGTCGTCGGGCTCACCCGCGATCAGCGAGTCCAGGGTGGTGAGCGTCGTCTCGCCGTCCGCCCACGACAGCACCCGCTCGTCCACGTCGGCCTTCTCGAGCATGCCGGTGAACTCCTCGTCGTGGATGACCACGGCGGGGTCCTCCCGCTCCAGCACGTCCACCAGCTGAGGGCCGGCGAAGGCGGTGTTGAGGAAGATCAGGTCCGCGCCCAGCTTGGCGGCGGCCACCGTGGCCTCCACGAAACCCCGGTGGTTGCGGGCCATCAGCGCGACCGAGTCGCCCTCCTCGACGCCCAGCCCCCGGAGTGCCCTGGCGAGCCGGTTGGTACGCCGGTCCACCTCGCCGAAGGTCAGCTCGCCGCGCTCGTCGACCACCCAGGTCCGGTCGGCGACCAGGGTGGAGATGGCCAGGAAGCCCCCGGCCGGCCCGGTCCCCCACTGCTGCAGCGCCCGCCCGGCCCGCGCCAGCTTCACCGGGGAGTAGGGGCGCAGGATCCCCGAGCCGGCCAGCACCTTGAGGCCATAGCCGGTCGCGCCGGCCTTCGAGGCCAGCTTGTCGAGCGGTGCCGGGAGCGGGAGCGAAGCCACGTCGTGCAGGATGTCATGTCGGCCGACACCGGGGACCGGCGTCCCGTCCGGAGGACCTCAGGCGGGGGTCTTCGGCGCGATGAGCCGGGTCGCGGACCAGTCCTTGCTCACCGCCGCGGTGGTCGTCTGCGACAGACCGGCGATCGGCGCCGCCTCCGCGATGTCGGCCGGGTCGACCGCGTTGGGCCGGCCGACCTTGGGGGTCAGCAGCCAGATGGCCCCGCCCCCGACGAGGTCGGTGAGCGCGTCGACCAGGCCGTCGACCAGGTCGCCGTCCTCGTCACGCCACCACAGCACCACGGCGTCGACCACGTTGCCGTAGTCGCCGTCGACCATGTCGGCGTCGATCGCGTCCTCGATGGCCACCCGCAGCTGATCGTCGGTGTCGGAGTCCCAGCCGAGCTCCTGGATGACCATCCCGGGCTTGAACCCGAGCCGCTCGGCGGCTCCGACGGCACCCGTCTGGGTGGAGCTTCCACCCTCGGTCGAGCTCACGCCGTCCTCCCTCGTCTGCGACAGTTACAGCGAACCCCCGCGGCCGCGGGGGTCGAATGAGCGATAGTCCACCCGAGTTGGGCGGTACGCGCAAGCAAGCCGTGCCGTGTCGTCGCTGGTGGGACGTCCGTGCGGACCCTCTCCGGCGTACTCACGGGTAGCAGATCGGGCGTTCGTCCGGCTGGTCGAGCCGTGACACGATGAGTGGGTGACCGAAGAAACACCCGAGACCTCCGGCACCCACCGAGCCACCACCAGCGGTTCGCCCACGCCGGTGATCCACGAGGGACTGCCGACCCAGCTCCCCGACATCGACCCGGACGAGACCTCGGACTGGCTGGACTCCTTCGACCAGCTGGTCGGCGAGCGCGGGCGTGACCGGGCCCGCTACGTGATGCTGCGGCTGCTCGAGAAGGCCCGTGAGATGAACGTCGGCGTGCCGGCATTGCGCAGCACCGACTACATCAACACCATCCCGCCCGAGCGCGAGCCCTGGTTCCCCGGCGACGAGGACATCGAGCGCCGGATCCGCGCGTTCATCCGCTGGAACGCCGCGGTGATGGTCTCCGACGCCAACCGCCCCGGTCTCGAGGTCGGCGGTCACATCGCGACCTACCAGTCCGCGGCGAGCCTCTACGAGGTCGGCTTCAACCACTTCTTCCGCGGCAAGGACCACCCGGGCGGTGGCGACCAGATCTACATCCAGGGCCACGGCTCCCCCGGCATCTACGCCCGCGCCTTCCTCGAGGGCCGGCTCACCGAGCAGCAGCTGCTGCACTTCCGCCAGGAGGTCCAGCACGGCGTCGGCAAGGGCCTCTCGTCCTACCCGCACCCCCGGCTGATGCCGGACTTCTGGGAGTTCCCGACGGTGTCGATGGGGCTCACCGGGATCAACTCGATCTACCAGGCGCGGTTCAACCGCTACCTCCACAACCGCGGCATCAAGGACACCAGCCAGCAGAACGTCTACGCGTTCCTCGGTGACGGCGAGATGGCCGAGCCCGAGTCGCTCGGCGCCATCGGGCTCGCCGCGCGCGAGGAGCTCGACAACCTCACCTGGATCATCAACTGCAACCTGCAGCAGCTCGACGGCCCGGTGCGTGGCAACGGCAAGATCATCCAGGAGCTGGAGTCCTACTTCCGCGGCGCCGGCTGGAACGTGATCAAGGTGATCTGGGGCCGCGAGTGGGACGAGCTCCTCGCCCGCGACGTCGACGGCGTCCTGGTCAACCAGATGAACCGGACCCCTGACGGCGCCTTCCAGACCTTCTCGGTCGAGGACGGCGCCTACAACCGCGAGCACTTCTTCGGCCCCGACCCGCGGCTGCGCAAGATGGTCGAGCACATGACCGACCGGCAGATCGAGAAGCTGCCTCGCGGCGGCCACGACTACCGCAAGGTCTACGCCGCCTTCGACGCCGCGTCCAAGCACGCCGGACAGCCGACGGTGATCCTCGCCCACACCATCAAGGGGTGGACGATCGAGGCCCTCGAGGGCCGCAACGCCACTCACCAGATGAAGAAGCTCAAGCTCGCGGACCTCAAGAAGTTCCGCGATCGGCTCTACCTGCCGATGAGCGACAAGGAGCTCGAGGACGCCTACGAGTCGACCGGCACCGCGCCGTTCTTCCACCCGGGCGAGGACTCCCCCGAGATCGAGTACATGCTCGAGCGCCGTCGCCAGCTCGGGGGCTCGATCCCGAGGCGGGTGGTGCGCGCCAAGTCGCTGATCCTGCCGGGCAAGGAGATGTACGACGAGCTCAAGCAGGGCTCGGGCAAGAACAAGATCGCCACCACCATGGCGCTCGTCCGGCAGCTCCGCGACTGGATGAAGGACCCCAACATCGGGCAGCGGGTGGTGCCGATCGCGCCGGACGAGTACCGCACGTTCGGCATGGACTCGATGTTCCCGAGTGCGAAGGTCTACGACCCGGCCGGCCAGCAGTACGAGTCGGTGGACCGGAAGTTGTTGCTTGCCTACAAGTCCTCGGTCCAGGGCCAGCTGCTGCACGAGGGCATCTCCGAGGCGGGTGCGCTCGCCTCGGCGACGGCCGCTGGGTCGGCGTACAGCACCCACGGCGAGCACATGATCCCGTTCTACATCTTCTACTCGATGTTCGGGTTCCAGCGGACCGGGGACTCGATCTGGGCGATGGCCGACCAGCTCGCGCGCGGCTTCCTCATCGGCGCCACCGCGGGCCGGACCACGCTCACCGGTGAGGGTCTCCAGCATGCCGACGGCCACTCGCCGCTGCTGGCCGCCACCAACCCGGCGGTCGTGCACTACGACCCGGCGTTCGCCTACGAGATCGCGCACATCATGGAATCCGGACTGGCCCGGATGTACGGCGAGACCGAGGCGCACCCGCACGGCGAGAACGTGATCTTCTACATCACCGTCTACAACGAGCCCGTCGTCCAGCCCAAGGAGCCCGACGACGTCGACGTGGACGGGATCCTGCGCGGCATGCACAAGGTCTCCACCGCCGAAGGTGACGGCCCGCGGGTCACGCTCCTCGCCTCCGGCGTCGGGTTCCCCTGGATCCAGGACGCCCAGCAGATCCTGGCCGAGGACTGGGGGGTCCGGGCCGACCTGTGGTCGGTCACCTCCTGGAACGAGCTGGCCCGCAACGCCACGGCCGCCGAGGAGTGGAACCTCCTGCACCCGGGCGAGACCCCGCGGACGGCCTACGTGTCGGACCGGCTGGCCGGTGCCGACGGCCCGGTCGTGGCGGTGTCGGACTACATGCGCGCCGTACCCCTCCAGATCGCGCGCTGGGTCCCCGGCGACTACCGGGTGCTGGGAGCCGACGGCTTCGGCTTCGCCGACACTCGCCCGGCCGCCCGCCGGTTCTTCCGGATCGACGCGCAGTCCGTGGCCGTCCAGGCCCTCCAGGCCCTCGCCGACGCCGGCGAGATCGACCGCGCCCAGGTCGAGAAGGCCTTCGCCCAGTACCGCATCGACGACCCCACCGCCGTCGCCGACGTCAAG
>NZ_DASUFR010000066.1:0-11818 GCF_036274455.1 Nocardioides sp. | reverse complement strand
CGCGCACCGGGCGCAGGCGATCGTGCTGGCCCGCGAGGCCGGCCTGGGCTGAGGAAGGCAGGGCTGACGCGGGTCAGGGCTCGCAGCTGCCCTCGATCACGCCGTCCTCGGCGTCGGCCGCGACCCGGGCGGCGTACTCCTCGTCGAGGAGGACGATGTCGCCGAGGACCGGGTCCAGCTCGGTGGGTCCGGTGAGCACGCAGCTGGTGGTCAGGGCCGGGTCGAGCTGTCCGATGGCCTGCGCGAAGCGGTAGAGGTCCGCGGGCGACAGGTTGGTGTCCAGGTGCTGCAGCGCGGCGAGCGCACCGCTCTCCACGAAGCCCAGCTCGTCCTCGCCACCGCGGAGCACGTCCAGGATCGCCCGCAGCAGCTCCTGCTGGTTGGCCATCCGGGCGAAGTCGTCGCCGGTGAAGTCGCGCGCCTTCGCGAACCCCCTCGCCTCCCGGCCGTCGAGCGTGTTCTGGCCGACCTCGACCTGGAGGCCGTAGGCCGGGTCGGCGAAGGCGATGTCCGAATGCACCTCGAGCTTCCCCACGGTGTCCACGAGCTTCTCGAAGTCGGCGCCCCCGGCGGTCACGACGTACTGCACGTCGACGCCGGTGAGCTGCTCGACCTCGGCGACCATCAGGTCCGTCCCGCCGGCCGGAAGCCCGGCGTTGATCTTCGCCCTGCCCACGCCGTCCAGGTCGACGACCGTGTCCCGCGGGATGCCGACCGCCGACGCCGCACCCGTCCGGAAGTCCAGCGAGATCAGCTCGATGGCGTCCCCGTTGCCGCGCCGGGGGTCGGCGCCGGTCGCGTCGGAGCCCAGCGCGAGCACGTGCACACTGTCGCCGAAGTCGACCGCTGTCGACGACTCGACCTCGAGGAGGCTCACGGCCGCCGGCGTGACCTGGCCATCGGGGACCAGCATCAGAACCGGGACCGCGAGCACGGCGGCGACGCCGGCGCCGGGGCTCACGAGTCACCTCCGGGCTCGGTTGTGAGGTCGTAGCCGAAGATCTTCCACTCCCCGTCATCCGGCATCAGCATCAGCCGGCCGCGACGGGTGAGCTCGCTCGTCGTCCCGTCGGCCGCCTCGACGTCGAAGGCGAGGTCCACCGACGCCGTCACACCGACGACCTCGCCCGTGGGGACGAAGCTCGCGATCGTCGCCGACAACCTCGTGGCCGTGACGCCCTGCACGTCCTTGCCGAAGCCCGCGCCGGTGACCAGGTTCAGGTCCGCGGCCGCTTGGTCGGCGACGCCGGACGTGAACGTGTCCAGCCCCTCGACGAAGTCGTCGCGCGGGTAGTCGCCGAGGAAGGCGTCGACGACGTAGGTCGTCAGCACGGCGCCGACGTCGTTCTGGAGCTCGTCGCGCGCCTGGGTGGACAGGTCGCCCGCTCCCGGTCCGACCGACAGCTCGAGGGCGACGTGGTCGGTCTGCGCGTCGGCCGGCGGCTCCTCGCCGTCGTCCGTGCACGCGGCCGCGCCCACCACCAGGACCAGTGCCGCGAGCGCGCGGCCGGTGGTGTGCATGGGGCCATGATGGCGGAACCGGGCACCCACCCGGCCACCTCAGCTCGCCTCGACGCTGTTGACCAGCGGCAGGTCGAAGTCCGCCACGTTGTCCTGCGCGGGGTGGCGCAGCCCCACGGGGCCGCGCGCGAAGGCCCGGAGCACGTTCTCCGTCACCCACCGGGCGAAGTCGCGGGTCTCGGGACCCAGCGGCCGGTCGCACAGGTCCACCAGTGCGCACCCCCAGCGCAGCGTCCCTGCGGTGAAGACGCCGGCGCCCGAGGGGACGGTGTAGTAGACGGACTGGCTGGAGGTGGCGTCGCCGCGGCAGGAGTACGCCGTGTGGCTCAGCACCTGCAGGGGTCGCGGCATCGTGCGGTCCGGGTAGACGCGGTCCGCCTCGCCACCCACCAGCCCCGTGACCGCGGTGCCCGTTCGAACCCCGGTCCCGGCGAAGCCCCACCAGTGCGGCGTCGCGATGACGTAGTCGGCGTCCACGGGGTAGCACTCGTAGAGGACGCCGGCCAGCTCGCTCTCGGGGTCGGCCGCGGGCGCGTCGCGGAACCGGCCGGTGGCCTCTGCGGGGTCCGTCTCCCGCATCGGGTCGACCTCAGCGTCGTGGCGGTAGCCGGTCTCGAGGCGGAGCGGGCCGGTGGCCCGGTCGCTGAGCCGGATCCGCCAGTACGCCGTGTTGGCCCCGAGGAAGGCCAGGTTGGTCCCCGCGTCCCTGGCGGTCTCGACGGTCGTGCGCATGCTCGGCGTCCAGTACTCGTCATGTCCCATCGACACATAGCCGCGCGCTCCCGCCAGCAGGTCGGGACGGTCGTGCAGGTCGAGGTTCGCGAAGTAGGACAGCGGCACTCCTGTCGCCTCCGCCTGCACCACGATCGGGACCACGGCGGTGTGGAAGTCGTTCATCCCGCCGACCCCGTGGTAGGGCCGGTCGAAGCTGACCGCCCAGCTGCGCCGGTCGCCGGCCGGCCCGTCGTACAGGCTGTATCCGCCCCAGAGGTTGTAGGCCTGCCAGGTGGTGACCGGGGTGACGAGGGCGACCGTCCCGGCGGCCGACGGCGAGGAGACGATGTAGGGCACCTGGTACTCCCAGCCGGAGGTGCTCGCCAGCCGGAGGACGTAGAAGCCGGGCTCCCACTGCTCGGTGGGCACGGTCAGGCTCACGTGCCAGGGCGCCACGACCGTGCGCGTCTCGACCGGACGGAGGACCGCGCCGGCCTGGCGCTCACCGTCGACCAGCTCCGAGCGGTGCACCAGGTGGCCGGTGCCGCCCTCGTAGGCGCCGATCCGGTAGGCGCTGACCCGGTAGGCGCGCTGCGAGGTGGAGACCTTGAGCTCGATCGGCACGCCGGGCGGGGCGCTGGCCCGCGTCGTGTAGCCCTCGAGCTGGCCGTCCCGGGCGAACCGGGTCATCCGCCAGTCGTCGGACCCCCGGACCGCGCCGGCCGCCGGCGAGGCGACGGGGGTCGCCGGTGTTCGTGCCTCGAGCCCAGGCGCCCCTGCCTCGTCCACGGCCGCCACGGACCGGCCTGCTCCGGAGTCACCCGCGTTGCACGCCGTCAGCAGCACGGCCACGGCTCCCCACAGCACTGTCGTCCATCGCATCCCGCCACGCTCGGGCGGTCACCCACCCACCGGCACGGGGCTGCCGTCCCGCCCGGAGCGGGATCAAGTGCACCGGTTCCGGCCGGTCCCGCACGGTGGTTCCCGGCGGTCCCGGGACGCGCCCGGGCGGGGGTGCGCTCAGACCCAGCCGCGTCGCGCTGCCTGCATCCCGACGTGCCGGACCACCGGGGTCAGCCTGGTGGTGCTGCCGCCCTCCTGACCGGTGGGCGACTGTCAGCGACGGCGCGCCCGGTTGGCCTCGCGGAGGACGGCGAACGCGTCCGCCACCGGCCCGACGTGACGCAGCTTGTCCGGGTTGAGCACGGTGCGGATGGCCTGGACCCGGCCGCCGAGGACGTCGATGGTCCACGTGTTGACGACCTTGCCGTCGCGGTCGCGGAAGATCGCGCCCGGCTGGCCGTTCAGCTCGTGGCGCTCGACGGTCACGTCGACCTCGGCGAGCAGCGGGTACATCGTGCCCAGCAGCCGGGTGACGTTGTCGGCCCCGAAGATGCCGTGGCCCCACAACGGGGCCTTGCCGCCGGCGTCGCCGACCAGCTGCACGTCGGCGGCCAGGAGCTCGCGCAGCCCCTCGACGTCACCGTTCCTCAGCGCCTCGAAGAACCGGCCGGCGAGCCGGTCCCGCTCGGCACGGTCGGCCTCGAACCTGGGTCGGCCCTCGGCCATGTGCCGGCGCGCGCGCACCACGAGCTGGCGACAGGACGCCTCCGAGCGGCCCACCGCGGAGGCGATGTCGGCGTAGTCGAAGGCGAACACGTCGCGCAGCACGAAGACCGCCCGCTCCAGCGGGCTGAGCCGTTCGAGCAGCAGCAGTGACGCCATCGAGAGCGAGTCGGCCAGCTCGGCAGCTCGTGCCGGGTCCTCGTAGGGGTCGGAGAGCAACGGCTCGGGGAACCACTCACCGACGTACTCCTCGCGCCGCATGCGGGCCGAACGGAGCACGTCGATGGAGATCCGGGTGACGACCGCGGAGAGGAACGCCTTGGTCGACCGCGGTCGGGCCGGGGACGCCTCGAAGCGGAGCCAGCTCTCCTGCACGGCGTCCTCGGCCTCGCTCACGCTGCCCAGGATCCGGTAGGCGATCGAGAACAGCAGTGGCCGCAGCTCCTGGAACTCCTCGAGCTTGTTCACGAGAGGCCTTCCTTGAAGCCCAGCCGCCACGACGGGTAGCGCAGCACCCACCCGAGCTCGCGCTTGGCCTTCTCGTTGGAGAACCCCCGGCCCTCGGTCATCATCGACACCGCCAGCTCGCCGGCGAGCAGGCGGGCCAGCCACCTCGGCACCCTCCGGGGCGGCTTCGCACCGGCGCACTCCGCGAGGTAGGGCAGCCACTGGTTGGCGGGGGCCGGCTCGTCGTCCACGATGTTGTAGACACCCTTCGCCTGCTGCTCGACGGCCAGGACGGTCGCCGTGGCCGCGTCCTCCAGGTGCACCCAGGAGGCGTACCCGTTGCCGTCGCCGACCAGCGGGAACTGCCGCTTGCGGATCAGCTCGACCTGGTCGTCGCTGGCCCCGGGCCCGTAGAAGCCGCCGTAGCGCAGCGCGGCACCACCGGCGGCGATCACCGCGTCCTCGACGTGCGCGATGGCCCGCATCCCCGGCTCGGCAGCATCGCCCACGTGCAGGTCGAGCGGGTCCTCCTCGGTCTTCACCCAGCCGCTCTCGCGGAGCCCGTTCCAGTTGGCGTAGCTCTGGGCGACCACGTGGCCGACGCCCAGCGCCTCGGCTGCGGCCAGCAGGTGGTCGGTTCCCTCGGTGCGCAGCCGGCTGGTCTGGCCGAACCACCGGTCGAAGTGCCGGAAGTCCGGCTTGCCGGCGTGGCCGGGCGAGATCGCAGTCATCTGGTGGACGATCGCGTCGGGCTGCGCCGCGGCGACCGCCTCGCCGACCGACGCCGCGTCCAGGCCGTCCATCACCGCACCGGTCGCGCCGAGCTCCTCCAGCATCCGGAGCTTGCCCGGGCTGGTGGTGCTGGCCGTGACGTCGTGCCCGTTGGCCACCAGCTTCGGGACCAGGACCCGGCCGAGGGCGCCACTGCCGCCTGCCACGAAGACCCTCATGGACATGACCTCCCCGCTCGGAGCGGTTCCATGCCATGGGCCTGCTCGTCGGGTGCGCGAACGGTGCGCCGCGTCCGGTCGTCGGGTTGCATGGCTGACCTCTCCTCGATCCGGCGTCGGCCGGTGCCGACGGCTCATGCACCTGACGAGGCGGGCGCCCCGCCTGTGACATCGCGGGTGTCCCGTGTGGGTCGACCCCCTCCACCTCGTGCACACCGCTGAGGCTGCTCAGATGAGCGTCCGTCCCCCATCGATGACGATCGCCGCCCCGTTGACGTAGCGGGATGCGTCGGAGGTGAGGAAAGCGATCGTTGCTGCGATGTCGTCCGGCACCCCGAGGAAGCCCACCGGGCTGTTCGCCACCAGCTGCCGGTAGCGCTCCTCGTCGGCGAGGCCGGCCGCCGTCATGCCGGTGTGCGTCATTCCGGGCGAGACGGCGTTGACTCGGATGCCGGCGCCGCCGAGCTCGACCGCGAGGGTCCTGGTCAGCGACTCCACGGCGGCCTTGCTCGCGGCGTACGCGGCGGCGCCGGGCTTGCCGTAGCGCGACAGGTTGCTGCCGACGAAGACGATCGAGGAGCCGGGGCTCAGGTGGGGCACGGTGGCCCGGGTGAGTGCGTACGGGGCGCGCACGTTGACCGCAAAGATGTCGTCGAAGTCGCGCATCGACAGGGTCGCGAAGTCGCCGGCCCGGTTGATGCCCGCGTTGTTGACCAGAACATCGACCCGTCCCCAGCGATCGAGGGCGGCCCCCAGCACGGTCTCGCCGGCCCGTTCGGTGGTGAGGTCCACGGCCAGCACATCCGTGGCTCCGGTCCCGAGCACCCGGTGAGCACGGGCCAACCGCTCCGCGTCGCGCCCGACCAGGAGAACGCGATCACCGCGCTCGACCAGCCGTCGCGCCGTGGCGGCGCCGATCCCCGAGCCTGCTCCCGTGACGATGGCGACCTTGCCCTCGGTAGTGGTCACGAAGGGCACAAGGCCGCCGAGCGTGCCAGCCATTCCGTGACCCCGGACACGTCCACGACGCGCCACGACGCGCTCACGACACAGGTTGCTCGACGCCCCAGGTCTCGCTCAGCACGCTGCGGTGGGTGGGCAGCGCCCTGCGATGGACCCGCTTGCCCTCGGCGGTCAGGCACACGAACATCGCGCGCCGGTCGTCGGGGCACATGTCGCGCCTGACCAGCCCGTCACGCTCCAGCCGGGCCACTGCCCGGGACAGGGCGCTCTGGCTGAGGTGCATGTCGCAGGCGAGATCGCTCATGCGGTAGTTGCTGCAGTTGGCGTCGACCAGCCGGTCGAGCGTCTCGAACTCGCTCAGCCCGATCCCATGCTCGACCTCGAGCGCCTTCTCCAGCGCACAGCTGACCGTCGCATGCCTGGCCAGCAGGGTGCGCCACTCGTGGACGAGCTCGGCGGTCCCTTGGCCCTGCCTCATGGCTCGCAGGCTAGCTCGCACCTGATATGGATGCAAGAGCATCAATTGCAGTTGCATTGAATGCACGTGCATGTAAGTGTCGTCGGGTGACCTCCCCAGCCACCCTCTCGTCCACCACCGGTGCGTGGAGCCCTCGCCTCCGGGCCCTGCTGATCACCCTGTGCGTCGTGCTCTTCCTGGACGGGCTCGACGTCTCGATGATCGGCGTCGCCCTGCCCTCGATCGGCGCCGAGCTCGACCTGTCCACGTCCACCCTGCAGTGGGTGGTCAGCGGCTACGTCCTCGGCTACGGCGGCCTGTTGCTGCTCGGCGGGCGGACGGCCGACCTGCTCGGGCGGCGCCGGGTCTTCCTGGTCGCCCTGGCCGTCTTCGCCCTGGCGTCACTGGCCGGCGGGCTCGTCAGCAGCGGTCCCCTGCTGATCCTGACCCGGTTCGTGAAGGGGCTGGCTGCCGCCTTCACGGCCCCGACCGGGCTTTCCATCATCACCACGACGTTCGCCGAGGGCCCGGCGCGCAACAAGGCGCTGTCGGTCTACACGGTGTTCGGTGCCGGTGGCTACTCCTCCGGACTGGTCTTCGGCGGGCTGATGACCGGGCTCGGCTGGCGCTGGAACTTCCTGCTCCCCGTCCCCATCGCACTGGCGGCCCTGGCCGCCGCCTTCGTGCTGGTGCCGCGGTCCGAGCGGGTCAGGGACGGCGGCCACGACCTGCTCGGCGCGGCGTTCTCCACCGCGGCGATGCTGCTGCTCGTCTACACGATCGTCTCGGCGCCGACCGCCGGCTGGACGTCGGCCCGGACCATCGGCTCGTTCGTCGCCTCTGCCGCGCTGCTGGGCGCCTTCGTCGCCGTGGAGCGCCGGGTGCGGCACCCCCTGATCCGGCTGGGCATCCTGCGCAGGGGTTCGCTCGTGCGGGCGTGCCTCGCCATCGTCGCCGTGGCCGGCTCCTACTTCAGCTGGCAGTTCATCGTCACGCTCTACTTCCAGGACGCCATCGACTGGTCTCCCCTTCAGCTGGGGCTCGCCCTGCTGCCGATCGGGCTGATGGTGGCCGCGTCGTCAGTGTTCTCCGACAAGCTCGTCGACCGCTTCGGCACCGCGCGCATCATCGCCGTCAGCCTGGCCGTCATGTCCGTCGGCTACCTTGCGTTCCTCCGGCTCGACACCGACCCGTCGTACGTGACGATGGTGCTTCCGGCCATGCTGCTGATCGGGATCGGCTGGATCGGCTTCCCCGCGATCAACATCCAGGCGACAAGCGGGATCGACGACGACGAGCAGGGGCTCGCCGCCGGGGTGCTGCAGACCTCGATGCAGGTCGGCGCGGCGGTCGTGCTCGCGATCACGTCGGCGGTCATCGCCACCGGCGCCGACGTGACCTCCTCCCCGCACGCGGCCCTGGACGCCTACCGTCCCGGCCTCGAGTTCGGGGCGGCCGTCGCGATCGTCGGTGCGCTGGTGGCGGCCCTGGCCCTGCTACCGCGCCGCGTGGAGCTGGCGGACGAGGCGCTCGACCCGGTCCCGGAGGCCGAGCCGGAGTACGTCGCCGGCGGGTGACACCTGCCTCACCTGACTGCACACCGGACCCGGACAGGATCCGCGGCGAGCGAGGGCGGCGCGGTCGTTCAGAGCTGGCGGAGGACCCCGCGCTCCTCGAGGGCGTCCAGGAACCGGTCAGGGGGGAACACCTGGGCCGCACTCCGCACGCCTCCGGTCGCGGCGCCAGAACCTCGCGCGAGCCGGACCGCGGCCTCGACGGCTACGGCGGCGCCGGTGCCGTAGATGTCGCTTCCCTCGAGGTGACGCTCGAGGGTGCCGGTCGAGCTCGCGGCACGGACGGTGAGCAGGTATTCGGATCCGGCGCGCGTCCGGGGGTCGACGTCGGCTCCGCCGAAGACCTCGGCCGCCACGAAGGTGTCCGCGGTCATCACGACCCGCACCGCACGGGTGGCCACGTGACGCGGGATCGTCACGACCTCGCCCGCCGGGTAGTCGACGATCACCGCCTGGCGGCCGACCGGCTCGGGGAAGTCGAAGGTCGCCAGCGCCCGCGCTGGGGGACCAACTCCCAGGGTTCCATCCCGGAAGGTGGCTCGGTCCGCCTCGCGGAGCCCCAACGCGGTCGCCCTCGACCCCGCCGTCATCAACCAGCCGCGAACCGCGTAGGCGACAGTCACCTCGTCGACCTCGGCGCGGTCTCCGGCGAGCCGGTGGGCGAGAAGGTCCGCGAGCGCGCCGAAGAAGCTCATCCCGGGCACCACGACCACCCCCGCGGCCCGGGCACGTGACCCGAGCTGCTCGAAGAGGGCCCTGACGTAGAGCGGCTCCGCGCTGTGGTCCAGGTAGTGGGTGCCGGTCTCGATCGCGGCGGACGCGAGCGCCCGTCCCGTCGCCGCGAACGGACCGGCGCAGTTGATCACGACGCCGGCACCCGCCGTGAGGCTCCGCAGCGCCGCACGGTCGTCCACGTGAGCGCTCCGGACCTGCGCGGGTGCCTCGAGGCCGTCCCGGAGAGCCTCCAGGGCCGATCGCGAGCGCCCGCCGAGCACGACCTCGTGGCCCCTGCGGGCCAGCTCGGTGACGACCAGGCGGCCGGTGTGGCCGTCCGCGCCGTACACCGCGATCGACGTTGCAGCCGGCTGCGGTTGCGTCATCGTTCCCACCCGGGCCTCAGGACGCGCTGGGGTACGGCGCGGTCGCCCGTGCCGCGCGCAGCGACTGCGACCACCAGTCGAGGTGCTCGAACATGGTCTTGGCGAGCACCTGCGCCTGCTGGTCCTGGGGCGCACCATCAGCCCAGCTGAGGAAGTAGTTGGGGAAGCTGAGTCCGTCGCGGATCGTGACCGCGTGCAGCTCGGTGAGCACGTTCTCCAGGTGGATCACCGCGTGCCGGCCGCCGGCGGCGGCGCCGTAGGAGACGAACGCGACCGGCTTGGCCGCCCACTGGTCGTAGTGCCAGTCGATCAGCGCCTTCAACGAGGCGGGATAGCTGTGGTTGTACTCGGGGGTGACCACGACGAAGGCGTCGGCCGCGTCCAGGCGGTCGGTGACCTGCTGCATGGTCTCCGGGCGCGGATAGCTCGCACCCGCCTCCTTGGCGGACACGGCGGGCAGCGCGAGGGGGATCTCGACGTCGGCCAGGTCGACCAGCTCGACGTCGAAGCCGCCGTGCTCTCCGGCCCGGTCGGCGACCCAGGTCGCCACGGTGGGGCCGAACCGTCCGGCCCGCACACTGCCGATGATGATGACCAGCTTGCTCTTCTCGTTCATGACATCCACTGTTGGTGACCCGGACCGGCCGGAACAGACCGCGGTCAGACCGGCCCCCGGAGGGCCACCCAACGGCGTGGACCATTGCGAGATGCCTACCTAGAGTGGATGGATGGGCACGCCTCTCGGGGACTTCGTCCGGGCCAAGCGCGACAGCATCCAGCCCGAGGAGGTAGGCCTGCCGAGCACGGCTCGACGTCGCGCTCCCGGGCTTCGCCGGACCGACGTCGCGGAGCGCACCGGGATCAGCGTGGAGTACCTCACGAGGATCGAGCAGGGCCGCGACCGCAACCCGTCGCAGGCGGTCCTCAACGCGCTCGGCCAGGGGCTCGGCCTCGACCCGGCCGAGCGCCGGCACCTGTCGTACCTCGCGAAGATCACCGGCGGGGCGTGTGCCGGCCCCCACGAGGCCGCGCCGCCGCGTCGTGACATCCGTCCGACGCTGCAGGCGACACTGACGCTACTGGAGCCCGGGGTCGCGATGGTCACGAACCGACTGGGGGACGTACTCGCCCACACCAGCGGCTTCGTCGCCGTGATGGGCCGGTCGGGCCTGTTGGACGTCGAGCATCCCAACCTCACCCGCTACGTGTTCACCGATCCTCGCGCCAGGACTACGTTCACCGACTGGGACCGTGTCGCCGACGAGCAGGCCTTCGGCCTCTGGCTCGCGCCCACGGTGGCGCAGTCCGAGTGGCTGCGGGCAGAGCTGGCGCCGATCGCGGGTCCGGAGTTCACCCGCCGGCTCGACCAGCACCTGCCGCCCTCGACGGCGCAGCTGCGGACCAGGCACCCCGCGGTCGACGCGGACCTGCGCTGGGACCGCGAGGTGTTCGAGACCACGGACCCCGAGACCCAGCAGCTCGTCGTTCACCACCCGGCCGACGACGCCACCGCGCAGGCCCTCATCCGCCTGCGGTCCCTCGGGCAGGCGTCCACCCTGCGCGCCATCTGACCTCGACGTGGGCCGGGACGCTCACTCGATGCGTGCGCGCCCGGCGTCGGTGATCACCCGGTCCTGCTTGTCGGTCGTCAGCAGCGGCGGGTCGGAGCTGTAGAGCCGGGCGAGCGCCGTGCGGTCCAGCCCCACCTCGCGAGCCACCTGGTGGACCTCGAGCTTGTTGAGCCGGCCGCCGGGGGCCGCGGCGACGCGCCGGAGCAGGGCGAGCGCCGGGTCGCCGGTCACGACCCCGCCGGCGGCGACCGACGGAGGGTCGACCAGCGCCTCGAGCTGCACGAGGATCCCGCGCAGCGCCTTGCGGAGCACCGCGGCCTGCGCCTCGTCGGTCGCCGCGCCACCGCTCCCCTGCCAGGTGCGCTTCGGGTGCCGGCGCAGGTACTCCTGCTCGAGCTCGAGCATCCGCGCGGTGTGGGTGGCGAACTGGTCGGCAGTGCCGTGCAGGAAGACCCAGTTGCGGGTGTCGTGCGCGTTCTTGCCCTGCTGCTCCAGCTCCTCGTCGGTGAGCTCTCGGGCCGGCCGGCCCTGGTAGGCGGGCCGTGGGTCGGGGGTCATCCGCGTGCTCCTGTCGCGGGACGGAGGTGGTCGAGACCGGCGTAGACGTCGAGGGCGTTGCCGCCGAGGACCCGGCCGGCCAGGTCGTCGTCGAGACCGAGGTCGACCACGGCGCGCGCGTTCGCAGCGGTGCCGGGGACCCCAGGCCAGTCGGTGGCGAAGATCCACCGGCGCGCGAGGCGGCCGAGATCGAAGCTGCTGAAGTAGTCGGGCAGCCGCTTGGGCGGCAGGCCGGACAGCTCGATCCACACGCGCGGGTTGCTGAGCGCCAGGAACGCCGCTGCGTCGTACCACCAGCCGCGGCCGCCGTGGGCGAGCACGACGTCGAGGTCCGGGAAGTCACGGATGACCGGCAGGAGGAGGGCCGGGTCGGCCAGCTCGTTCGCCGAGCCCGGGA
>NZ_DASUFR010000065.1:0-3499 GCF_036274455.1 Nocardioides sp. | reverse complement strand
AGGTTCGGCGGGGCCTGAACGCGCATCTTGGGTCCCATCACCAACCGGGTGACCGCCACGGTCGCGATGAAGTCCTCGAAGGCAGCATCCGGTGACGACGCCATCGCGGTGTGGTCCTTGGCGCGGAAGTTCTGCACGATGACTTCCTGCACGTGCCCGAACTCCTTGTGCACCCGCCGGATCGCGTGGATGGTCTCGGCGCGCTCGGTCAACGTCTCACCGATGCCGACGAGCAGGCCGGTGGTGAACGGGATGGACAGCCGGCCGGCGTCCTCGAGCACCCGGAGCCGGACCTCGGGGTCCTTGTCGGGAGAGCCGAAGTGCGCCTCGCCCTTCGTGTCGAACAGGCGCCGGGAGGTGGTCTCGAGCATCATCCCCATCGAGGGGGCGACCGGCTTGAGCCGGTTCATCTCCTCCCACGACATCACGCCGGGGTTGAGGTGGGGGAGGAGGCCGGTCTCCTCGAGCACCCGGACCGCCATCGCGCGGACGTAGGCCAGCGTCGAGTCGTAGCCCTGCTCGTCGAGCCACGCGCGCGCCTCGGGCCAGCGGTCCTCGGGCCGGTCGCCGAGGGTGAACAGCGCCTCCAGGCAGCCGAGCTCGGCCCCCTGGCTCGCGATCGCGAGGATCTCGTCGGGGGACAGGTACGGCGCGCGCCCCTCCCGCGCCGCCTGCGCGGGCGTCTCCACGAACGTGCAGTAGTGGCACCGGTCGCGGCACAGCCGGGTGACCGGGATGAAGACCTTCGGTGAGTAGGTGACCACGCCCTCGCGACCGGCGGCGCGCAGCCCCGCGTCCCGCACCCGCGCGGCCGCGGCGCACAGCCGGTCGAGGTCCGCACCGGTCGCCGCCAGCAGCACAGTCGCCTCGGCCAGGTCCAGCGCCGCACCACGCTCGGCCCGGGCCAACGCACGCCGCAGCTGCTGAGGGGTGGGCACGGTTCAGGCTAACCAGCGGTGGGCCGGGAGCGACTCCCGGCCCACCTGCTGGCTGTAGCTCCTAGACGCTGATGCTCTCGCGCTCCGGCTCCGGTGCACCCGGGTCGGGTGTGTCGTGGCCGCGGTCGAGCTTGCTCGGCCACCAGATCTTGCCCCCGAGGTCGTAGTTGAGCGCCGTGACCAGCACCGGCCGCACGACCAGCGTCTCGAGGATCACGCCGAGGGCCACGGCCACACCGAGCTCGGTCAGGAAGACCAGTGGCAGCGAGGCCAGCACCGCGAACGTCGCCGCCAGGACGAGTCCCGCTGAGGTGATCACGCCACCGGTGGCCCGCAGCGCCACCAACGACCCCGCCCTGGTGCCCCTGGTCTGCGTCTCCTCCCGCACCCGGGTCATCAGGAAGATGTTGTAGTCGATGCCCAGGGCGACCAGGAACACGAAGACGAACAGCGGGAACGACGCATCGGCGTGGGCGAACCCTCCGCCCTGGTCGAACAGGTGAGTGAAGACGCCGTGGAACAGCAGCGTCGACAGCCCCAGCGCCGCGCCGAAGGAGAGGATCACCGTGCCGATGAGCAACACCGGCGACAGCACCGCGCGGAGGAGCACCATCAGGATCAGCATCACGACGAGCAGAACGATCGGGATGATCACCCAGTTGTCGCGGGTCGACGCCTTCTGGATGTCGAGGTAGATCGCTGACGTGCCGCCCACCAGGGCATCCGCCCCGTCGACCGCACGGACCTTGTCCCGGACCGCCTTGATCGTGTCGAACGCCGCCTGGTCGGCCACGTCACCCTCGACGGGCGCGGTGATCAGCTTGACGCCGCCAACGGGCGGGATCTGGGTGTTGGGCTCGCCGAGTCCCGGGATGCCCTGCATGGCAGCGGCCACCTCGTCGGCCTTGTCGGCGTTGACCACCACCTGGACCGGGCTCGAGTCGTCGGCGAAGCCGTGCTCGGTCAGGACCTGCTGGCCTTTGACCGAGTCGAACACCTTGGTGTACTGCTCGGCGGAGTTGAGGCCGGTCGCGTCGAGCTTGAGCAGCCCGAGGCAGGCGACGGCGAGCACGACCGCGGTGCCGACCCAGATCGTCCGCGGCCGGATCGCGATCCGGTTGCCGACCTTGGCCCACAGACCCGAGGCGGTGGGCTCGGGCGACCCGAACGCCGGGCGCTTGGGCCAGAAGACCCACCGGCCGCAGATCACCAGCAGGGCCGGCAGCAGGGTGATCATCACGAGCAGGGTCACCGCGACGCCGATGGCCAGCACCGGACCCAGGCCGGCGGTGGAGTTCATCTCGGCCAGGGTCAGGCAGAGCATGCCGATCGCCACGGTGGCCGCGCTGGCGAGGATCGCCGGGGTCGCGCGGTGGAGCGCGAAGGCCATCGCCTCGTGCCGGTCCTCGTGGCGGCGCAGCTCCTCCTTGTAGCGGGCGACGAGCAGCAGCGCGTAGTCCGTGCCGGCGCCGAAGACCAGCACCGTGAGGATGCCGGCCGTCTGGGCGTTCACGGTGAGGTCGGCCCGGGTCGCGAGCAGGTAGACCACCGCCTGCGCCGCCATCAGCGCGACCACCGAGGAGAACACGGGCAGGATCCAGAGGAGCGGGCTGCGGTAGGTGAGGAGCAGGATGACCACCACCACGCCGATCGCGGCGTACAACAGCTTCCCGTCGATGCCGGCGAACGCGTCGGAGGAGTCGGCGGCGTACCCGCCAGGACCGGTGAAGTGGACCCGGAGCCCGGTCGGCCCGTCGTGGGTGAGGCCGCGCATCCGCTCCACCGCGGTGCCGACGGTCTGCCAGCCGCCGTCCCCGGCGTCGACGGGTACGACGACCTCGAGGGCCTGGCCGTCACGGGACGGGATCGGTCCGACGGCGTCGCGCCTGACCGTGGGGAGATCCTCGAACGCGGTGACCTGGCCGCGCACGGCGGCCGCGTCGGCGGGCGTGATGCCGCCGCTGCGCTCGTAGACGACGACGGTGGTGATCTCGTCGCTGGAGCGGAACCGCTCGGTCGCCTTGAGCACCTGGGTGGACTCGGCATCACCGGGCAGCCAGGACACGGCGTCGTTCTTCTGTGCCCCGGTCAGGTCGCCGGCGGGCTTGTACGCGACCGCGAGCACGACCACCCAGACCGCGAGGATCAGCCACTTGGCGGTCTTGTTCGACGGGAACCTGGCCAGCCTTCCGACCGACGACATCAGCTCAGAGGTCACGGTGCCCCCTCAGGTGAGAGCGGTGTACTGCGTGCGCCTGTCGCGACGAGGCTGGTGCGCCGCGCTCTTGGAGGTCAACCGAATATGCGGGTGCTCTAGACGCGTCAGCGGCGGGCGGTGGAGCCGACCGGGACGCCGCGGTACCACCACTCGACGCTGCGCAGGAACGCGTTCGCCACGTCCGAGACCTCCGCGCCGAGCTCCGGACGCGCCGCCTCGTAGCGGCGTACCGCTGCCAGCAGCCGGCCCGCGGGTCCCTCGAACGAGACCAGGGCACGGCGCAGCTCCTCGTCGAGCTCCATGTTCTCGACCAGGCTGCCCAGTGGCTGCCCGAGCACCTCCT
>NZ_DASUFR010000064.1:0-4885 GCF_036274455.1 Nocardioides sp. | reverse complement strand
GGATGCCTGCGTCGCGAGAGTCGTGCGATGGCAAGGCGTCCGTCCCGAAGGCAGGCTGGGCGCCTTTCGAGGGGCGGCAACACAGCCAGCGTGCGGCTATCGCGGCGCAGGCGCCGCGCGATTGTTCAGCAGTCTCCTAGGCCGTGTCCCAGCGGAACAGCCTGGCCGAGATGAGGGTCACCACCAGCGCGAAGGCGAGCAGGATCGCCATCGGCGCGAGTGCGGCGGTCGGGCCCTCGCCGCGGACCATGACGTCGAGCATCCCGTCGTTGAGGTGCTTGAGCGGCAGCAGGACGGCGAAGGCCCGCAGCCAGCCCGGTGCCCCATCGAGTGGGAAGAACGAGCCGGACAGGAACGACATCGGCAGCACGATGAAGTTGGCGGCGTTGACCGCGCCCTCGGTGGTCCTGGTGACCGCCCCGGCCAGCAGTCCGATGGCCATGAAGCACAGCGTGCCGACGATCAGCAGCGGGATCGACATCCACCACGAGCCGGTCAGCGTGAGGCCGAAAGCCACCGCCCCGATGCCCACGAAGATCGCCAGCTGCACCAGCGCGATCCCGATCGTCACCGAGACCCGCGCGGCCACCACGGTCCGGGTCGAGACCGGGGCCAGCTGGAGCCGGCGGATCAGCTTGGACTGCCGCCAGCCCTGGATGGTCGCTGCGGCGCCGAACGCCGCACTCATGGCCACCGCCCAGCCGAGCAGCCCCGGCGTGTAGTACTGGATGGTCTTGAGCGAGTCGTCCTCCACCCGTTCGGTCTTCAGATCGAACTGCGGCGGCTGGCCGGCCGCGTCCGAGAGCTGGGCGACGTTGGCACCGTCGACGAACGCGCGCAGCGTGCCCTGGGTGACTGCGGCCTTCACCTGGTCGGTCTGGGTGTAGTGGGCGACCAAGGTGTCGCCCTGCATCTCCAGCGCGACGTCGGCGTCACCCTTCTTCACCTTGCTGATCGCCGCATCGAGGTCGTCGGAGTGCTCGACGTGGAAGGTCTGGTCGAAAGCCGCCCGGGCGTCCTCCGGGAGCTGGTCGACCAGCGAGACGTCGCCCACCACGATGAGGTCGACCTTGGACTGGCTCGGGTCGGCGAACAGGCCGCCGAAGAGCACGAGGAACATCAGCGGGAAGACCACCGCGAAGAAGACCGACGTGCGGTCGCGGACGAAGCCTTTGACGATCGCGAGCGAGAGCGCCCTGAAGGCCGCCACGTTGGCGCTCACGCGCGGTACTCCCGGCCGGTGAGCTCCAGGAAGACGTCCTCCAGGGTGCCGGTGTGGACCCGGACGCCGTCGAGGTGGTCGGCGTCGGCGAGCTGGGAGACGACCGTCGCCGGCTGCCGGGTGGTGAGTACGACGCCCTCCGGTGCCTCGATCGCGTCGTCCACGCCGGAGAGCGCCCGGCCCTGGTCGAGGGTGAGCTGGCCGGGCGCGACCGTGATCCGGGCCGGGGCGTCGAGGCCGCGGATCAGCGCGGCCGGCGAGTCGAACCGGAGGATCCGGCCGTGGTCCATGATCGCGACCCGGTCGCACAGCACCTCGGCCTCGTCCATGTAGTGCGTGGTGAGCACCACGGTGCGGCCGGAGTCGTTGAGCCCGGAGAGCAGGTCCCACAGGTTGCGGCGCGCCTGCGGGTCGAGCGCGGCGGTGGGCTCGTCGAGGAAGACCACATCTGGGTCGTGCACCAGCGCACAGGCGATCGACAGCCGCTGGGCCTGGCCCCCCGAGAGCTGCTCGACCCGGGTGTCGGCCTTGTCGTCGAGCCCGACCCGGGTCATCCACTCGTCCGCCGCGGCCGGGCCCACGCCGTACAGCGAGGCGAAGGTGTGGATCTGCTCGCGCGCGGTGAGCCGCTCGAAGAACGACGACGCCTGCAGCTGGACACCGATCCGGGGCAGCAGCGCCGAGTTGCGCGGCCAGACCGGCTGGCCGAGCACGGTCACGCTGCCCGAGTCGGGACGGCGCAGCCCCTCGATCGTCTCCAGGGTGGTGGTCTTGCCCGCGCCGTTGGGCCCGAGGATCCCGACGAACTCGCCCTCCCCGACCTCGAGGCTGACGCCGTCGACGGCCCGGAGGTCGCCGTAGGTCATCGTGAGGTCGACGACCTCGATCGCCCGAGCAGACACGGCGCGGAACGTTACCCCCGCGGCCAGGACGGCGCGGGCGAGGGTGCGCCCGTTCCGGCTCAGGCGGAGCGGCCCGGCGCGGCGACCGCCGGTTCGCCAGCCAGCGCGTCCAGCCGGCCGGCCCGCCGCAGGAGGTGCACACCCGTGGCGAACGACCAGACGTTGAACAGCAGGAACGCCACCACGAAGTCGGTGCTGAGGAAGAAGCCGTTGACCACGAGCGCGACCGCGGTCACGCCGGCGCCGGCGCACACCCACCTCGGCAGGCTGCGGGTCAGGAGGCCGCCGATCGCCACGGCGGCGCAGCAGACGGCGAACGCGTCGAGGCTCGCGACGGTGGCCGCACCGGCCAGCGCGTCGGTGAGCTGGGTCAGCTGCGCACTCCCCTCGCTACCCATCCGGTGGGCGGCGATGGCCGGCACCTCGCTGCTCAGCTTCAGCGTCACTCCTGCGACGCCCCCCGCCAGGACCGCCGGCGCGGTCCAGCCGGCGCCCCCGGACCTCTGCAGCAGCGCGCCGACGTGGGCGAGGAACGGCAGGGCGAGCGTGATCGCGGCGAGCGCCGCGACCGACCGCGGCGTACTGAAGCCCTGGCTGCCGTCGCCGGCGGCCACGAACAGGACGACCGCGAACAGCACGCCGGAGCAGGCGCCGGCGCGGTCCAGGGCGGGGTGGTGGTTGCTGGTGCTCATCGAGCTGACCTCCTTGGGAACTGGTACGACGCCGCGACGCTAGGCCGGGAGCGCCGGCCAGGTCATCGGCGCGGGTGACGAACCCGTCTCGGCCGCGGGGAGGAACCCGACGTCCTCCGCTCGGGCGAGGCGCCGGTGGCCGTGCCGGTCCTACATTCCTGCCATGACGGGCGCCTGGCCGGACCGGTGGCGGCGGGTGACGACGACCGCGGCGGACGTGGCCGTGGCCCTCCTGCTCGCGATCACCTCCATCGCCGACGTGGTCCGGGGCGACCCGTCGTGGGGAGAGCCCATGGCGGTCGCGGTGACCCTGGCGCTCGGCTCGACACTCCCCCTCGCGGTCCGCAGCCGGCTCCCGGTCACGGCCGCGAGCCTGGTGCTGGTCGCCAACGCCGGCTGCATCTACGCCGCCGCGCCGCACGAGGCGGCCTTCCAGCCGTTCGTCGCGCTGGCACTCGCGTTCTACTCACTGGGCGCCCATGCCGCGGGCCGCGCGGCGCGCTGGGCCCCGGTGGTCCTGCTGGTCCTCTCGGCCGGGCTCTTCGTGGTCATCTGGCAGCACGGCCAGAGCGCGGGCCACGCGGTCCCGTCGTTCGTCTGGCTGGTCGCCGCGTGGGTGGTCGGCCGGGGGGTGCGTCACGGCCGGCTGCAGAACGCGGCACTGGCCGCGGCGAACGCCGAGCTGGAGGTCGAGCGGAACCTCCGGGCCGAGGCGGCGGTCGCCATCGAGCGGGGCCGGATCGCGCGCGAGCTGCACGACGTGATCGCCCACAACGTCTCGATGATGGTCGTGCAGGCGGCCGCGGCCGAGCGCATCCTCGAGGACGGGCAGCCGCAGGTCCGGCAGGCCCTGGACACGATCGCCGACACCGGCCGCCAGACCGTCGACGAGATGCGCACCCTGCTCGGTGTCCTGCGGAACCAGTCTGCCGTGGGTGACCGGCCCGAGCTCGCCCCGCAGCCCGGGCTGGGCGACCTCGAGGAGCTGGCCGCCGGCGTCCGGGCCGCCGGCGTCCCGGTCGAGCTCCACATCGAGGGTCCGCGGCGTGAGGTCTCCCCCGCGCTGGACCTGTCGGCGTACCGCATCGTGCAAGAGGCGCTGACCAACGTCCTCAAACACGCCGGCCCGGCACAGGCCTGCGTCACCGTCCGCTATCTCGCCGGGTCGCTCGAGCTCGAGGTCCGGGACACCGGTCGAGGCGAGCCCGGTGGGGGTGCGCGGCGCGGACACGGGCTCGTCGGCATGCGCGAGCGGGCCACCATGTTCGGGGGCACCGTCGAGACGGGGAGGGGCGAGTCGGGTGGCTTCACCGTCCGCGCGCTGCTCCCCACGGCACCGGTGTCGTTGTCATGATCGGCGTGCTGCTGGCCGACGACCAGGCACTGGTCCGCGCCGGGTTCCGCCTGATCCTCGATGCCGAGCCCGACATCGAGGTGGTCGGCGAGGCGGGCGACGGCGAGCAGGCCGTCGCTGTGGCCGCAACCGCCCGCCCCGACGTGGTGCTCATGGACATCCGGATGCCGGTCATGGACGGCATCGCGGCCAGCCGCGAGCTCCTGCGCGAGGTGCCGGAGTGTCGGGTGATCATGCTGACCACCTTCGACCTCGACGACTACGTCGTCGACGCGTTCCGCGCCGGCGCCTCCGGGTTCCTGCTCAAGACCGCGCCACCGCACCAGCTCCTCGCCGCGGTGCGGACCATCCACGAGGGTGACGCGCTCCTGGCGCCGGCGAGCACGCGCAGGCTGCTGGAGCAGGTGGCGCACCCGACGACGCCCCCTCCCGCGGTCGCCTCCCTCACCAACCGCGAGCACGACGTGCTGCTCCTGCTCGCCCGGGGCCTCTCCAACGCCGAGATCGCCGAGCAGATGGTCGTCGAGCCGAGCACCGTCAAGTCACACGTCGCGAGCGTGCTCTCGAAGCTGCACCTGCGCGACCGCGTGCACGCGGTGGTCTTCGCCTACGAGCACGGGCTGGTGCGGCCGGGGTCGCCCGAGCCGCGCTGACCGCGAAAACCGGCTCTTGTGACCCATCCGTGGGTGGGCGGCCGCGCGGGTAGCACGCCGCA